>CAYMOC010000069.1:0-10086 GCA_964391965.1 uncultured Thermoplasmatales archaeon | reverse complement strand
AAAGCTTTAATAACATGCTTATTTTTACCAAAAACCATTCAAATTCAAAAAAAAATGAGGATAAAAAAACATGTACATTATAATCGTTGGAGCCGGTGGAATAGGTAGAAGACTTACGGAATTAGCTTTACAAGATCGAAATCACAATGTTATCGTTATTGATAGAAACCAAGAAAACTGTGAAGAAATCGCTCGTAAATATGACGCAGTAGCCATTAATGCAGATGCAACTCAAGAAGAAACACTAGATGAATCCGAAGTTAGCAAAGCAGATGTTGTAGTCACAACAACTAATGACGATGCAGTTAACCTGATGGTATGTTCGCTTGCAAAAAACAAGGGAGTAAAACATCTTATATCAGTTGTTAACCAAGAAGAAAGTAAACCAATGTACATGGAAAAGGGAGTTAAAATGGTGAAAAGCCCAAATATCGTAATGGCAGAACATTTATACAAATCAATAATTCATCCAAATGTTGAAGAATATATGAATGTAGGAGCTCATGCTGAAATTTTTAGACTACCAATTGCTGATAATTCAAAACTTTCAGATAAAACTATTAGAAAAATTGGTCTTCCAAAAAAAAGCCTTATTGTAGCTATTGAAAGAGATCATAAATTCATAATTCCAACAGATGATGTAAGGCTTTTCGCTGGAGACAAGGTAACAATTCTATCCCATAAAGATCAGGTAGAGAAAGTAGCTTCATTGTTTGCTGAATAAAAAAAGGTATATGGTTAGATATTGCAAAAAATATTTATAAAACTTATATATTGTCTTTGCTTGTGTTTTTCCTAATTTTATGAGGAGTTATATTTATGAGAGACGTAAATTTAGAAGATAAAAAGAAAACAGGTACAACAACTTTAGGCATGGTTTGCAAAGATGGCGTAATTATCGCTACAGAAAAAAGAGCGACAATGGGTAATTTGATAGCTCATAAAAAAACAAAAAAACTATATAAAATTGATCAACATCTTGCTCTTGCAACCGCTGGTCTCGTAGGTGACCTTCAAAGTCTTGCACGTTACTTGAATGCTGAAGCTAATCTTTACAGACTTAAAAGAGATGTTCGTATGCCTGTAAAAAGTGCTGCTACTCTTATGGCTAATATCCTTAATCAAAGTAAATTTATGCCTTACTATGTTCAATTAATCCTTGGTGGTTATGATGACACCGGTGGATATGTATACTCTTTAGATGCAGCTGGCGGAGCAATACCTGATACTTACACATCAGCAGGTTCTGGTTCACCATTTGTTTTTGGATTTTTAGAAGATAGCTATCATGAAGGACTTAGTTGTGAAGAAGGCGTAGGATTAGCTGTACGGGCTATCACTGCAGCTAAAAACCGTGATTCAGCATCTGGTGGTATGATAGATGTAGCCATTATAAACAAGAATGGTTTCGAATCAGTTCCAGAGGAAAAAATAAAAGAATTGATGAAAAAGTTAGAAAAATAAAAAAAATAACAAAAACTAAAATTATCTCAAAAATTTATTTATCTTTATTTATTTATCATATTTGTGTTTAAGAAACATTTAGACTTTATTTCTCTGAAATATATCAAATTTAATATTTATAAAATAAGAAAAAAAGCCTTTTTAGGTGAAGAGTTTTTATGACAGTAGAAGACGTTTTACGTGAAATTAAAGGAAAAGTAAGGGGAGTAATTCCTCCAAGTATCGATGTATCAAATGTAGAGTTCGAAGGAGCATTACTTGTAATATACACTAAAACCCCTGATAAATTTGCAAAGAAAAGTGATATAGTAAAACACTTGGCTAAAATGCTTCAGAAACGTATAGTGGTACGTCCCGATCCATCGGTTATTACTAATACCGAACTTGCTGAGAAAAAAATCAAAAAAATTGTTCCAGATGATGCTGAAATTACTAATATTTATTTTTTACCAGATGTAGGAGAAGTGACTATTGAAGCTAAAAAACCAGGTGTTGCTATTGGTAAACAAGGTGCTTTGTTAAATGAGATTCGTCAAGAAATAAATTGGTCTCCTAGAATTGTTCGTACACCGCCTTTACAATCTAAAACTGTTAAAGAAATCCGAGGTTACCTGCGTTCTATGGCAGATGAGAGAACTGAAATTCTTCGTAAAATAGGTCGTCGTCTTCATCGTGGTATGTCTGAGGGTGAAAAATTTATTCGTGTTACAGCTCTTGGAGGATTCCGTCAAGTTGGTCGTTCTTGTGCGATGCTTCATACTCAGGATAGTAAAATAATGATTGATTGTGGCGTTGATGTCTCATCTGATAACAGTAGTCCTTATCTTCATCTTCCAGAGGTTTTACCAATTGATCAGTTTGATGCAGTAATTGTTACACATGCTCATCTAGACCATTCGGGTTTTGTCCCTCTTCTTTACAAATATGGTTTCAGCGGACCAGTTTATTGTACACCACCAACTAGAGATATGATGACTCTTCTTCAAATGGATTATCTTAAAGTAGCTGCTGCTGATGCAAAAAAAGTACCTTACTCAGCTGAAAACATCCGTGATGTGATAAAACACTGTATCGTTATGGATTACGGCGATACAACCGATATAACACCTGATGTTCGTCTTACTTTTCATAATGCAGGTCATATTCTTGGTTCAGCTATAGCTCATCTTCACATAGGTGAAGGAATGTATAATATTGCTTTCACAGGAGATATTAAATATGAGCGTACTTGGCTTTTTAACCCAGCGGTAAATCGTTTTCCAAGACTTGAAGCATTATTTATGGAATCAACATATGGTGGGAAAGATGATTTTCAACCAACAAGAAAAGAAGCCACTGACAAACTCAATGATATAGTTAAAAGAACGCTTAGTAAAAAAGGAAAAATGTTGGTACCAGTTTTTGCAGTTGGACGTAGTCAAGAAGTAATGATTGTCCTTGAAGAACTCATGCGTAAAAAAAAGGTGCCTAAAGCACCAGTATATCTTGATGGTATGATACTTGAAGCAACAGCTATTCATACAGCATATCCAGAATACCTTAATAATAAACTTAGAAATAAAATCTTTCAGAAAGGAGAAAATCCTTTGATTTCAGATGTCTTTCATGGTGTAGACAGTCATGAAATGCGTGAAAAAATCATAAATGACCCCGACCCTTGTATAGTACTTGCTACTAGTGGTATGATGAACGGTGGACCCGTTATGGAATATTTTAAATCCTGGGCAGATGACAGTAAAAACACTATTGCATTTGTTGGTTATCAAGCCGAAGGAACTACTGGTAAAAAAATACAGAGAGGTAGAAACGACATTCAGTTAAGAATGGGTAACGAAGTAGTTAACATTAAAATGAATATGAATGTAGAAACAGTTGATGGTTTCTCAGGACATAGCGATAGAGGACAACTATTAAACTATGTAAATAATACTTCTCCAAGACCTGAAAAAATAATTTTTGGTCACGGAGAAGAATCAAAATGTCTCGATGTATCATCAGCAGTTCATAAAAGATACAAACTTACAACTACAGCTCCAATGAACCTTGAAACAATTCGTTTCAAATAAAAAAACTTATATTTTTTTTACTTCTTCTAAAACCTTGTCAGCATGGCCTTTAACTCGAACATTATCCCAAATTTTTTTAATTTTACCATCTGAATCAATTAAAAAAGTAGTTCTAACAGTTCCTACGAATTCTTTTCCCATAAATTTTTTAGGACGCCAAACTCCATATTTTTTATGAATAGCTTTATCCTCATCAGAAATCAAAGTTAAATTTAAATCTTTTTTTTCTATAAACTTTCTATGAGATTCACAACTATCCTTACTTACACCTATAACAGTAGTATCATGTTTTTCAAACTCTGGTTTATATTTTGTAAACATCATAGCCTCGAGAGAGCAACCCGGCGTGTTATCTTTCGGGTAGAAATATAGAACTATGTTTTTTCCCTTATAGTTGTTTAAACAAATTTTTTCTTCATTTTGATCGGGTAAACAAAAATCTGGAGCTTCATCATTAATATCTAAATTTGTTTTATTCATCTTATTAACCCCCATCTTTAAAATATAAATAAAAATGAACCGGTTCAACTTTTAATAATTTATGTATAAAAAAGGAAAAAAAATTATGTTTTTTTTATTCTTTTTTGGTTTCTTTTTTAAGTAGTTTACCAAGTGGTTTAGCAAGGTTCCACATACTTTCAAATTTGTCATCTAATACTTCGATATCTGAAAGATTCACATATGCAGTTCCGATGTATGATGGTTCATCATGTGTCTCTGGAAGAATCTTTATTCCATTTATCGCTATTTCTTTACCATAGACATAATTTCTAAGTGTACCTGAAACATCTTCTGAAAAGAACCTTATTTCAAGACGGTCTCCATACGCATCATTAAGTTGTTTGATAACATCCCCATCTACTTTCTCATCGACAATAAGCTGTATTTTTGTATCAAGATCTAAAAACATTTTAAAATACTTAATAAATGGATCATCAAAGAATCTTTCACCACCAACTTGAAGTTTTAAACCCTCATTTTTCTCAAGAAGGTTATGTAATGCATTATAAAGTATCCATTTTCCACTGTATTGAAGAGTTACATTTCCACTTCTTTTAAGTTTGACGCCATATTTTTCAAAATTATGATTATAAAAATCACCATAATTCCTTAAACGATTTTCTATTGCCCTAAATGTTTCTTCTGCTACTACTCTTTTCAGATCATTTTTGATTACTTCCCAAACTGCTCTAGGATGAGCTGGAAGGTAACTTTCTCGTCCGAAATCTTGATCAGTCTCATTAGAAAATAGTACTTTAGCAATTAATCCATTTCTAAGAAGACAATTTCTACCTGTCTCAAGTGGCCTACGAGTAATATTGGCCATCTCTTCAGCAATTTTTAAAAACTCTGAGAATTCTTTAGGACAGTCTACCACTAATGTGGTATAGTAAACAGCTGCCTCTCTTGGACGTTTAAGGTTCATACGCTCAAACATCATTTCAAAATCTTGAATATAGTCAAGTTTTACTTTAGTTTCAACTTCACATCCCATCTTTTCACACCAATCCAGAAAGATGAATTATTTTCTTCTTAACATTAGTAAAAACTTGTTTTTTTACTAACCTATCTCTCTTTTTTTATCTTATTTTCTTAAAATTAAAAATGTGCTGAGGTTTTAAATAATTTATGCATGCAGTCTTACCTGCATAAAAAAAATTTATTTTTTTGATTCATCAAACTTAAGGGAAACAGAGTTGATACAATAACGTTTACCAGTGGGTTTAGGTCCATCATGAAATAGATGACCCAAATGGCTTCCACATTTTTTACATTTTACTTCAGTTCTTAACATATAAAGTTCATTATCTTCTTTGAGTTCAACACTTTTTTCAGTTAATGTATCAAAAAAACTTGGCCATCCGGTATTTGAGTCGAATTTGTATTCTGAATGGAAAAGAGGATGGCCACATGCTTTACATCGATAAATTCCATCTTTTTTGTTATCTAATAATTTTCCAGTAAAAGGAGGTTCTGTGGATTTTTTTCTTAAAACACTATATTCCTCTGGTTTTAAGATTTTTTTCCAATCTTTTTTTGATTTATCTGTTTTTTTCATTTTGTTTCATTTTTTCCATTTCTTGGAAATATTTTCTACAACTTCTTTTTATTTCTGCTATCTGTTTTGGCGGGATATTATAAACAAATTGAGCGTATTCAAGAGCAAAAACCATTCCATGTATAAATGCACCCATATTGTATTTTTTTTCTTTTCCCATATCCATTATATCATCAGCGATTTTTAATGCATCTTCGACAGTATAAGGTTGCTTTTGTTTTTTGTTTTCTTTTTTTTCATTGTTAGGCATATATTAATTTGAATAGAGTGATATATATTTAGTTGTTTTTGATAATATTTGTACAACAAGCCTTTATAATCATTATAAACAAAACTTTTGGTTAATTAAGTAATTTGGAGAGATAGAATAGTTATGGTATCTGCAAAAACATTGAATCTTAGTAAGATTATTTCAGGAAGTTTATTGTTCTTTTTTGGTTTACTATTGATATTATCTTTGATATCAACAATATAATTGATAACTTCTGAAATTTATTACTTCATTCACAATTGCTCGCTTATTATTTTTCAGGTTTCCTCAGGCAATGGTTCAATTTTGTAACATAATTTTGGATTATATCTGTTTGTTTGTATATCTACCATATTTGCAATTGTTGTTTTTATGATATGACCCATTAATGGTTTTACTTTAAGGTTATATAAAATAAATGGATCTTTTTGTATTTGTGTTGCTGTCCATTTGTACATTTCTGATGCTGTTTTTATTGAAATTAAGTATTTTTTTGGGATAAATTTGTATCCTAATTCTGCTTGATGTTGCCAGAAACAGAAACGTTCCAGTTGGTTTTGAATAAAAATTTTAAATTTTTCTGGATGTTTTTTTGTTTCATGGTATGTTAGATTTTTGAATCCATATTTTTGATAGTCTCTTGATGGAAGATAGATTCTTCCTAAACCTATGTCTTCTTGTATATCTCGTATAAAGTTAATGTATTGCATAGCTCTTCCAAGTAGTTTAGCATGTTTATGAGATTCCTCAGGTAAACCTATGGTTTGAGCCATCATTAAACCAATTACTTCAGCAGATCCATAGATGTATTCAAGTGTTTCATCAAGCGTTTCATATTTTTTTTTGGTTAGATCCATCTCCATTGAGTTAAAGAAAGCATTTATCCATTCTTTTTTGAAATCTTTTCTGTTCATTAGTTCAACAAATGAATTTATAACAATATCCTCTGAGGGATAACCATTTAGCACTCGGAGATATCTTTGTTTAAACTCATAGTATCCTTTTTCATCTTGAGGGATGGAATCTACATAGTTGTCAGCTTTTCGTACAAAAGCATATAGTTTGAATACGTCTTGTCTTATTTTTGTTGGGAAAAAAAGACTACTATAAAAGTAAGTTCTACTTCCTTTCTGAAAGATTGAAAATATGGTTTTGTCTATCATTGATAACTTTTTTTGCCTCCTTGTTATGGAAAGTGTATTATTTATGAATGATTAACATTTGTTAGGATACTTTTGACTATTTAACATTTTTCATAAAAATATATATAGAATATATATGAAAGTTGAAAAAAATATGAAAAAAATGGACAGATTGTTTCTATTTATTCAATGTTTCAGCTAAAATCTGCGAACAGATTATAACCATTGGAACTCCGATACCGGGATGGTTATAATGACCTGTATAATACAGATTCTTGACTTTCTTACTTTTTTGTTTGGCTCTAAAAATAGCTGTTTGTTTCAATGTATGAGCAAGACCTAAAGCTGTACCTTTATAGGCATTGTATCTGTTTGAAAAATCACTATGTGCAAAAATTCGTTTAACCTTAATATGATCCCGTATGTTTTCACCAGCAAGTTTCTCCATATGATCAATCGTCATATCAAAATATTTCTCACGAGTTTTTTCATCATCCTTTAAATCTGGTGCCACTGGTATTAAAACAAAAACATTTTCACAGCCATCAGGAGCCGACATTGGATCCGTCTTTGAAATACAAGAAACATAATAAGAAAAATCCTTTGGCCATTTAGGATCCTTAAATATGTCATCAAAATGATCAACCCATTCTGGATGGAAATACAAATTATGATGCTCAAAATTTTTAAGCTGTTTATCAATTCCTAAAAACAAAAGATATGCTGATGGAGCAATCTTTCTTTTATCCCAATATATATCAGAGTAAGATCTATATTTTTTATCCAATAAATGGGTTTCAGACCATGGATAATCAGCATTAACAACAACTGTGTCTGCCTTATATGTATTCTTATTTGTTTTTATTTTTTTAGCTACACCACCTTCAACATGTATTTTTTCCACAGGTTCATTAAAAACAAATTCTGCTCCTTGTTCTTTAGCAAGTTTATACATAGATTCAGCAAGTTTGCCCATACCACCTTTAGGAAACCAGACACCCATATTAAAATCAACATGAGACATCAATGAATACAAAGCAGGACTATCATATGGGCTACCTCCAAGAAAAACAATAGTATATTCAAGGATTTTTCTTATTTTTTCTGACTCGAAAAAACGTTGAGCGTAATCATCAAGTTTTGAAAACATATGAAGCTTTGTTCCCTCAACTATAAGACGTGGTTTAAAAAAATCAGTGAGATGTTTGTAATCTTTATAAATAAAATCTCTCATAGCTATATCATATTCATACTTTGATTTAGCCATATATTCTTTCATTTTTTCTTTAGCACCAGGTTCAATTTTTTCAAAAAGATCAAGGTTTTTTTCTAAATCAGCAGAGATATCAACATATTCTTCTTCACTAAAAAAAACCCGATAAGAAGGATCAAGTCTAACAAGTTCCATGTAATCCTCTGGTTTTTTATCAAACTCTGCAAAAAATTTTTCAAAAACATCAGGCATCAAATACCAAGAAGGTCCCATGTCAAAAGTGTATCCATCTTTTTTCCAAACTGATGCACGTCCACCAGGTTGCTCATTTTTTTCTAGAACGGTTACTTCATGATTATCTCTTGCTAAAAGACTTGCAGCAGCAAGTCCGCCAAAACCTGCACCAACAATTACTGTTTTATTACACATAAAAATCAACCTCAAATCTTATTTTTTTGTTTCCTCACCGATTTCAATTTTCCATCTTTTTTTAAAATAAAGATAAACCAACAGATAAAATGAAAGCATAGAAAAATTATAAAAAAAATCTTCAACAGGAATTGTAAAAATTCTTCCATTCCAAGCTTGCATAGTTCCCCACATAGCATCGGGGTTATACAAAACAATTGGAATGCTTGTCAAAAGATAATTAAAAATCATAAAGGGAACAAAACTAATAATGATATACAACCAGTAGAGACGAGATTTTAATAAATCTGGATATAAAGTTGAAGCAAGAATGAAAAATGCCGCACAGGAAAGCAAAGATAGTATTGTATAATCCTGATAATAAAAAAGAAGCCCAACTATCAAAAAAACCGCAAATAAACCCAGGTAAAAATATTTGTTAAAAGGTAATTGTTTTTCTCCAACAAAATAATTAAGGTTTTCATAAATGAAAATACATGCGTATGGTACTGTAACAAAAAACAATATTTCCTCTATTGGAAGACCTGCTATTTCTAAACCTAAGAGATACTTATGGTTAAACCACCAATCACCACGAGCAGTAACAAGAACGTCCCATAAAATATACACTCCTCCAACTATCAAAATTGAGGCAAAAAGTGGTTTGTAAACCTTATAGTATTTAAATTTCCATTTAAATGAAAAAAGAAAAGGAAAAATAATAATTAAAAAATCAAGAAAAATATAGTTTAGAGGTATCTGCAAGGGATTAGGATCCTCCTTTTTCTTTTTTTACTGAATATTTTTTATTTGCATATAAAAAACCAAAACAAATTCCTTCATGTGCTTTGCTTTTTTGATGATGAACTGCATGAGCATTTAAAACTCGCTTCATATAATCGCTTTTAGGTCTGTATTTTAGTTTAACTCTATGATGAAAAAAAGTATCATGAACAATAAAGTAACCAATACCATACATCATGACACCTATCCCTATAGGAAAGCGGATATCATAACCCCCTAGCCATCCTGTAAATATCAAAAGAAAAGATACTATACTAAAGAAAACTCCGAAGAGATCATTTTTTTCAAAACGACTTTTAGTGTAGCGATGGTGATCTTCATGTAGAAACCAACCGAATCCATGCATGATGTATTTATGCATAAACCATGCAACAAATTCCATGAAGAGAAATACTACAAAAACAATTATTGCATAAAAAATAATTAATTCTATCAGATTCATATTTTTTTGTACGACTCCCCAATGTATTTCTTAAAACAAACTGTAAATGAACATATGTTAAATATTTTACGATAGATGAAACAGCGTCCATTTTTCAACGATTTTTTTTACAAAGGCTGCTAAAAAACCCGGTAGTAAAAATTTTTTATAAACAATTATTGCATTGTTTTCACCTAATCCAATCACAAGAGGCGTCTTAATAATTTTATAAGTTTTCAACTTTCTTTTATTTTGCATA
>CAYMOC010000068.1:0-10431 GCA_964391965.1 uncultured Thermoplasmatales archaeon | reverse complement strand
ACAACATCCAAGCCTTATAAACTACATAAAACACCACCGATACCACACACAAAAAAACTTTGTTTTCACCCAACAAAACAACAGACTAACAGAATCAATAGCAAGAAAAGACATCAAAAAAGTAGCACGAAAAGCAGGAATAGGATGGATACATCCACACAGCTTCAGACATTTCTACGCAACCAATCTTCTAAAACACGGAATACATGTAAAAATAGTCCAAAAAATCCTTGGACATTCAAACATCAAAACAACATCCAGATATCTACACGCAGTAGAATATGATATAAGAAAAGCAATAAAAGAAACCAAACTTGAAACTATTTTATACAAGGAGGGATGTAAAGAAACTTTTGAATTCTAAAACACCTTGACATAAACCTATCGAGAAAATCAGATGGGCCAGGCCGGAATTGAACCGGCGACCTCCGCGTTGTAAGCGCGACGTCATAACCCCTAGACCACTGGCCCGTTTTATAACTGGGTGAAATACTCTTTTTATTTTAGTAGTTTACTATTAAGAAAATAAAAATTTTTAAGAAAAATATTTATTTATAAATATCGATTTTCGTTTGATTCTTCAAATCCATCAAAAGAAGAATCATTATCAAGATTTCTTTTAGTGGCTTTATCAAGCTCACGGATTTCATCCTTACTTATCTCAACGATACCAAGCATAGAAACAAGATTTAGTTTTGTTACATATTTCCTGCAAACATTCATAAGTTCTGTATGAAACATAGCTTCTGCTCTCTGATATTCTTCAAGCGTTTCAAAATAACTATTTCTCTCGGAGCGCATAATGATTTCTCACCAAATGTTAGTTATTGGTAAACACCATAGAGTTAAAAAAACTATTGTAAAAAAACTATTCACATTTTTTTTCCAAAAAATTCAAACATAACAAAAATTATACATCACAGATTAATCTATGAAACCAAAAAATCTTTACCAGCAACTACAGGGTTATTTTGGGAAACAATACTGGTGGCCAATAGATAATATCTATCATAAAAAAAACAACTGTGATTCACGTTTTGAAATAATAATTGGAGCGATACTTACCCAGAACACTGCTTGGTCTAATGTTGAAAAAGCTCTTTTTAATCTTAAAGAGAACAAAACGATGGATTTAAAAAATTTACTTGAAACAAACGAAAATGATCTTAAAAAAATGATTAAGCCTTCTGGTTTTTTTAACCAGAAGGCTGAAAGATTAAAAATTACTGCAATTTTTTTTAAAGAAAAATATAATGGAAACTTTGATAAATTTTTTAACCAAAATACAAATTTTATTCGCAAACAGCTTTTGGATTTAAAAGGAATTGGCCCTGAGACTGCTGATTCAATCATATTGTATGCTGGATGTAAACCAGTTTTTGTTGTTGACGCTTATACTAAACGTTTATGCAAACGCATTCCTCTTGATATTGAATGTAGTTATGATAATATACAGAGTTTTTTTGAAAGAAATCTTGAGAAAAATTTTTCAGAAAAAGATTTAGTTGAAATCTACCAGGAGTTTCATGCTTTAATTGTTGAACTTGCTAAAAATTTCTGTAAAACCAAACCAGATTGTAAAAACTGTCCAATATCAGATAAATGTGAAAAAAAACTATGAGTTTTTTTTATTTTAGTATTTCTCTTACTTTTTCACCGACCACACCCGCGGGTATATCCGGTAGAGATATGATTTGTGTGGTCCCCAGATGACCTTTCCCTGATTTTTTTATATTAATAAAACCAGCGTTTTCCACCTGTTTTAGATAATTCCAGAACATAGTATGAGATCTTGGTTTCTCATTGTATTCTTCACATGTCACAGCATAGGTTTCCTCAGCTTCACCAGTGTTAACATATGCAGTTTGATCTTTTTTAAGTCTTTTAGATATCGCATAAAGTGTTAAAAGTTGATGACGTTCAAGATTTCTAAGTTTGGTTTCAGTTACAACTGAATATGTTTCTGCTTTAGCTGCACGCACATGTTCAGGTGTCACCATCTCAGTATGTTCATTATCTGCCGCTATTCCTGCTTTCCAAAGAAGTTCTATTGCGAAACGTGCATCACCCCATTCTGATGCGATATCAGCAATCAAATCAATGCATTGATTGTCAACGGTTCCATTATGAAAAGCAATTTTTACTCTCTGAGTGATTATATCAGCTAGTTCATCCCTTTGATATTTATCCAATTTTATTACATTACTTCGTTTAAAAGTGCTAAGAGAAGAAGAGTCAAGCATTTCTAAAACATTTTTCTGAGATATAAGAAGCAGGGAAACATGTGTTTTTTTTGTTGTCGCATCATCTGAAAAACGTGTTAGATCATAAACCAGATTGGAATCCTTTTTTTTCAAAAGAGCATCAGCTTCATCAAGAACGAGCAATAGTTGCGCATTTTTTCTTTCAAGGTTTTTACGAAGAACCTGAAGCATTTCATCCACGGAGAAACCACGATCTGGAAAACGCGAATCAAAATGATTCAGAACACCCAGAAGGGCCATAGCATCAGTGGAACGTTTACGACAATTGATATGAACATATTCTATTATTTTTCCTTGCTTACGAGCTATCTCTGTTAGTCTTTTACAGAATTTTTTAGTCATAGCAGTTTTTCCAGTTCCAACAGGACCCTGAATCAAAACATTTTGTGGTATATTTGAAAGAAGCGGTTTAAACATCTGAGCAAGCATACGAAGCGGTTTCTCACGATGCAACAACTCCTCTGGAACATAATCAAAATCAAGTTTCTCAAGATCTTTAATAACTGATGATGACATCAACTCATCTTCGATAAAATCTCCCATAGTAAGAAAATTGTAAATTGTTTGTAGTTGATAAAACTTTATACTAAAAAACTATTTAAATTACAAAATAAAAAAAAACTTTTTTTTGGGGAAAGAATATAAAACATATAAAAAACATCACATTTTCTTGTTCACAGAAAGATGAACCAAAACGATCAAAAAAGAAAAAACCTAGAATTTTTAAAAAACCGTTTCGGCGAATACTATAGAGACAATAAGTTTTCGATACCTGACAGGTTTCCTAAAAGAGAATTCGCTTTTGTTTTCTTCGGCGGTAAAGGCATGCTACGTCATCTTTCTTTTCAAAAAAAACAAGAATATATAGATTTTTTACAAGACAGAAATCCAGCTCATGCATATTACTCAACAGCATACTATCAAACACCTGATGCACCAACAATGAAAGAAAAAAATTGGATGGGAGCTGAACTGATATTTGATTTAGACAGCGATCACCTGCCAGGTGTAGAAAACATAACATATGAGAAATCACTTGAAAAAGTAAAAGATGAGTTTTACAAACTCGTAGATGATTTTTTAATCAAAGATTTTGGTTTTGATGAAAAAAAACTAGAACTATATTTCAGCGGCGGAAGAGGATATCACTGCCATGTAAAAGACCCCATGGTTTATGATTTGGATAGCAATGAAAGAAGAGAAATAGTTGACTACATCACCGGACGAGACATCAGAGATGATATGATATTTTATGAACACACAACAGGTGTAAAAAGATATGGAAACAAGGTTTATCCAAGTGGTAAATCCTTAGAAATGCCTAAACCTGATGAACCAGGTTGGAAAGGAAGAATAAGCCAAGCAATAATAGATATAATCAATGAGATAAGAGAAAGCGATAAACCTGTAGAAAAACTAATGGAATACGGGGTAAAAGAAGAAAACGCCCAGAAACTAATAAAAGATTTATCAGAGGAAAGAATCAAAAGAATAGAAAGAGGAAGAATCGATCAATCCAAAGCCATACGTAAATTTTTTCTAAACAACGCACTTCGCCGTACAGCAGTATCAATGGTATCAGGTGAAACAGATGAACCCGTCACATGTGATGTTAAACGCCTGATACGCCTACCTGATTCATTGCATGGTAAAACAGGTTTTAAAGTAACTAAAATAAAATTAGATGAACTTGATGATTTCGATCCATTAACTGAAACATTGGTTTTTACTGATGAAAAAGTAGAAGTTGAACTTAAACAAGACTATAAAATTATACTAAAAAACCAAAAATATGATTTACAAAAAGGTAAACAAAAAATACCAGTTTTTCTAGCTGTTTTTCTACTGGGAAGAAAAATAGCGGATATAAAAGAATAAAAAAAACCCAGGGTTTTTTTGACTCACAATTTATTTAACATACTTACAGATTTGGTGTTTCATAGAAACATGGAAGAAGACAAAGAGATAAACTATAGAACACTAAGAAAAATACAACAAAGAGAAAAAAAAACTCCTTTTCTAACAAAGCTTTACTCAGAGTTTTATCAAGATTTACAAGAATATATGGATACAATGAAAAAACGTCTTAATGAAGAAAAATCTGAAACAAAAATCAATCTTTTAAAAGATGAAATTGAAAACAACAAAAAAATTATTTTAAATATTTATGAACACCGAGAAAAAAAACTTGTAGTAGCAGCTGTAACCAAAGCACGTGGTGGAGACCCAGATCTAAAAAACATGCTTCCTCAAGAGAAAACCCTTTTTAATTCAATCATCGAAATTCTTAAAACAAAAAGAAATGAATTTTTTGAAAAAGAAACCAAAGAAAAAAAGGATGATGAACAAAAGGAAGAAAAAAAAGAAGAAACTCAAAAAACTGAAGAAAAACCAGTAGAAGAATCAGATAAAGAAAATGATTCAGAGGAAGAAACATCTGAAAGAAAAAGTAATGATTACCCTGTTATCAGAGTTATAAAAGATATGCCTGAGTTTATGGGTACAGATAAACGTAAATATTTTTTGAAAAAAGATGATATATTGTCAATTCCAGAGAATATGGCTGATATGTTGGAAAAACGGAAAGCTGCTGAAAAAATTGATTATACTGACTAAAAAAAAAGATATTAATTGTTTAGGAGAGATCGTTGTTTGACTAAACCTAAAAAAATATTTGTTTTATTCTGGTTGATACGTTTCTTGTTGATTTTTTCTATTTTTTATGAATATCAAAACCAGCGTTACGAAGTTTTGATGATAAATATTATAGCATTTTTGTTAACTTTTACTCCTTTTTTAGTAAAAAAATTGTTTTCTTTTTCTTTTCCAAATAGTTTTAAATTTTTGTTTTACTCAGCAGTTCTTGTAACTGTTTTAATGGAGAAAATGTTATCCGGTGTTTTTGTTCAACTTTTTCTTGGTGTTTTCCTTGGATTTGTTGGTCTTATTCTAATGTTTGTTTTATACTATGATAGTAGTTTTAAAACCGGTCGTTTGTTAGTAGCTTTTTTTTCTTTTTGTTTTTCGGTATCATTGGGTGCTATTTGGGAGGTTTTTCGATTTGGTGTTTTTTCTTATTTTGATTTAAAAATCGGTAGTTTCAACAGTGTTTATACCCCTCAGACTTTGTTTTTTACTATGATTGGTGCTTTTATTGCATCAACCTTTGGTTATGTTTATCTTAAATATGGTAAACGGGATTTTTTTAAACATGTGGTTAATTCTTTTATGAAGGTTAATCCTCGTTTTTTTGAAAACTATAAAAATTCTGTTTCTCATATTTTTGATTTAATCAAAAGAGGTGAAAATGAAAAAGTTGAGTTTAAATCTACTTTTAGGACAAATCTTCATACAAATAAACATGACAGGAAAATGGAGCATGCTGTTCTGAAAACGATCTCAGCTTTTCTTAATTCCGAGGGCGGTACTCTTCTTGTTGGAGTTTCAGATGATGGAAACGTAGTTGGTTTAGAACGTGATGGTTTTAAAAATTATGATATTTTTTATCGTCATTTTTTAAATCTTTTAAAAGATAAAATCGGTAGTGAATATTTGTCATATATTGATTCTGAGATTATAAGAGTTGAAGATGAGGGCAGTATTCTAAAGATTGATTGTGATAAAAGCCGGAAAGAAGTTTTTTTGAAAGATGGAGATTCAGAGGAGTTTTATGTACGTGCAGGTCCGTCTAGTGTTCGCTTGGATGGCAGCAAACTTGTTTCTTATATTGATCAAAAGTTCAAAAAAAGTTAATAAGTAAAGGATTCTATCATTTGTTATCTAAATGGGTAACAAAATTTTGTTTAAAGCCTTAAGCTGCGACACAAGAGTAAAGATTTTAAAGATTCTTTTGAAAGAAAAAATGCATCTTTCAAAACTATCAAAAAAAATAGGTTATTCCAAACCGGTTATTTCAAAACACATTAAAATTCTTGAAAAAGCAGGTTTAATTAAAAAAGAAAAAATTGGAAATGTACACATTTTACATGCAGACATAACAAATTTACACCAAATTTTTGAATCCTTTACCCAGGAATCAGAAGTAGAAATAGAAAAAAATAAAAGTATATTTGATGGTTTAAAACAAATACCAGGCATTACAATAAGTAAAAAAAATGGTAAACAATACATAACATCTATAGATGGAGAAAAAGGTTTTTACATCTACGAAGTCAACGGAGAAACACCCAATGTTCCAATAGATGAATATAAACCTAAAAAAAATGCGAAAATCAAAATAAAAAAATTAACTACTTTTGATAAAAAAAATATTAATATCAAAATCAGAAAAGAAAAAAAATGAATAGTAACCTCTAAATAATATGATAAAACTCTTAATAGGAAAAGAGTTTGCTTACCTTTTTATATTACCTCCCTATTTACCCATTTCACTTTAATTAAAAGCTTATAATATATTACAGAGGAATCATATGCAAAGACCACGTAAATTAAATAGATATTGCCCGTACTGTAAGAAACATACAACTCATGAAGTAACTAAAATTAAAAAAAGAAAAGCTAGTGAGTTTAAACAAGGACAAAGACGTTTCAGAAGAGTGATGAGAGGATACCGTGGATTTCCAAGACCTAAACCCGAGGGTCGAGAGAAAACAAGCAGAAGAGCATATCTTAAATACACATGTACTAAATGTAAAAAAAGTCATCAGCCACCAAGTCAAAGAGCTAAAAAAGTACAAGTAGAATAAAAAAGAAAGGTGAAGCATTAAAAATGGATGAAACGAAATCAAAATTTATAAAAGTCAGATGTAAAGACTGTGAAAATGAACAGGTATTATTCAACAAGGCATCTACAGAGGTATCATGTCATATCTGTGGAAGTAAACTATCTACACCATCTGGCGGTTTAGCAAAACTTAAAGCAGAAATTTTAGAAGTAATAGAATAAATTAGAAATTTTTTTCAACTTGAAATAGGTTTAAAAATTATGGCCATTAAGAAAAAAGAGTATCCTGATGAAGGAGAATTGGTAGTCGGAACCGTTAAAAACGTACGTAGTTTTGGAGCTTTTATAACACTAGATGAATACGGCGATAAAGAAGGTTTTATCCATATAGCAGAAATTGCAACGGGTTGGGTTAAAAGAATAAAAAGACACATCAAAGAAAAACAAAAAGTAGTCTGTAAGGTAACAGATGTTGACCCAGAAAAAGGCCATATAGATCTTTCCTTAAAACGAGTAAACGAACATCAGAAAAGAGATAAAATACAGGAATGGAAAAACAATCAAAAAGCAGTAAAACTTATGGAACAACTTGCTGGACAACTAAATAAAACAGTAGATCAATGTTATGAAGAATTTGGTAATGATTTAATAGAAAAATATGGGTCTTTATATACCGCTTTTGAAGAAGCAGCCTATGACTCTGATGTCCTTGAAAAAGACGGTTTCAAAGGCGAATGGATTTCAGCATTTGTAAGTATGGCTGATGAAAATATAACTATCCCATTTGTTAATATCAAAGGTTACATGGATGTGCAATCCTGGCTTCCTGACGGAATAGGTCATATCAAAGAAGCTTTAAAGAAAGCCGAAACAAGTGAATATGATGATGTTGAGATAGAAGTTAAATATGTAGGTGCACCTCATTATATGATAACTGTTAAAGCCCCAGATTATAAAATTGCTGAAAGTGAAATGAAAAGAGCCATCCAGTTAGTTGAAGAAGATATAACTCAAGAAAATGGGGAGTTCAGGTTTCATAGGAAACTTGAGGAATAAAAAGAATTATGTCTAATCTTTTTTATTGTAAAAAATGTAAAGTTTATACTCTTGAAAAAAAATGTAAAAGTTGTGAGAGTAAAACAATTATTAAACATCCTCCTCGTTATTCACCACAGGATCGTTATGGTGAGTACAGAAGAAAATTAAGAAAAATGGATAAGTGAGAATTTATGGATTTAGTAACAGCTAATTTCGTTGGAAAAAAACCAAAACTTAAAAATGCTGTCTTAATAGAAGGACTACCAGGTATCGGAAATGTCGGAAAATTAGCAGTAGAACATTTGATAGATGTTCTAGAAGCTGAACAGTTTGTAGAGCTGAATAGTAAAGATTTTCCACCACAGGTATTTATTAACAGTGATGGTACAATTAAACTCGTTAATAATGAGTTTTATTATTGGAAAGCTAAAAAGAAAAATCAACCAGATCTTGTACTTTTAACCGGTGATTATCAAGGACTTTCATCACAAGGACAATATGAGCTTGTGAGTAAAATTCTTGATATCTGTGAAGAATTCGGTGTAAAAGAAATGTACACTCTTGGCGGTTACGGTCTAGGGCAAGAAATAGAAAAACCAGAGGTTCTTTGTGCCACAACTCATAAAAACTTGGTTAAAAAACTAAAAAAACAAGGAGCAGTTTTTAAGAAAAATGAACCCGGTGGAGGAATAGTCGGAGCAAGTGGACTTCTTTTAGGTCTCGGTAAACAAAGAGGTTTGAAAGGCGCTTGTTTAATGGGTGAAACACCTGGTTATTTAGTCGATCCGAAAAGTGCTAAAGCTGTTTTAAAAATAATTATGAAAGTAACAAACATCGATATTTCATTAAAAGCACTTGAGAAAAAAGCAAAAGAAATAGAAACCATTGCCGAACAACTTAAAGAAATGGAAGGAATGGCGGGTTCTAAAGATAGATCTGAAGAACTAAAATACATCGGATAAAAAAAAGAATTTTTTTTTACCGGTGTCTTTTATATTTTTCTACCACAAGAACAACATCATTACTAGGTTCAGCATAAGGATTATTAGGGTTCCAGATCAATTCACCAGTGAAAATATATTCTGCACCATCAGCTAACGAAGTATTAGTAAGATTTACATTTGATAAATCCAATCTAAGCATCTCTAAAGTAGGATTAGTCACATCTTGAGGATCAGGAAAAGCATTAAGAGTATTATCATTAGACTCATAATAACCAATAACTCTTACTGTTTCACCTATATACTCCTCAGAGTTACGATTAATATCTTCTATATCATAAACTCTTTCTTCTTCCTCAGAAGTAAGCACAAAATATGCTACACCTATAATAACAACAATAATTAACAAAATAAGAATATTGTTCCTATCCGCTAAGAAGCTTAATAAACCTGGTTTTGGTTTTTTCGCAGTCATAAATAAATTCTCCTCTGAAAACTCAAATAAAATAACTCATTTAAAAACCTATTCTTTCAATTCAATACCATAAGTTTTTTCTGGATTTATCTTATGAATCAGTTCTATTTCTTTTTCACCCAAAATTCCATCTTCAAAAAGTTGTTTTGTTCTCTTTGGAACAGTTTTTGGACCTAAAACAGCACCCGGGCGTTTAGGATCATCAATATAATCTGTTTCCATCATAAAACGAAAACCTTTCTTAACCGCAGCATTAATATTTTTTTTACTAGCAAGAACAGAAGGCATCAAACCAAAATTTTCATTTTCCAGAATCAAGGGAGGAGAATAATGTTTAACAATTTTATCCGCAGAAAGACCTACTTTTTTTCCCATCTCTACAAATTCTTCACAAGTTTGAGGCGTAGTCCTTTCAGTGTGTAAAACTACAGGAACATCTACATCTTTTGCAGACTGCATCCCATATAAAAGAATTTTATTTGAATCCTCAAAAATCTCCCCATCAACCTCAAAATGAGGACGACCTATCTCCCCGATACCGATACATCTATCATATTTTTCACAAAAATTTGCTGCTTCATCCATACCTTTTTTCATTAGATCAACAGCTTTTTGTCTCCCAAGTTTTTTTTTGAAAAAAAGAAAATCAACAGGGTATGGACCTATCGTAACATAAACAGTGATCTTTGTTTTGTCTTCTACCTCGTCAGCCATTGAAAGAGTATCCAAATAATTTTTTTTATAAGAGTTATTTTTTAGAGCAGTTTCAGGATTTGGATATTGGCATAACACAAAATGTGTACCACCCGTTTTTTGGAAATCACGAACTGCATCTATGAAACGACCATCTCTACGAAGGTGTAGATGATTATCAAATATTATCATGATTTTTATTTCATCCAGAACTCTATTATTTTATATAATCAAAGACATTATTAAATTCTTTGATACATATCCAAATTATAAAAAAGATTTAAATTCAAAGATAATAAAATTAAATGACCATTTTTGAAGAATTAATTAATTCGA
>CAYMOC010000067.1:0-10449 GCA_964391965.1 uncultured Thermoplasmatales archaeon | reverse complement strand
GAACTCCAAAGAGCCGAGTATGCTCTTGAGAAAAATAAAAAATATGTTCAGGGAGGTTGTTAGTAAAATATGAACAATCTTTATAGTAATGATTTCCGAGAAGTCGCTATGATTTTGATGGATTCGTCAAAAAACGAATTTAAAATAGACAATTATAATAAGTATCAGTAGGTTTTCTTGAAAAAAAAATGTTATAGTTTTATAGGAGAATGATGAGGTTTTATTTATGACTGATAAAAAGACTTCAAAGGTTTCAGGTTTTTACAAACTACCCGTTGAAAAAAGAATAGATTTTGTTAAAAAGTTTTCAAATTTATCAGAAGAAGAAGTTAGTGTTTTATCTTCTCCTCTCGAGTTTGAAATCGCTGATCGGATGATAGAGAATGTTCTTGGAGTATTTGAAATACCGTTAGGTATAGCTGTTAATTTTTTGATTAATGATAAGGAAATGCTTATCCCTATGGCTACTGAAGAAAGTAGTGTTATTGCTGCGGCTAGTAATGCCGCTAAAATCGCTAGAATTAAAGGTGGTTTTAAAGCTGAAACATCGGAACCACTTATGATCGGACAGCTTCAACTATTAGGTGTTGATGATATAAGCAGTGCGGTTGAAAAAATTCTTGAGCATAAAAAAGAACTTTTAGAGATTGCAAATAAACAGGATGAGATACTTGTAAATCTTGGAGGAGGAGCTAAAGATTTAGAAGTTCGTATTCTTGAAGATTCTGAAAATAAAATGATTGTTGTTCATATTTTTGTGGATGTTTGTGATGCAATGGGTGCTAATGCAGTAAACACTATGTGTGAGGCTCTTGCACCAATGTTAGAAGAACTGAGCAATGGTTATATTCGTCTTAAAATTCTTTCTAATCTAGCTGATCGAAGAATTGCACGTGCTACTGCTGTTTTTGATAAAGAAAAAATGGGTGGTGAAAAAAACATTGATGCATTCCTTGAATCATACAAGCTTGCAGCTATTGATCCATATCGAGCAGCGACCCATAACAAAGGCATTATGAATGGTATAGATTCATTGATTATTGCTACTGGTAATGATTTCCGAGCTATTGAAGCAGGTGCTCATGCTTATGCAGCAAAAGATGGGCGTTATACTTCTCTTACTAAGTATCATAAAAACAAAAATGGTGATCTTGTAGGAGAAATAGAACTACCAGTTGCTGTAGGAATTGTTGGCGGTGCATCTAGTATTCATCCAAAAGCAAAAATTTGTCGGAAAATCCTTGGTATAGAAAAAGCTGATGAATTATCAGAAGTTGTTGCAAGTTTGGGTTTAGCTCAAAACTTTGCAGCAGTTTTTGCTCTTTCAACAGTTGGAATACAGAAAGGCCATATGAGACTTCATGCAAAAAACATTGCTGTTATGGCTGGTGCAAATGGAGAAAATATTGATAAAATAGCAGATCAAATGATTAAAGAAGAAAAAATAAAACTTGATTATGCAAAAAAACTATTAAAAAAATAAAAAAATTATTTTTTTTATACTATGTGATCAGCTATATTTTCTGGTTCACGTTCACAATAATAACATTTTATCCTTGGTGGATCTTTACTTATCACGGTGAAACGGCTTCTAACTGTTTCTTTTTCATCATTGGATATACATGTTGGGTTTAAACAGCGAGCTATACCAACGACTTCATCAGGAAGTTTTACTTTATATTTTTTAACTACATCATAATCTCTTATGATGTTAATTGTTGCTTTTGGAGCTATTAAAGCAACTTTGTCTACTTCATCATGATCAAGTTCACGGTTTTCAACTTTAACAATATCTTTTTTTCCATATTTACTTCTAACATTAATTGCAACACTTACAGCTGATGAAACACTTTTAGGGATCCTAAGGATATTTAAAACTTTTACAGAGTTCCCTGGTGGTATATGATCAATAACTGTACCATTTTTAATTGGTTGAATTTTTAGTTCTTTCATATTTTTTTACCCCCTAAAACTAGTGAAAGTAAAGCCATTCTGACAGGTACTCCATTAAAGGCTTGTTTGAAATACAATGCATGAGGTGTTTTATCAACCTGCGGATCGATTTCTGTAACTCTTGGTAAAGGATGCATTATTATCATGTCTTTTTTTGCTGATTCCAATACTTCAAGATCGATTTTGTAACTTCCGACAACACGATTGTATTCTTCGGCATCAGGAAAACGTTCTTTTTGTATGCGCGTTACATATAGTACATCTGCGTCTTTTACAGCTTTATTTAGAACCGAGGTATACGAAGGTTCAACGCCTAATCCTTTACATTCATCGACTACTTCTTTTGGCATTTTCAAACTTTTTGGAGATACAAAAGTTAGATTTGCACCATATAATGATAAGGCATATGCAAGTGAATGAACTGTTCTACCATATCTTAGATCTCCAACAAGAGCAATGTTTTTATTTTTTATTTTTTTCTTCTCAGTTTTTATTGTAAAAAGATCAAGTAAACATTGAGTCGGATGTCTTCCAGCTCCATCTCCTGCGTTAAGAACAGGTGAATTTGCAAATTTTGCGGCGAGGCGAGCTGCTCCTTCTTTCGGATGACGTATAACTATTACATCGCTGTAAGCATCAGCCATTCTTATCGTATCAGATAGACTTTCACCTTTTTTTTGTGAGGTTGCTGTTGGATCAGCAAAACCAATAATTTTTCCTCCAAGACGATTCATAGCTGATTCGAAGCTTAATCTTGTTCTTGTACTTGGTTCGAAGAAAAAAGAAGATAAGACTTTACCGGGAACTATTTCCTTATATTTTTTTCCCTTGGCATATGGAACCATTTTTTTAGAATAGTCAAGGATATAATTTATCTCTTTTTTTGAAAAATCTTTTATCGAAATGATGTTTTTTCCTTCAAAATTCATTTAAATCAAAAAAAATGAGATGTCTAATCAGCTTAATAAACTTTTTAATTATGAAGAGTTAGATTTTAATAAAGATTTTGAATCAAGCATAATTTATTAATATAATAAAGGCACTATAGTATTTTATCTAAATAGTTGATTAATAAGATTTATATAGCAAAACAATTTGATATTATAAAATTAAGTTAAATATTAATCAACGTATCTGGTGGCAAATTCAAATGACAAAAGAAAAAAAATCCAAAAAGGAAGATTTAACAGATCTTCATAGGATTTTAGATGATCTTGCTTTAGAGGAAATAAATAGTGATGAGAAAGAATTTTTGATTTCTTTAGTGAAAAGAATTGAAGAGAATTATGGACCAATTTCCAAACCATCGAAAGAAAAGAAACAAACTAAAGGAGAATCAAAAAAAGAAGAAGTAAAAACCTTAGTTTTTAAACCAAAAGTAAAAGTTTATCATAATGGTAAAAAATCTTTTCCAAAAAAAAGAATTAATTCTTCAGTTGATAAGAAAATAAAATCTCGGGATTTAATAGAGATCGAGAAAGTTGATTCAGTTCCACCAGAATTTACTGAAGTTAAACCAAAAACTGTAGAGGAAAAAACAGATCTTGAAACTGAAACCATTAGAACGGAAGAAACTAAAGATAAACAAGAGCTTAAGGAATGGGAACCAGTAAAAGTTGAAGAAGAAAAAAGTGCTGAGTTAACTACTTTTTATTGTCCACACTGTGGTTCAAAATTAGAAGGAGAATACAAATTTTGCCCGGTTTGTGGTAAAAAAACTTTTTTAGAGGAACTTAAAGAAGATATCGAAAAAGAAGAAGAATGGGAAAAAGTTGAATCCGAAGAAGAAAAAACTGAGATTAAAGAAAAATTAGAAGAAGATGAAGAAACAGCTGAAGAAGAAGTAATTGATGAGGAAAAAGAATCTATTGAAGAAACTAAAAAAGAACCTGAGAAAAAACCTGATTCGGAAAAAACAAAAGATGTTGATGATAAAAAACAAGAAAAAACTAAGAAATCCTCTGTTGAAAAAAAAATTAAATCTTCAGAAATTAAAACTGAAGAAGACTCTAAAAAAGAAGATAAGGAAAAGGTTTTTGATAAACCTTGGAGTAATATTTTTATTGATTTGGAAAGTGTTGATGATAAAATTGGTGAATTGCTTTACAATAATGGTATAACATCAATAAAAATTCTTAAGGATACTAATGTTAAAGATTTGAAAAAAATTCATGGTATACGTGGAAGACTCGCTAAAAAAATCAAAAGTGAAGTAAGAAATTTAGAGGAGGAAGCAGAGGAATCCTTTGAGAAAAAAGATACTTTGAAGGATGAATCTGATGAATGGGTTGCTGTACAAACTGATGGGTATCAAGTTGATGATTATACTCTTTATGAAAAAAAGGTTAAATCTAAAAATGGTAAAAAGAGAACAGTTCGTTTTTTTAGTAAAAAAGAACCAGATGAGGGAGAACCTATTGATCTACCAGAGGGTTATGAAATAAAAAGAAATAAACGTACTAATGTTCCTTATCTTAAGAAGAAATAATTGTTTTTAGTTTGTTTTTCCATTAAATTTATTAAATAGTTTATTTACTTAGCAGTTGGTTTAATTTGTTATGACATGGAATGGACCATTAAATAAAATCGATGATCATCGTTTTGAGATACCTGATAGTTACAAAGGAGAGAATAATAATCTTAAGATGAATACTTCCGCTTTGATTTATTCGTCTGATGAAATGATTTCTTCTATTCGTGAGGATAATGCTCCTGAGCAAGCCGCGAATGTAACTAGTTTACCCGGCATTGTTGGAAAAGGTTTAGCTATGCCTGATATTCATTGGGGTTATGGTTTTCCGATTGGTGGAGTTGCAGCAGTTGATGCAAATGAAGGAGTTATTTCTCCTGGTGGAATCGGGTTTGATATCAACTGCGGTGTTCGTTTGGTTAGAACTAATTTAACAGCTGAGGATCTTGATAAAAACAAGATTCGGAATCTTGTTGATGAGATGTTTAAAAATGTTCCCTCTGGTTTGGGTTCTAAATCAAAAGTAAAATTTGGTAATAATGAGTTAAAAGAAATACTTGAAAAGGGTGCCAGAGCAGTTATTGACAAAGGATTTGGCTGGGATGAAGACATCGATTTTCTTGAAGAAAATGGTTGTCTTGATTTTGCTGATAGTAGTATGGTTTCTGATCGTGCTTTGAAACGTGGTCGAACCCAGGTTGGTAGTCTTGGTGCTGGTAATCATTTTCTTGAGATACAGAAAGTTGCTGATGTTTTTGATGAAAAAACAGCTGAAGCTTTTGGTGTAAAAGATAAAGATCAGATTATGGTTATGATTCATACAGGTAGCCGTGGTTTTGGTCATCAAGTCTGCAGCGATCATCTAAAAACTTTAGAGAGAGCTGTTAAAAAATATAAGATAAGTATCCCTGATCGGCAGTTGGCTTGTGCTCCTATTAATAGCTCTGAAGGTCAGAATTATTTAAAAGCCATGGGTTGTGCTGCTAATTTTGCTTGGGCTAACCGTCAGCTTATAGTTCATTGGGTTCGTGAATCTTTTGAAAATGTGTTAGATGGTAAAGCTGAAGATTTTGATATGAGAATCGTTTATGATGTATGTCATAACATTGCTAAGTTTGAGGAACATACTGTTGATGGTAAAAAAAGACAGGTTTGTGTTCATCGTAAGGGTGCTACTCGTTCTTTTGGACCAGGTAGAAAAGAAATCCCTGGGAAATATAAAAACGTGGGTCAACCTGTTCTTATACCGGGTGATATGGGAACTGAGAGTTATTTGATGGTTGGAACAGATAATGCTAAGGAGTCTTTTGGTTCGACTTGTCATGGAGCAGGACGAGTTATGTCACGTAATCAAGCTACGAAGAAATGGCGTGGTGAAAAAATAGTTGAAGAACTAAAAAACAGAGGTATTTATGTTCATCCTGCTAGTATGAAAGTTGCAGCAGAGGAAGCATCTGGCGCGTATAAAAATGTTAGAACTGTTGTTGATGTTGTTCATAACGCAGGTTTATCAAAAAAAGTAGTTAAACTTTTACCTTTAGGTGTTGTAAAAGGATAATAAAAAATTTTAAGAATTTTTTTTACCAATTAAGTTTAAATGTGAGAAAACATATATGATGCAAGTAATTGTGGATGGTGATGCTACTTTGGATGATAAAGTTGAAATAGTTGATTTTGAAGAGATAGATTTGAAAGATGCAACAGTTATAGCTGGTTTTCCTTCTATAGGTCTGGTGAGTACTATAGCTGCTAATTACTTAATTGATGCATTAAATCTTGATCAGATTGGTTGTTTAAGATCTTCACAGTTTCCAGCATTATCTGTTGTTCACACAGGTGAACCATTATCGCCTGTTCGGATCTATGCTGGTACTCAACCGGGTGGAAAAAAAATAGTGGTTTTTGTTTCAGAGTTTAAACCTAAACCTCATCTTATAAATGGTATATCAGATGCGATTATGAGATGGGTTAACGAGAAAAAATGTAAAACTTTGATTTCACCAGAAGGAATGGTTGTTGAAGGAAAAGATGATGAATCCGGAAGTGTAGCTGATGCCTATGCTATTGGTTCCACGGATGAGGCTCGTTCTATGCTTCTTTCAAAAGATATAGCTCAGTTTAAAAATGGAATAATTGCAGGTGTATCAGGTGTTTTACTAAATCTTGGTAAACAAGCAAAATTTAATGTAATAAGTATTCTTGCTGAAGCTCATCCGAATTATCCTGATGCAAAAGCAGCTGCTGCTTCTATTAATGTTATCGCATCAATTGTTGGAGTTGAGATCAATGTTACACCATTATATGAGGAATCTGAGCGTATAGAGAAAAAACTTCAGAAATTCCATAAACAGGCTAAACCTATGGTTTCTGGTGGTAAAGCACCGCAGCCTAACATGTATGGTTAAACACAGTTTTTTTTAACTAATCTTTTTTTTCTTTTTTTTACAAAATTTTAAAATCAATTAATTAGTATTACTTTTGTTTGTTATGAGTAATATTCCCAAGTCTCATCCAAGGTTTTTGTCTTTGATGACAAGAGAAAAAATTTCGAATGGTATGAAGAAGGGTTTGGTTCATGAAACTGGTCTTATAGCTCATGGACGTGGTGAAGCTTTTGATTATCTAATTGGGGAAGAAACTCAGGGTTTTGCAGAAGCAGCTGAGAAAGCGGCTGCAGCATTTTTACTTAATGCAAAAAAACCTGTTATTTCTGTTAATGGCAATGTTGTTGCTCTTGCTTCTGATGAAATAATTAGTTTATCAAAATGTTTGTCTGCTAAAATCGAGGTTAATCTTTTCCATAGAACAGATAAACGTATGAATCTTTTAATTGATGAGTTAAAAGAACATGGAGCTGATAAGGTCTTTGGAGAGAAAGCTGATGCTTTGATTCCTGGTTTAGAACATGACCGTGGTTTATGTGACTATGATGGTATTTTTTCTTCAGATGTAATACTTGTACCTCTTGAGGATGGCGATCGTTGTCAAGCACTTAAAGAGATGGGTAAAAAGGTTATTGCTATTGATTTAAATCCTCTTTCTCGTAGTGCTAAAACTGCTGATGTTACAATTGTTGATAATGTTATAAGAGCAGTTCCTAATATTCAGAAATGGGTTGAAAAACTAAAAAAAGAGGAAAGAAAAACTCTCAATAGTATCGAAGATAGTTGGGATAATGAGGAAAAGCTAGAGGAATCCTTGTTTTTTATTTCAGACCGGTTTAAAAAAGTTTGATTTTTTGGTTTTTTTTGTCTTTATATTTAAAATGGGAAAATACCGCAATAGTTTTAAATACTTAAAAAGGCGCATTTTGTTTTTTATAGAAAATATAGTTTTCTATTAGAGAGTAATTGTTGGAGATAGGATTTATGGATAAAAATAAACAAAAGGAGATTACTAAAAAACTTCAGGAGATGGTTAAAAATCAGAATACTCCTATTGTTGTTATTAAGAAGGGTTCTATTAAGAAAACTTCTGATAGTTCCTCTGATTCTAGTGAAAGTTATTCATCTTATAGTGATAATAACTAAATTTTTTTCTTATTTTTAAAATTTTTTTGGTCAAAAAAACTAAAATATATTGCTTTTATATAGGGGAGTTCATGGAAAAGTTTAGGACTCATTATTCAAAAGATGTAACAGAGGAAGACTTTGGTAAAACTGTTAGTGTTGCTGGCTGGGTTGAAGATATCCGGAATCTTGGCAGTATAGCTTTTATTATTATTCGTGATCGAAAAGGAACTCTTCAGGTAACTGGTCTTAAAAAGGAACATCCTGATTTGTTTGAAAAACTTGTAAGTATTCCTCGTGAATCAGTTGTTTCTGTTAGTGGTCTTTGTCAGAAAAGTGATAAGGCTCGTAATGGTTATGAGATCATTCCTGAAAATGTTAGGGTACTTTCTGAAGCAGATGCTCCTCTTCCATTGGGTGTTGTTGATAAGGTCGAATCTGATCTTGATACAAGACTTGATAATCGTTTCATTGATTTGCGTAAAGTTGAGATTCAAGCGATTTTCAGGATTCGTTCTGAGATTATTGATGCTGTTCATGAGTATATGCGTAGTCAAGATTTTTTAGAGGTTCATACTTCTAATATTAATGCTAGTAGTAGTGAGGGCGGTACTGAGGTTTTTAAGTTTAAGTATTTTGAAAAAGATGCTTTTCTTGCACAAAGCCCTCAGCTTTACAAGCAGACTTTGATGGCCACAGGTTTTGATCGTGTTTATGAGATTGCTTGGTATTTCCGAGCTGAAGAACATAATACTCGTCGTCATCTAAATGAGAGTACTGCTGTTGATGTAGAGATGGCTTTTATTGATTCAGAGGAAGACGTCATGCAGATTCTAGAGGGCCTTGTTCATTCTATGTGGAAACGTGCCTCAGAATGTAAAGACGAGCTTAAAATCCTTAAAAAAGAGATAACTGTTCCCAAATTGCCTTTTGAAAGAGTCAGTTATGATGATGCTGTTAAAAAACTTCGAAGGAAAGGATCAGAGATAAAATGGGGTGATGATTTAAGTACAGAGGATGAAAAACTTCTCGGTAAAATCATGAAAAATAAGGGACATGATTTCTATTTTATCACTAAATATCCAATTGAAGCAAAACCATTTTACACGATGCCATCTGGGGATAAAATTAGTTGTGGTTTTGATCTTGAATGTAAAGGAGTTGAGCTTGCCTCAGGTAGTCAACGTATACATCAAGTAGATCTTCTAAAAAAACAACTTAAGACTAAAGATCTTAACCCTGATGATTTTGAAAGTTATCTAAAAGCTTTTAGTTATGGTATGCCACCTCATGGTGGTTTCGGGTTTGGTATAGAAAGATTCATGATGGAATTACTTGATATAAAAAACATAAGGGAAGCTATTTTGTTTCCACGTGATAGAACTCGTTTAACACCATAAAAAAATTTATTTTTTTTATATTGGTTTTTTAAACTAATAAGATATTTACATGATTTAAGATTGTGAGGAGTTTGAAAGAAGAGTGTCAAAAAATAAAACTGCTATGATTGTTGCTGTTGTTGCAGGATTTTTGTTGTTAACCGCTGGTATAAGCGGTTTTGCTGCTTGGGAAACAATAAAAGATTTTGTAACACAACATATTGTTGATAATGGTATTGTTCAAATTGTTTTCTCGGTTTTAATTCTAATTGCTTCATTAGGTGGAATATCAGTAATAGCAGGGGGACTACTTATTGGTAAAAACAGTGTGAAAACTGGTAAATTATTCATCCTGTTGGGTGCAGGTATAGGACTATTTGGTTTGTTACTATCAGTAATTGTTGCATATATTCAAAATAGTTTTACTATTGGTAGTTTCTTTTCAGTTGGAGCAGTGGGTCTTATTTTATCAATAGTTGCAAGAATGATCGCAGAATGAAAAAAGTTAGTGCAGGGGACGAAACTCTAATTCCAAGTTCAAATCACTTAATATTACACCCACATCGGGATTTGAACGTGTATCTGACATCACATTTATAGAATCCATGTCTGTAAAATTTATATTCTTAATAAAATTTCAAATCGATTTTTTAGAAAATATCAAAACAATTATTACGATTTATTAAAAATCATTGATTTTAGATTGAATTAGTAACATTTGATCTTTTAGTTCTGGAATTTTATTTTGAACAACATCCCATACTATTTCTATATCAATTCCAAAATAAGCATGAATTAGAATATCTCTTAAACCAGCAATTTTTTTCCATTCCGTTTCTGGATATTTTTTTATTAATTCTTTTGGTAAACGCTTTACTGCTTCACCTATGATTTCAAGATTTCTAACAATTGCATCTTGATATAATCTACTTTCAGAAAAATCATCAATTGTTAGATTATTAGTATATGACTCAATTCTATTGATTGCTTCTAAAATATCATTGATATATGCTCTATAATCCCGCGGCATATTTTACACTCTTTAATATATTTGGTTTTAAATCCACTTTTAATGCTTCCTTTATTACTAAATCAACATTACAGTCAAATAAATCTTCTAAATAAAATTTCAAATCCA
>CAYMOC010000066.1:0-10582 GCA_964391965.1 uncultured Thermoplasmatales archaeon | reverse complement strand
ATCGCTGGATATTTTAAGCCGCCTGCGGGAAATAGACAGTGGCAGGGATTGATTCTGTTTTCCCAAAAAAATTAAGAAAACAATCCATTAAAAAAGTTATGTTAGAAAACACACAAATTTATTTATACCAATATTAGTTTTTTAAAAATTAGGTAAAAAAGTTTTATGGAAGATTGGACTGAAAAATATCGTCCCTACACACTTGATGAAGTAGTAGGAAATGATAAAGCTGTAACATACCTTAAAAAATGGGCTCAATCCTGGGAGAAAGGAAAACCTATTAAAAAAGCAGTAATCCTTTCTGGAAATGCAGGAGTTGGTAAAACAAGTGCAGCAATAGCTCTAGCAAGAGATTATAATTGGACATTAATAGAGTTAAATTCATCTGATGCAAGAAATGCAGAAAGAATTAAAAAAGTTGCAACTTCTGGAGCTGTGAATGAAACTTTTGATAACAATGGAAACTTTGTATCTTCTAGAAAAGGTGGAAGAAAAATAATTCTTTTAGATGAAGCAGATAACCTCTATGAAAGATTAAAAGGATCAAATAGCGACAAAGACAGCACAGATTATAGTGATAAAGGTGGAAAAAAAGCAATAGTTGAAACTATTAAAATAACAAATCAGCCAATAATATTAGTTGTAAATGATTACTATAGTCTTATCAGAGGATCAGGTGAAGCATTAAAAACTCTGACTCGTCAACTAAAATTTTATAATCCTTATGAATCACATATTTTTAATCTCTTAAGAAGGATATGCTCCCGTGAAGATATAACTGTGGATCCAAAGATATTAAAAAGTATAGCTACGCGTTGTAAAGGTGATATTAGATCAGCTGTAAACGATCTGCAGACATTATGTTTAGACCGAACAAAAATAGATTATGAAGATTTAAACGTCCTTGGTTATCGGGATAGAAACAAAATAATTTTTGATGCTCTTAGAGATGTTTTTAAAACAAACAACATCCAAAACCTAAAAGAAAAAATGTATAACCTTGATGAAGACCCTAAAAGCCTTATTTTATGGATAAATGAAAACATCCCTAAAGAATACCTTGATTATAATGATTTAACAGATGGATATGATAGTTTATCCAAAGCAGATGTTTTTTTAGGTAGAACCTTTAGAAGACAAAAATACTGTTTATGGAGTTATGCTTGTGATCTAATGAACGGAGGCGTTTCAGCATCTAAAACCCGAAGTTACCCTAATGAAAAATACAATTTTCCTACATGGCTTAGAAAAAGAAAAACTTATAGAAATAAACGAATGATAAAAGAATCAGTACTAAACAAAATCAGTAACAAATGTCATCTTTCAAAAAATAAAACTCAAACAGAGTTACTACATTTCTATAAGCATTTATTTCAAAACAACGAAAAATTTGCAGTAAAAATGACAAAAAAACTTGATCTTACAGAATCAGAAATAAAATATCTACTTGGAACAAAAAATAGTAAAAAAATAAAAAATATAATATCTTCCTCTGAACGAATTAAAGAACAACCACCAATTGAAACACCAGAAAGTGTTGTTGATAAAAATAATGAAGAAGAGGATGAAGAAAACCAACAGAGTCTATTTGACTTCTGAAGCTTTAAAATCATCAAGTTTCTTCATAGTGTTAACAGCTTCTTGTTTATATTTACCTTTGATTTTATGATATGTATCATCTGATATCTTGTTATCACGATGTTGTTTCTCAAGTTCCTTTAACAACTGAGTCAAAAGTTTCTTCTGAGTATTATAAACTTCTTCAGAACCACCATATATATCATTTGTTTTTTGTGATTTCTGTTTTTTAAAAGAATAAAAACTTACAACTCCCAAAAGAACCATAAGAAGAATAATAAACCCTATCATATACCATGAAAGTGGTGTTTCAGAGGGTTCATACAGGGTGACTCTGAAATGATCTCCATAACTCATTGAATTTGACTGAAAGATTTCTTTTTCATTAAGAACAACAGAAACATCTTCTGTTTCACTTGATAAGATTTTTTTCTCAAACTTTTCTGTTTGAGCGGGCATAACATAAGATATGATTACATTTAACGGATTTGATTGATTATTGAAACTCATATTTGAAATATTACAAGTAACTATGTTATCCTCTATATCGTAGTTAGAATTAGTTCCATTAATTGAAATCTTTAAATCATCAACATTATCCATGTCCATAATTGAGAATTCAAGTTTTTCAACAGTCTGATTGTTATTAGCTATAACGGTAATTGTTTCTTTGATATCCATTTCACCATTGGTGCTTATTTCAATCTTATACTCTGTTGTTTTAACATTCTGTTGAGCATAAGCTGTTACTGGCAGAAATAGCGATAATACTAATATTATTGCTATCATAGTGGTAGTTTTTTTCATAATTCTTCTTCTCCCCCACAACACCATCATGTTTTTAAGATTTATGTATTTTACTGATGAATAAATTTTTTTTGTTTTTTTTAGCCGAAAATAGTAAAAACATGTTCTTAATGTTGTTATTCCAGAGAATTTATGAAAATTAGAAACATACAGCTTAAATCTATTGAAGCTAGGCGTTATTCTGATCGTCAGAATCGACCTCAGAGGGTACGAATAGATCATAATAGTACTGTTAATCAAATAAATGAGATTAAAAAAGGTGAGGCTAAAGTAGATTTTCAATATACATCAAGTTTTGGACCTGTTGGTTTAATAAAAATTGAGGGTTCTCTTGTGTATATTGATGATGAAATCACAAAATTTGTAGATGACTGGCAGAATAGTCATAAGATGCCAGATGAAATAGCTAGTAAGATACATACTGCTGTTATGCATGCTTGTGTTCCTGAAGCAGTAGGTATTGCTAAAGATCTTGGTCTTCCTCCTCCAATTCCTCTTCCACAGGTAAAAATTGGTAAAAATCCTAAGCAAGGTCAAGCAGGTCAAGCTGGTCCTGAAGTAACCTAAAAATTTTTTTTTAGGGAAAATTTATTATCTCTTTTTTCTTTTTCTACAAAAAAATATTGGTATGTGGTTGATATGGATTCAATTGTTATAGTGATGGGTGGATCAGTTGTTCTTTCTGATGAAGCAGATCCTTCTTTTTATAAAAATTTTAGAGAAATAATTTATAATATTCAAAAAAACTTAAAAATATATATTGTGGTTGGTGGAGGAAAAACCGCTCGTTTTTATATAAAAATGGGTAGAAAACTTGGTTTTTCAGAAGAAGAACTTGATCAGATTGGTATTTCTATCACTCGTGTTAATGCAAAATTTTTATCTGATATACTTAAAAATTCTAATAAGATTATTCCCGAGGCAGTAAAGGATGCTTCAGGAAATGATAGTCAGATTGTTGTAATGGGTGGAACAACTCCGGGTCACAGCACGGATATGGTTGGTGCTGAGCTTGCTGAACATGTTGACGCTTCTAAATTAATTATTGCTACCAATGTTGATGGAGTCTACGATAAGGATCCAAACAGTTTTGATGATGCTGTGAAATTTGATGAAATATCTATTGAGGATCTTATTAAAAAATATGGGACAAGATGGGAATCTGCTGGTAAAAATACTGTGATTGATGGTCCAGCTCTTGAAATTATTCAAAGATCCAAAATTGAGACAGTTGTTTTGAATGGTAAAAACATTAATGAGTTAGAAAAAGCAATTTTGGGTAAAAGTTTTAATGGTACTATAATAAAAGTTTAAAAAAAAGAAAAAAAAGATTTTTTATTTTTTTATCTTACGAAGTCTATGTCGAATTTTGATGTTGCTACTGCTTTTCTAGTGGGTCTTTCTGTCATTGCTGCACGGCTTGGGCCTAGTAAATCAGGTGATTGTACACCAGTCATTATAGCCATAACCCTGCATCTTCCTTCGAATTCTGGCATTACTCGTGCGCCAAGTATAACGTTTGAATAGCAGTCAAGATCTTCTGTAAGTGATTTAGCTACATCTTGTACATATTGTAAACTCATTTTTGGTCCACCTGTTATGTGTACTAGTGCACCATTTGCTCCTTTGTAGTCAACATTTAGTAGTGGATGATTTAATGCTTCTTTAACTATTTCTTCTACACCTGCGGTTTCATCTGCTTCACCCCAGAGCATAACTGAGAGTCCACCAGAGTCCATTATGGTTTTCATATCTGCGTAATCCAGGTTGATTAATGATGGTACTGTTATTGTTTCAGAAAGACCTTTTACGGTTTCAGCTATCATTTGATCCATTACTGAAAATGCTTGGTTTATTGGTAGGTTTGGTACAAAATCTAGTAGTCTGTTGTTGTCTAGAACAACGGTGCTATCTGCTTTGATTCTTAGTTCATCAAGTCCCTCATCTGCTTTTATTAGTCTTGCTCTTTCTACGTTGAATGGTGTTGAAACCATGCAGGTTACAACTGCTTTGTGTTTTCGAGCTATTTCTGCTACAACGGGTGCGGTTCCTGTACCTGTTCCACCGCCCATTCCAGCTGTTATAAAAACAAGATCTGCATCTTTAACAAATTGTTCTATTTCATCGCTTGATTCACGTGCAGCACGGCCTGCAACTTCTGGGTATCCACCTGCGCCTAGTCCACGGGTGAGTTTTTTACCTATTAGAAGTTTTTTATCTGCTTGAACCAAGTCTAATGCTTGTTTATCTGTATTTATTGCTATTGTTTCTGCACCTTTAACACCTATTTTGTTTAAACGTGTTATTGTGTTTCCTCCGGCTCCTCCGCATCCTATTATGACTATGCGTGGAACACCGAACATATCGTCAGTTAATTCTAAACCATTTTCTTCTTCTTTTTTGTTTTCAACCGCGTTTTCTATAAAAGATTCCATATTCTTATTTGTATTTTTACTCATCCCATTCCTCCTATCAATAATTTTTCTTTGGCTGGTAGTTTGAAGGACGCCCCTTCCTAAAAAGGCGCCCTTCGATGTTAAGGGTGCATCCCATCCCTTTTCTCCCAAATTAGATTTCTTTAAACATTATTTCTTCATGTAAGGTTCCATTGATTCCAAAGCCATTTCCATCTCTTGGACTTTTTTGATTTTGTTGGCTTTATCAACGATTTCATCTGCATAGTTTTTGATGTATTCGCTTATGGCTCTGCGTATAACTTCAGATCTTGTACCGAATCCTCCAGCTCTTACGAAAAGATCAAGAGAGCTGATGTCTTGCTGTGATAATCTGATAGTTATACGTTGTTTTTTCATTTCTCCTCACACGAGATATGTTTCAACTTTGGTCATAAAATGACGTCAATGTTATGCCGTTTGTACGCCACTTGTGCATACAAAAACCGACAATGGACATCATTTGTCTGACACACATAATTGAAATACGTAGATTAGTTTAAATAACTTTCGATATTTTTTCAGCCTCTTACAACATTAGCAAAAGCAATATTTCCAGAAATTTTATTTACTTTAACTTTTACGGTAGAGCCTTTCACAGCGCCATTCACAAAAATTGTAAATCGATTATAATAAGCGACGCCGTCACCCTTTTTACCAATGTCCTTAATTGTTACTTCAATGACCTTACCTTCCTCAAGTTTATCCTCATCTTTACTGAAATCCCTGGTTTTAACAGCGTTCACCGAACGAATAGCTCCACATGCATCACAACGAAGCATAGTAGCTCTACCTTTCTTAACAAGATGAGTGTCAGGTCTGCCGCATTCAGAACAAAGAACCTGATTCTCAATATACTCCTTTAACTTATCCTGAATATGATACGCGGGTATTTTCCCTTGAAAAACAACTCTACTACCTTCAATTTCTCCAGCAGTACCCACACTTTTTAATAAATACTTTAAAATAACATCAGGATCACGATTAATGATACTCGCAATCTTATCAAAATTTTTTATAACCGTACGGTTTCCTTCATAAAAAATATCAGCTTTAGGAAGTTTAAAACGCTCTCCAGTACTCTCTGCATTTGAAGTTTCATCGATTACCTTGTCAAGTAATTCATCATAATTAATATCAGACATACAGCTAGACCGATATACAACACAACAGTAAAAAACTTACGTTACAAAATATAAAAAAAGAAAAAATGAATTTTAACCCCCTCTAAATCACAATTACTAAATTATAAAACTAAACCTAGAATCTAATATCTCATTATATCCGGCCTAGCTTTCATGCCCATTACCAGAAAACCATTCTTCATAGCTTTTTCAGCCACATCAGTTTTTCTAGTATATACTTTTTTATTTCCATCGGTCCAATGCCAAATAAACTCAGACATATTTTTTTCTCTCCCCCGAAAGTTTACAATGTCAAATTATTGTAAATCACGCCAATAAATAAGATACTTAAATAGTTTTGGAAATATTTAGCTTTGCACAAAAAACCCTTATATTAAATGTGTAAAAAATAAAATATTTTATATTTTGGTCGATATTATTAATAATATCTTTAAATTTATCAAAAAGATATTAATACCAAGTCATATTTACCAGAAAAAACAATCAATTTAAAAAAAATGTTAACGGGAGTATTAATTAAATGGTAGAATTTCAAGTTGTCGTAAATGATACAAAAAATGGTAAATCCCATAAAGTTGAAGTAACAGGCCATCATGCAAACTCTCTGATTGGTAAAAAAATCGGTGATGAAGTAGATGGCATATTTGTTTCCCTGCCGGGTTATAAACTGCAGATAACTGGTGGAACAGATAAAGATGGTTTCCCGATGAGAAAAGATTTCCCAGGTTTAGGAAGAAGGCGTCTTCTTCTTAGTGATAGTCTTGGTTATCATCCAACTGAGAAAGGTATGAGGAAAAAAAGATCTGTTTGTGGTAATACAGTAAATCAGAATACTGTTCAGATAAATATGAAAGTTACTAAACATAGTTCTAAACCGATTGACAGTATACTTAAAACAGATAAATCAGAAAAGGAAGATAAAGAAGATAAAAAAGATGAGGAGTAAAAATATATATGAGTCTGCCTGCGCAACCTGAAGTAAACATAGGTATGATAGGTCATGTAGATCATGGAAAAACTACTTTAACTCAGAGACTTACGGGTAAATGGGCGGATGAACATTCTGAGGAGATGAAACGTGGTATAACCATAAAACTTGGTTATGCTGATGCTGCTTTTTATAAATGTTTAAATTGTGATGAACCAAAATGTTACACTACTGAAAAAAACTGTGAAATCTGTAGTGGTAACACTAGTTTACTACGTTGCGTATCTTTTGTTGATGCACCTGGGCATGAGACTTTGATGGCTATAATGCTATCTGGAGCTGCTATTATGGATGGAGCAATATTAGTGATTGCTTCTAATGAAAAATGTCCGCAGCCTCAAACGCGAGAACATCTTACCGCTCTTGATATCTCAGGTATTAAAAACATTGTAATCGTTCAAAACAAAATAGATCTTGTTTCAAAAGAAGAAGCAGTTAAAAACTTTAAACAGATAAAAGAATTTGTGAAAGGAACAGTAGCTGAAGATGCTCCAATTATACCAGTGAGTGCTCATCATGACACAAATATTGATGTATTAATCAAAACACTTGAAGATTTCATACCGACACCAGACAGAGATCTTGAAAAATCACCGATTATGTATCCTGCTCGTAGTTTTGATATCAACAAACCAGGTACACGTCCTAATGATTTAAAAGGAGGAATAATCGGAGGATCGCTTTTACATGGTGTGATAAACAAGGGTGATATCATAGAGATTGCACCTGGTCGAGAAATCGAAGAAGAAGGACGTAAAAAAATTGTATCCATAACAACACATGTAGATTCATTAATTACTGGTGGTACATTTGTGGATCAAGCAACTCCTGGTGGACTTATTGGTGTTGGAACAACTCTTGATCCAAGTCGTACTAAATCTGATTCTTTTGCAGGCAAAGTAATAGGTTTAAAAGGGAAACTACCGCCAACTATGGATAGTTTCAATCTTACAATAAAACTACTTAAAAGAGTAGTAGGAACCATTGAAGAAAAAAATGTTGAACCAATTAAAACCAATGAACCACTTATGCTTACTATTGGTACTGCTACAACAGTTGGAGTAGTAACTGGTCTATCTAGTGAAGATCAGGTAGCTGTTAAACTTAAACTCCCAGTTTGTGCAAACTATGGTCAAAGAATAGCTATAAGCAGAAGGATAGAGGGACGATGGCATCTCATCGGATACGGCAGAATACGGAAAATGGAAGAATAATTATAGTAGACAGCAATGCTTTGATGATGCTTTTTGAGTTCTCTATAAATTTTGAAGAACAACTAACTCGACTTTTTGGAAAATACAAAATAGTAGTACCCAAGGCTGTAGTAAATGAACTAAAAATTTTAAAAAAAAAGGAAAAGGCGCAAGAAAACATAAAGCCAAAGCAAGCCTTGATCTAATCAATAAAACAAATATGTCAATAATTGAATCAGAAACAGATGGACTGGTAGATGACATCGTGTTTAATCTTGCTAGAGAAACAAAATATCCTGTTTTAACAAATGATAAACAACTAAGAAAACGCCTTAAAAAAATCCCAGTAAACGTTATTTTCTTAAGAGGGAAACAAAAACTACAGATCGAATAAATAAAAGAACATTAAATTTTTTTTATACATATCTCATACTTAGCAGGTTTACATTAACTCCCATTTTCTGAAGTTCTGCATAATATCTTTCACCCATCTCTCTTTTTAAATCATTAAAAAAAGAAGCTTTCTCCGAATAACTTTTTTGGTTCTCTTGAGTTTCCTTTAAAATGAGTTTAATAGTTTTAGCTATTTTATATGGATCTTCTTTATTAATATCAAAATCAATATTTATAGCTTCAACACCTAATTCAATTTGTGATTTATCTACCTTAATATAATCAATAATATCATCAGATTCTTTTTCTTTTATCTTGCTAAAAATTGTATCAAGAGCAATTAAAGCATAACTTTTACTGGTTTTAGTTCCCATTATCTCAATTATTGCTTCTAAAGTTTTTTTTATTACATCATTATAACCAAGTTTTTTAAAAGTCTCTTCAATTTCATCAAGATCTATACCCATATCAATAAATTTTCTAAGACAGTCATCATCCATAAGTTCTTTTAATCGTTGTATATAAAAAGGTCTATCTTTCACATTTATGTAACTGCCGATAATAATAATAAATTCTTCAATTGCATTTTTATATTCTTCATCATTTACTTTATCTATTCTTGATACTGCTTTTATTGCATATTCATTTTTTGAATTAAAAAATAAAACATCCTCAATTTTCCATTGAGTTTTTAGACCATAATCAATTTTTTCTGTGTCAATGTCCTCTAGGATCATAAATCTAAAAATTTTATGTTTTCTCTCAAGTTCTCGGATGGTACTAACGATTACTGTAACTGCATCCGTTCTTCTTTTTTCTTTTTTAATCATGCCTTCATAAAGAAGATCAACTAAAGAATTAACAAGTGGTTTTAAAACATCAGATTTCTTATTTGCTTGATTATCAATATCTTTGTATTTTCCACTTTTAGTTTCACCAGTTGCGCCTTGGATTACCTGATTCCATTTTATTTTAATTCCAAGTTTATCTAACAAAACACCAACATCATCAATTACTTCAACAGCTATCTCTTGCAAATCAGTGTTATAAAAAAATTCATCCTGCAGTATTTCCTTAAAAACCTCTTTAAAAACAATTTCTAAAAAATCAGTTATTTTTTCTCTATTGGCATACTGTAACCCTAAAGTCTCTTCAATTTTTACAAAAACCTTTCCATTTTTAGGATTTACATCTAATGAAATGTTCTCTAAAAATCTATATTGGGATTTGTGTTTTTCTAAAATATAATTCATAGATTTTATTGTAAAATCCTGAGAAGTTTTCTTTTTTATAACTAATAAAAAACTTTGAATAACCTCTTTTAATATTTCTGAGTTCTGCATAATCAACCTGTTAAAATTGTTTTTCAAATTTTTTTTATTTTAAACTTTTCTCAATAATGTTTTTTAAAGCATGATTATCAAAAGGTTTTGTTACATAATGTTCACTTACAATTCCGCCATAGTTTTTGCTGTTGAAATCTGTTTTTGCTGTAAGAAATATTATAGGAATTTTACTCCATTCATCATTTTTTTTGATTTCTGCAGCAGTATCCCAACCGTTCATAACAGGCATCATGATATCAAGAAGAATCAAGTCAGGTAGTTTTTTATTTTTTAAATAATTTATACATTCTTCACCGTTTTCAACTGATACAATATCAAAATTAGAATTAATTTCCTCCAAACCACATTCAACTGAAGTTCTTACACCGGGGTCATCATCAACTAAAAGAATTTTTTTTCTACTATCATTTTTGAAATCTATTTTTTTTAACAAACCTTGTTTTTCTTCTTCCTTCAATTTTTTAACAATCTCAGGTTCTTCTTTCATAAATTCTCTCCTGCAAAAGCAATTTTTTTTTAAAAAAATGCTTCTATACCTCTTTAGTGACAAATAATACTTATCTATTATTCTTTCAAATAATTTTTTATCAAAAAAAATTAGGAAAAAAACAAATTTTTTTTACAAGAAAATTTTTTATAAAGGAGTCTTTATTTCAGCTTTCATTCTTTAAAAACAAAT
>CAYMOC010000065.1:0-10590 GCA_964391965.1 uncultured Thermoplasmatales archaeon | reverse complement strand
AAAAAAAAAGATTTAAGATAAAAAAATAAAAAAAAAGATTATTTTAAACCATATCGCCGATTTCTACATCATCATCCTCATCAACAAAACTCTGATCTATCTCACCAACTACATCATCAGAAGAAACATCACTATCATCAACACTATAACCATCATCCTCAGACAAATCCTGATAAACAGTATAAGCAAAGATAACAGAAAAAACCGCTATTAAAACCAGCAATATCATCAAAATCTTATTTTTCATAAAATCTATCGACCTCCACCTTTACCATTACCACCACTAATTCCTTCAGAAAGATGATTCTGCATAGCCTTCTTAACAGCACCATCATTCATACCCTGAACAGCATTCAAACGACTTTGCAGCCTCTGCATACGTCTCTCCTGAAAACCCTGAGTACAATTAGATATACAACTCTGAGTCTGAATCCTTCTTCTAAGCCTTAACTCTTTAATTTTAGAATACACCTCAAATCTTTTCTCTTTAGACATATTCCTAACTCTTTCAGCAATCTTCTGTTTAATCTGACTCATATTACAACTACCATTCCTGTATTGTTCAATAACAGCACTATCATACTCGCCAAAATAACCAGCCATACTCTTCAACTTTGCAGCATTATAAAAACGAACACGAAGTCTAATTTTCTGACCAAGAGTATCAACAGATCCATTAACCATATTCTTTACTTCAGATCTTATAGCCTCAATAGTCGTATTATCCACAAGACTATGCAATGTCTCACGGAATTCTTTTGAAATATTAATCGCATCAAGTTTCAAATCAACAAAAACCTCAACAGCATCAGAAGCATTTGGATCCGCTGAAGAAACCTCATCTTTCAAAAGCTCAAGTTCACCAAGGAGGCCCTCCAAAAAAGTAGTATTAACCGAAGTATTACTATCTAAATATGATACAATAAATTCTCCTTTTACAATATTACGAGTTATAGATTTCTCAAGCTGCAAAAGACGAATGCTACTACCATACTTATTACCCATAATCTCTAATTCTTCTTGAGTTTCCTCATCAATAATTTCGTCTTCAGAACTATCTTCTGCCTCATCTGCTAAAGCCAAAGGAAAAACAGCTCCCAATAGCAAAAGCACAATCAACACATTCCAAATTTTTTTCATTTTTTCAAAATCACCTTACAACATGTATTTGTATGAAACAACATAAATAATCTAACCGAAACAAACCGGAACAACCCGGAACAAAACCGAAAATTTTTATTCTTTTTTCACACGGATGATATTAGACATACCAATTTTTTCTTTCTCAACCAAATCCTTCAGTTCCAAACTCCGAATATTACGAGAAACAGAAGCCTTAGGAATACCCAACTGCCTTTGAATCTCAGTCTGAGTCAAACCAGAACCACTCTTAATAAGAAGTTTCATAATCTCCTTCTGACGACTATTCAAACCCTTAAAACTAACCTCTGATTTATCTTTAGAAAGTTTATCAAAAGACAAAGATAATCCCCTAAATCTATAAAAATAAACAAACAAAACAACCAAAAAAACAATAACAGCTAACAAAACTAAAGAAAAAAAACCACCAGGAAAACCACCTAATTGTTCTAACTCGTATTGAACCAACAAAGAAAAATTAGAATTACTACCAAAACCAACTACAACTAATCGACCAGATTCCTCTTCAATCCTAATCGAACCTGATGATTTCACATAACTAATAGAAGCACCCTCAGGAAGAAAGAGCCTAAAAACAAAATCAGAAAAAAAATCATTTTTAGAAATATTAACTAACCAAAAACTCTGATCCTTAGAAATATATAGCTCAGTATCACTAACCAACAAATCAGGATGATTAGTATCTCCATCTATATCAATAAAACCCGATTCATCAACAGAAATATCTACATCGGCATAATAATCAACAGCTGAAACAGAAGGAAAAACAAAACTAATAACAACAAAAAAAGTAAGCAAAAAAAATGTTTTTTTAAGATAAGCATCTTTTAAAACCATTAATCATTCCTTAAGTCTAAATAACCAATGTTTTTAAAGTAATTAATAACCAGTTATTAAACTATTATGAATAAATAAAAAAATCTATGAAAATTTTAAGTATCTCCTAAAACATCAAGGTAAAATAAAATTTTTTTTGTGGGAGGACAACTCTGGTTGAAACAAGATAAAACCATAGAGGAGATAAAAAAAACAATAGATGAAAACAAAATATCAACCAAAAAAACAGATCTATACTCATACCCTTTTGATTTCTGGCCAATAACACTACATTGGATAACAAAAAACAAATACCCGACACTACCAGAAGCCGTAATCTGGCCAACAAAAACAGAAGAAATACAAAAAATCATAAAAATCTGTAACCAAAACCAGACCCAAATCATACCATACGGTGGTGGATCAGGAGTACTAGGCGGAACAGTACCAGATAAACCCGGAATAGTAATAGATCTAAAAAAAATGAGAAACATCAAAATAAACAAAGAAAACCTTATCGTTGAAACAGACTCTGGAGTAAATGGATACTACCTTGAAGACTACCTAAACAACAAGGGTTTCACTCTTGGAAACATCCCACAATCACTATATCCTTCTACTGTTGGAGGATGGGTAGGAACCAAAGCCACAGGACAATTCTCCACACGCTACGGCGGAATAGAAACAATGCTAGCAGGTATAGAAGCAGTTCTACCTGATGGTGAAAAAATCACATTAAAACCACATCCCCGAACAGCAACCGGACCAGACCTTCGACAACTATTTGTAGGAAGCGAAGGAACACTTGGAATCATAACCAAAATATGGCTAAAAATCTGGCCGAAACCAGAAAAAAAAGTAAAACTTTCTTTTGTAACAGACAATATAAATCAAACTCTTAAATCAATAAAAAAAATAATGCAAACCGGAGCCCGACCTGCAGTTGTAAGAATTTATGATAAAATAGAAACCAAAAGACACTTCTACAAATACGATAAAGTAGTAGATAAAATAGCAACAATATTTATTGTAGAAGGCAACCAAAAAATAGTAGACACCGACGTTGAAATCATAAAAGAAGCCTACGACTCAGAAAACCTTGGAGAAAACATAGTAAACCACTGGTTACAAACACGGTTCAACGTAAAAGAAGCAGCAGAATTCGTACCACTTGGAGTAGTATTCGACACAATAGAAGTAGCAGTAGGATGGGACAAAGCAGAAAAATTCTATGAAAACGTAGTAGCTGATATGAACAAAATAAAAGGCGTACTTTTCGCATCAGCACATGCATCACACTTCTACCCACAAGGAGTATGCTTCTACTTCACATTCGCTGGAATGCCCACAAGAAAACAAAAAACAGAAGAATTCTACAACCAAGTATGGAAAACAACAATGGAATCAGTCCTCGAAAACGGTGGAACCATAAGCCATCACCATGGAATAGGAAGACAAAGAGGACCATGGATGAAAGAAGAACTCGGAGAAACAGGAATAAGGCTGCTAAGAAAAATTAAAAACACAGTAGATGAAAAAAGAATCATGAACCCCGGGGACATGGAGGTATAAACGTTTTATGGCAGGAAAATGGGAATGGCTAACCGATCAAATGAAAGGATTCAAAGGACTAAAACAACTACCCACAATACTAAAATTCCTTAAAGGAAGAATAAAAGGACCAGATGACATAACCAAATGCACACTATGCCCAAACATGTGCCGACACGCATGCCCAGTGGGAATAGTAGACGGAAAAGAAACCACATCACCATCAGGAAAAAGCCGCATAGCATTTTTAATAAAAAACAATGAACTCAAACTTACAAAAGAAAACATCTACCCACTATACATGTGTCTATCCTGTGGATGCTGCGAACAATACTGCCCATTCGATTTCTCAGTATCAGACATACTACATCCCTTAAAAGAACAAGCAATAAAAAACAACATAATTTTTGATGAATTCAAACAAGTTTTAAAAAACCTAGATGAAAACGGATACATATACGGTGAACCCAAAAAACAAAAAACAGAAGAAAACAACGATAAAAAATCCAAAGGAAAAATACTATATCTCAGCGGCTGTACTTTTAGAGAAAAATACCCAGAAATACCAGAAAAAACCAAACAAATCTTCAAAAAAGCTGGATACACAGTAACCGTTCTTGAAGACGAAAAATGCTGCGGAATACCAGCCTACAGCATAGGAGACATGGATGTTTTTGAAAAACTAGCTATGGAAAACATAAAAATGATAAACAACAAAAAATTTGACTACATCGTAACCTCATGTCCATCATGTGCATATGCTTTCAGAAAACTCTACCCCAAACAAGGATACGAATTCAAACACAAAGTTTTACACATCACAGAATTCCTAAAACAACAAGAAAAAGATTTCCAAATTAAAGCCAAAGAAAAAACAAAAATAACATTCCATGAACCATGCACACTAATAAACGGATTAAAACAAACCACTGTTATGAATGAAGTATTAAATAACATTGAAAACCTTGAAATCAAAACACCACGCCGACATGGAGAAAACACATTCTGCTGCGGATACGGAGGAAGCACACTATGCAGACTCAACCCAAAACTCTCAGATGAAATAGCCAAAGAAAGACTAAAAGAATTAACAGAACTCTCCGATATAATAATTACTTCTTGTCCAACATGTAAAGAAGCATTTGAAAAAAACAAAAAAGAAAAAACACAAATTTTGGATATAGCAGAAATAATAGATAAAATCCAAAAATAAAAAAAAATTTTTGTTTCTATGAATCTAGAAAAAAAAACCCTTGAAAACCATAATATTTCATGTGAAACACATGACAGCATACTGTTTTTACATGGAGAAGTAGAAACATATGACGAATGGGTACAAATTGGTTTAGAAACAGGATCAATAAAAGACATTCATGGTGTTGTAAACCTAATAGATATCAAAAACAGTTCCTTTCAAAAAGATTACCAAACACGAATGGAACATAGAAAAAAAATTTTTGAAAAACAAAAAAACAATACCATCACAGATTCAGATATAGTAATCGTAGGCGGTGGAGTCATCGGATGTTTTATCGCAAGAGAACTATCAAAATATGAAAACAAAACCATACTACTAGAAAAATATCCTGACGTAGGACTAGAAGCAACCAGGGCTAACAATGGAATGATACATCCAGGTATATCACCATCATATAAAACCCTGAAAAGAGAACTAAACATTAAAGGAAACCAAGAATACACACAAATATGTAAAGACCTTGACGTACGTTTCAGACGATCAGGAAGCCTTATACTTATCACCCCTCGAACACTTGAAAAATACAAAAAATACATGCCATTTTTTTATAAATTCATACTAAAACATATTCTTCCTTTTTTTGTAAAAAGAAAAGGAGTAAAAAACGGAATTAAAGATATAAAAATAATTAAAGATAAAAAAATTTTTGATATAGAACCACAAGCAACAAAGGATACAATAGCAGCAGTTCACATCCCATCAACAGGCATCCTTGACCCATATGATCTTACAATAGCACTAGCAGAAAACGCAACAAAAAACCATGTAGAAATCAAAACAAATCATGAAGTAGTAGGATTCCTAAAAAATAATAACGAAATCACAGCTGTTGTCACCGACCAGGGAACTATAAAATGTAAACTTGTAATCAACGCAGCAGGAGTATACGCTGATGAAATAGCAGATCTCGCTGGAACACGTGAATACACAATTCATCCACGTAAAGGCGTGGAACTAATTTTTGATAAAACCATAACACCAACAGTTAATCATTGTTTAGCAGAACTAACACTTCCTACTCATAAAACAAGTAAAGGCGGCGGTGTTAACCCCACAGTTCATAAAAACATAATATGGGGTCCTACAGCAGTTGAGGTGGACAACAAAAAAGACACAAATGTCACACGTGAAGAAATACAAAGGATGCTTAAAAAATACAAAAACGTTGTTAATCAAGATTTTCCCACCAATAAACTAATACGTTATTTTGCTGGAGTACGCGCACCAACTTTTACTGAAGATTTCATAATACGCCATGCTAAATGGGTGGATAACATGATACATGTAGCAGGAATACAATCACCGGGTCTTGCTTCAGCTCCTGCTATAGCCGAAAAAACCATACAACTCGTCCAACAAAAAAAACTCGCAGAAAAAAAGAAAACCAGTTTCAATCCAAAACGCCAAGGGATAACAACCGTATCGGTATTAAACGAGGAACAACTCAAAGACAAAATCAAAAAAGACCCCTCATGGGGAAACATAATCTGCACATGCGAAATGATATCAGAAGCAGAAATAAAAGAAGCAATAAAAAGAGGAGCAAAAAGCGTTGATGCAATCAAAAGAAGAACCAGAGCAGGTATGGGCGTCTGTCAACAAAGCTACTGCGAACTAAGAATAGCAAAAATACTCTCCAAAGAACTAAACAAACCATTAAATGAAATCGTAAAAGAAACCAAAAAAAGCAAACTATTCAACGGAAACGTAAGAGGTGAAAACTGATGGATGATGTAACCATTATAGGAGGAGGACCATCGGGACTAGCTGCAGCAACACAACTTAATAAAAAAAACTACAAAATATCAATAGTTGAAAGAAACGAAGAACTAGGCGGCCTTTTGGATCAATGCATACACGATGGCTTCGGAACTAAACTATTCGATGAAGCACTATCCGGTCCAGAATTCGTCCATCGTTTTCTAGATCAGATTAAAAAATCAAAAATAGAAGTTCATCTTAACTCATATGTTAAAAAAGTTGAAATAAAAAAAGACAAAAAAATCATTCATTGCATAACACCAAATGGAATCAAAAAAATCGAAACCAAAAGCATAATCTACGCGATAGGATGCCGAGAAAGAAACCAATACGAAATACTAATCGGCGGATCCCGACCCGCAGGTGTAGAAACCGCTGGAACCATACAACGACTCGTAAACCTCTATGGAATACTACCTGGAAACAATGTAGTAATAGTCGGCGGTGGTGATGTCGGAATGATAGTCGCCCGACATCTAAAACTCGAAGGAGTCGAAAAAATATATGTAATCTACCCAGAAAAGTTTTTCACAGGACTTCCAAGAAACGTACAACAATGCATCCTAGATTTTGATATCCCCTATCAACCACAAACCATCGTAAAAAAAATCACGGGTAAAGAAAAAATAGAAGCAGTAGAACTAGTAAAAGTAGATGAAAACTGGCAACCAATAAAGGGAACAGAAAAAACCCATAAATGCGACTCACTAATACTATCAGTAGGACTGATACCCTATTCTGATAAACTAGAAGAAATCGGAGCAGAAATAGACAAACGTACTGGTGGTCCAGTGGTAAATGAATGCTTTGAAACAACAATCAAAGGAGTTTTCGCGGTTGGAAACCTACTGCAAATCTTTGACTACGTAGATGATGCAGTTGAAACAGCATTCATCGCAGCGGAAGGAGTAGAACAATATCTAAAAAACCCTGAACGAAACAAAAAACAAGATTTTATAAAAATAACCTCTGGGGAAAACATAAATTGCTTGACACCTCAAAGAATAGAAAAATGCAAAAATGAAATATCAGTTTTTTTCAGACCATGTATCACAGCGAAAAAACCAAAAATACATATCAAAAACCAAAACGGAGAAATACTTCAAACCTTCAAAAAACCATTCATAAGACCCTCAACTCTTGAAAACATCAAAATCAAAAAAGAAAACATTGAAAACGAAAAAGAGGTGAAAATCACAATTGAACAACAATAAAGAAAACAAACTAATCTGCATACGTTGCCCAAAAGGCTGCGAGCTACACATCACAGAAGAAAACGATGAAATCAATGTATCAGGAAATGAATGTAAACTCGGAGAAAAATATGCAATAGAGGAAACCAAAAACCCCAGAAGAATCGTATCAACCACAGTAAAAATCAAAAACGCTAGATACCCACGCCTCCCGGTTAGAACAGAAGAAACAATACCAAAAAACAAAATAAAAAAAGTAATCGAGGAACTAAAAAATATAACCGTTGAAGCACCAGTTAAACACAATGAAATCATAAAAAAAAATATTGCAGAAACAACTGTAAATATAATATCTGAAAGAAGTATGGATCGTGTAAAAAAATGAAATATTTTCTTATACTTGATGTTGGAACCACCAACATAAAAGCACATGCCTACTCAGAAAAAGGAAAACTTCTGGAAAGCATGGAAGAAAAATCAAAACCTATCTACCCACAACCTGGATGGGTGGAACAAGAACCAGATTTTATCGTTGATACAATAAATAAATTCCTAGAAAAAACTATAGAAAAAAATGGTAAACCCCTTGGAGTGTCATTAACCAACCAGCGAAGTACAACCATAATCTGGGATAAACAAACAGGTAAACCACTCTATAATATGATCACCTGGCAGGATACTCGAACTATAGAACAAATAAAAAAACTCTCAGAAAAATCAATTATAAAATTTGGAAAAATCCTTGGAAAAACAACCAAAACAATCTCAAAAATAATGCCACCAATCAAAAAAACAAAAAAAGGAGCCTATCTGATAACTCTAGCAAACATAGGCTTTGGCACAGCTCATTCATCGATGCATCTAAGATGGATGATGGATAACATCCCTGAGGTAAAAAAAGCAATAAATGATAAAAACGCTTGTTTTGGAAACCTAGACTCATGGGTAGCCTACAACCTCACAGGTAAACATGTAACAGATTACACAAACGCAAGCGCCACAGGACTTTTTGATCCATTTTATGCAAAATGGAGTGAAAATATACTAAAAATCCTAGAGATACCCATGCATATAATGCCCGAATTCATCGACAACGACACAAAAATAGGCACCATAAAAAAACACGATATACCATTTCTCACAATGATAGCTGATCAACAAGCATCCATGTATATGACCGGTGTAAAACCAGGAGATGTAAGTATCACAAGTGGAACCGGAGCATTCATAAACCTAAATGTGGGAACACAACCCAAACCAGGAGATACTGGAATCTACCCGATGATAGCACTTAGTACAAAAAAACAAAAACTTTACATGCTTGAAGGAGCAGTAAATTCTTTAGGGTCAGCAATAGACTGGCTACTCGATATAGGATTCATAAAAAACTATGATGAAATAGATGAATCATTCAAACAAAAACAAGAAACAAACATCCTATTCATCCCAGCACTCTCTGGATTAAACTCACCTTTTTTAAGACCCGATATTAAAGCACAAATACACAACATAACAAGAGACAACAACAAACAAGACTTCACAAAAGCATTAATCCAAGGAATATCAATGAGGATAACCGAAGTAATAAAAGCACTTGAATATGTATCAAACACAAATGTAGAAAAAATAATAGCAGACGGCGGGGCATCACAAACAAATCCATATCTACAACTCACAGCAGATCTCTCCAACAAAACAATACACCGACCAAAAAATCTAAACGGGTCAGCATATGGAACATATATGCTTTCAAAAGCAATCTATGATAAAAAAGATATTATAGAATCCTGGAATACACCAGAAATAGAAAAAACATTCAAACCCCAAGACAAACATGAAAAATTCAAAAAACAATGGAAAAAACAGATAACAAAAACACTCCAAAATTAAAAAAATTTTACCTTTTTATTTCATCTAAACAAAAACCAGTTTCTATAAACTCTGTAAAAGTATCAATGAAACGAACCAAAGGACCACCATCAATAAGATCATGATCCGCAGATATAGTCATACTTAAAATCTCACGTGGCACAATTTTATCATCTATAAACACAGGTTTCTTATTGATGCCTGCTAAAACCAACAAAAATGTAGGGGTGCCGCCAATGGGAATAATGCCACCTGGAAGATGGCCTTTCATCCCTACAGATGTAACACCAACAGTTCCCATATACTTCTTTTTAAGAATTCCATTACGACGAATCAGACGAATAACCAACTTCTGCAAAAACAAAGGAGCCTTTAAAGCAAACCGCTCAGTAAAACTTAGATTTGATTTATCAAACAAAACCTGATCAGATCCTTCAACAGATTTCCTCTGAGCATCATGAATTTCTCTAGTTATTTCTTTAACATTTTTTTTATTAGCCTTACGAATCAAAAGAGCCATAGGAACAGGTTCATTATCTATAGTTCTCTCAATTGGAACAGCTACATCAACATCCTCAAAAACAACAACTCCATCTCGACCATGTCGATAACAATTCAAATCAGGATGAACCTTAAACGTTTCAGCTAAACATTTAACAACCCAACCAGTAAAAGAAACCCTGTCGCGTTTAATCTCCTTATAATCCTTCAAAAGTTTTCGAGCACGAGTAACATCAAGTTCAAGAAATGCATGAACTTCATGTTTACGCCAACCCTCATGAGTAATCAAAGTTATATTTTTACGCCATTTTGAAAAATTTTTTAACCTGTAATTACCAACACGATCCAAATATTAACGCAACCTTAATAATTTTTATTATAAAAAACATAGGCGAATCCGCATGTCACAGCATAATCCTCTATCGCTTTTTTCATGGTTTCGGGAGATATCACATCGCGGCCGAAAATTCCTTCGACAAC
>CAYMOC010000064.1:7379-10722 GCA_964391965.1 uncultured Thermoplasmatales archaeon | reverse complement strand
CCTGTTAAAATAAAAAAAACTAAAAGTATTATTCCAAAATAACTTGTTATTTCAATACCAAATATATGATCTATTTTTAAGAATTTATTGTAATTATTTTCCCAGAGTAGTAAAAAAGAACCAATAAAACAACTAAATAGAATTAAACATACGTATGCTATTTGTTTGTTTATTACTCTGTTAAATCTGAATATGGTATTTTGATCTACATAGTGGTTTGGTATCATTTTTTTAAGATTATTGGTATAGTTTATTGAGTTACTTCCGATTTCTAGGAATGCTAAAAATAGGATGAAAAAAAGTAATAAAAGAGTCATTTGGTTTTCTGAGTAAACTGGTAATAAGTTTAGTTTTGTTATTTGGGAAAGAAAAATTATCATAAAGAAAAATATCATTATACCTGCACCACAAGCTAGAAGAACATTTTTTTGGTTTTTTAAAACACTGTAAATAGCTATGGATGGAAGTCCACTTACTAAAAAGAAAATACCGACTTTTAGAAGATTATATAATACAGTTATAAAACCTTCTATATCTGCTATTAGATATGAAAATAGTATTATCAAAAGTATTATTGAGGGTATTGTTATGAGTATTATATTTTTGATTTTTTTGGGTAAATTTGATAAAAAATAGAAACCTGTTCCTAATCCTAAGCCCATGATTCCAAATATAATCCCAAGGTAGTCTGAGTTGTAGTTTATTATTAAAAGATCTTTACTTAGGATTTTAAATATTTCAATAAAACCTGTTATTGAAACTGCATAAACCCATAGTAATATAATTAATGATAGTGTTTTCATTGAGTATATTTTTAGTTTTATTTTGTTTACCTGCGGATCCGTAGTTTTTCCACCTCCTGAAGTGAGACGCTTAATGGTAGTGTTGGGTTCCAATCGATAACTTTTGCTCCTAGTTCTCTTATTTCACCTAAATAGTTTTCTCTTTCGAATCTGAGTATTCGATATGCTAATTGTGTGTTTTTATCTGGTGTTTCCATAGAGTATTCTATGGCAAAAGGTGATGGTGAGATAATTAATAGATTAAAATTGTATGCTATTAGTTGTTCGACACCTTTTGGAATCGACCAATCGTTTTCTAGACTACTAATAAAAATAACAAGAGATTTTTTTGGTATGAGATGTGTAACAGATCGGTATACTGCTCCGCTGAAAGGAAAATCTCCAAACGGTTGAAGGCTTACGAGTTCATCAATTATTTTATATAGTTGTTTTTTTCCAGATTCAGGGTAAATCCATTTTAGGTAGCCATCAGATGGTCCATAGGCTATAAGTCCTACTCTATCGCGTCTTTTTAGATATTGTTGAGCAAGAGCTACAGCTGCACGTATACTGTATTCTAATGGACTATGTTTTAAAGAACCTATTCCTTCAACTCCTCTTGCATCAACCACTATTATTACATCTTTTGTACGTTCTAGTTCATATTGGTTAACCATCAAATCACGATATCGAGCAAACGTTTTCCAGTTTATTCTTTTAAAAGTATCACCTGTGGTATATTTTCTTATACCATAGAATTCTGTTCCGATTCCTGCATGTTTAACCTGCATAACTCCAGGAAAAATTGTGGGTTTAGATTTTAAAGAAACATTTGAGACTTTTTCTGTTTGTGGAATAACAGTTATAGATGTGGGTGTTTCGATTTCTTTTTCTTTAAAAAACATTCCAAGAAAACCATTAATTCTAAGATAAACTGGTCCCATTACAAAACGTCCGCGGAGAGGACAAAAAATCTTATAACGAATTTCTATCTCATCATTTTTTTTAAGGTCTAATACATGGAAATTTGTACCTTCTACAATTTTTGTTTTTTTAGGTACTAAATCATAAAGTTCAATGTAGGGTATATCCTCACCTTGGTTTTTTATGTTTAAAGTTACTTCTAGTTCGTCATTTTCAAAAATTTTAACATTTGAAACTTTTCGTTCTATAGTTACATCTATGTCTTTACCGTAGAAGGATATAACTCCTGCGAAAAGAAAAATTAAGAGTGGTATTATAAAAATTAATACAAGCCATTCTACAAAAAATAAACTAAACACTATTAATGCAATACATCCAGCAATGATACCAGCACATTTTTGTGTTCTCATATTTTTCTTTCGACCGTTGGAACAGGTATTTGATTCAAAATTTCTTTAATTATGCTTTCTGGTTTTACATCTCGAACTCTAGCTTCAGGTTTAAGAATCAAACGATGTGCTAGAGCGGGAACAGCTACATTTTTAACATCATCAGGGACAACAAAATCCCGTCCATAAAAAGCAGCATGTGCTTTAGAAAGTTTAAACAAAGCTATAGAACCCCGCGGGCTTATACCCACTTCAAGTCGGTTGTCTTTTCTTGTATTCTGAACTATTTCAACCATGTATCTTTTTATGTCTGGATCAATATAAACCTGATGAACACTTCTTTGCATTTCCACAATTTTTTCAGGTGTTACAACTTTTTTTAAATCAACATTACTAATATTTCCATGTTCCATCCTGTTAAGTATCTCATTTTCTTCATCACTATCAGGATAACCAACGTTAAGCCTCATTAGAAAACGATCAACTTGTGCCTCTGGTAATGGATAAGTTCCTTCATATTCAATTGGGTTCTGAGTAGCTAGAACTAAAAAAGGACGTTCGAGAGAGTAAGTTGAACCTTCTAAAGTAGTCTGCCTCTCCTGCATGGCTTCAAGAAGAGCAGCCTGTGTTTTAGGTGGAGCTCGATTTATCTCATCAGCTAATAAAACATTAGTAAAAATTGGGCCTTTGATTAGTTTAAAATCACTAGTTTTTTGGCTATAAATATATGTTCCAGTTATATCCGCGGGGAGTAAATCTGGTGTAAACTGAACTCTTGAAAAATTACATCCCATAACCATGGAATAGGTTTTTGCTGTCAATGTTTTTGCAAGACCGGGATAGTCCTCGAAAAGTATATGACCATCTGTTAGAACACCAAGTGTAACATATTTCAACATATTTTTTTTACCAACTACTACTCTACCTACCTCATCTACTAGTTTTTCACATATAGCGGAAATTTCTGACACAGGAATTGTCATTTTCCCCACACCTCCATTCTATCCATAATCTGGTTTAAATCATTTATAAAAATTTCTTTAGCATTTTTATCAAAAAAACCTGGTTTGTTTTTTTTCATCTCCTCAGAGTTTACTATCCAATTGTAAATATAATCATCATTTACAACTGCTCTAAGTTTCTCAGGGTTATTATATTTCATATCTATTATTTCTTCATAAGTGAAACCATAATTTTTACGTATTTTTTCAAAAAAAAGCATTTCTATATTTTTTTTTATTGTTGAAC
>CAYMOC010000064.1:0-7369 GCA_964391965.1 uncultured Thermoplasmatales archaeon | reverse complement strand
GGAGTTGTTCTTATTCTATTTGTTAAATCACCGAGTCTTCCGGACATATAAAAATCATCATCTACAAAGGATTCATGATGCCAATCCTCTGGTTTATTAGATTTTACTAGTAGTATAATGGATGCAGTTATACCAGATATCATGATTATTACGACTATAAAATACCAAAAATTTGGACCAATGCTGTTTGACGCTGCAAAAATCAAATTTGACATATTTAGATTTTGTATCTGGTATAAATTAATCATTTTAAACCTCTAAACCTTTTTTTGATAAATATTCTTTTTTTTTAGTATCCTGGTGTTTGAGATGTGTTTTGATAATCTGGTATTTCTTCTGGATTTTCCATTGCAACTGGTTGAGATACTATTTCATTTAGACATTGGATTGCTTGGTTTTTATCATTTATATTTATCTGATGTTTGCTGTATCTTGCTTTTTCAAAAATCTGTGTGAGAGTGTAGAGTGTTTCTGGTGCTATTCTAAGGTAATCTTTTGAAGCCATTGCAAATTCTCTTGGTGTTTGGAAATCATTTTTATGAATGCCCTGCCTGCTTAGCCAATCACACATTTGACGATAACAGTTTATAACTGCTTCTCGATAATCATTGTTTTGTTCTAAATTATCAATAGTTTCTGAGGCTATTTCCTCAATGGATGGTCCTTTTTCTCCTCTTTTCTTTTTAAATAACATAATTACACCTGTTAAAGTTAATAATATAATTGCTGAAAACAGTAGAATATGATATATATTTTGTGATTCTTTATTTGTACCCTCAGTTGCGATGTTTATTTCTGTTGAATTAATGGATTGTTTATAAAAATCGCTATTTCCTTTGAATTCTACAGTTATTTCTGAGTGTCCTGGTGTTGTATTAGGCGGTATTGTAAAATTTGTTGAAAAACTTCCGTTTTGATCTGTTAAAATTCGTTTTTCAGATGATAAAAAAGTAATTGTTATATTGTTATTTGATAAGGGGTTATCATTGTCGTCTAATAATGTGCCGTTTACGTAAAATGTTTCATTTAGATCATAATTTTTTTTTGAAGGGGAAGTTAGGATTATTGATGTATTTGCATAGATTGTTATTGTTTTTTCAGCTGAAGATTCTGCTAATTGATCAGTTGGTTCAAACTCAGCTTTTACTGTACTAATTCCTAGTTTGGAGGTGTAAGGTATGGTTATTTCTTTTTCGAATTCTCCTTTATTTGTTTTTGTTGTGTAAGTGTTATTGTTAAAGTTTATATTGATTTGTTGATTATCTGGTTTATCGTTATTACCACTTGTTAAAGTACCTTCAATTTTTATTTTATTTCCTCTTACTGCTTGTTCGGGTTTAACAGTGATTTTTAGACTTGTGTTTTTATCTTTTATTAAAACTGTTGTTGTTTTTTCTGATCCATTTATATATTGATTTCCAGAGAAGTTTGCTTTTATTGTTAAAGTATCCCCTTTTTGGTATGAATCTGTATAAAACGTCTTTTGGAATTCTCCTAAATAATTAGTATCATCCCATCCTTCGCTTTGTCCATTTACAAATATGTCAACTATTTGATCGGTTATTGGTAGATTTTTATCATCATATAAGATACCTTTTATTGTTAATGGATTGTTTTCACCAATTGTTGATTTCATATCAAAAACTATTTTTGAATCTGAATAAATATTTATTGTTGGATCAGACCAGGATTCACCATAGTCGCCAACACCTTCTGCATGAGCATTAATATTATTTTCACCAGCAGGTATATCATCAGGGACAATACAAGTTATATTAAAAATTCCGTAACTGTTTGTTGTACCTGTCCCAGCAGGGCTCCCGACTGTTTCTTTTGATTCATTTAGATAAACAGTAATTGGCATATTAGAAACAGGTTGACTATCATCTAACTCTATGACTCTGCCTTCAACCCAGAATTGATTGGTTTTATAAATATTTGAAGAGGAAACCTTTGTTATATTGGTTTGTGTTGAAGTCAGATCTTCTTTGCAACGGCCGCAATCTTCTTCACAATTTTTACAGTCTTCACCAGGATCACAAATCCCATCTCCACATTCTGGTGTATCATCTGGTCCGCCATCATCTGGGTTAAAAGGATCATTGTTATCAGGGTTTGAAAAATCTGTTCCACAACCACCTAGCTGCATCATAGTCCAACCGTTATCCGGCAGATATATTTCGACAAAAGCATGACATTCATTAGTTACAAGCCTTGCAGGGAGTCCTATACAATTAGCTGTGATAAAACAAGCAAAAGATCTAACATAACAACAACCACATTGTGAAAGAGCAGTAGCTACATAATCATCAGGTTCAGAAGGATCAATTTCACAGTCATTATCATCAGTATCTCCCTCAAAACTACTAAAATGATCATAAAGTTTAGAAACAATTGTTTTAAGATTGTTTTCACCAGTTAAACCAAGTTCAGCTATTACTTCATTTCCTTTTTGTTGAACTGAACTCGGTGGATTTTTTAAAACCCCTGAAGGAATATCGCTTAAAGTTCTACCTGAAGGTATATCATCAGGTATATCATAAAAATAATACGAGTCGCTACAACTTGTAGTAAATTCTAATGTTTCATAATCACCTGAGGGGAATTGACCAGTTGGTTTAACATAATAATTATCAGCTCCACCATCTTCATCTTTATAAAAATCTAATGTTAAACCACCTGCAGTTTCATAACTTATAATATTTGCATCAGGAGAAACTGATGGTATTCGTATATAATCACTAGTTGAGATCCCTGTTAGATCTAAAGTTATTTTCCCAGTGAAAACATTTGATCGTTGATTAGAGGAAAGAGAGATTTTATCATATTGTCCATCCGTTGAAATTTTTGCTGTATAATCAGCATCTACAATATCAAAAACTTTATGTCTTTTAAGGCCTGAAAGATATGGATCAAAAATAGCGAAACATGTAACATCAGCATCCCCACCCGAACGAATAAAATCTGATTGTTTTTCTTGATCAGTTTCTTCCCCATAAGCTAAATCCCCCGGATTTTTAGGAGCGCCATTAGGAAAATCATCTATAGCATCTGGTATTCCATCTTGGTCAGTATCTTGATTATTTGGATCAGTAATAAAACCATCCTCCCCCCGGATTTAATTCCTCAAAATCACTTAAACCATCACCATCAGTGTCTATTTTTGTTGGATCAGAATCATGGTCTATTTCTATTCCATCTGTTACTCCATCATTGTCAGAGTCATCATCAAGAATATTTATGATGCCGTCACCATCTGCATCACCATCAGGTTTAAAATTTTCATTACCAGTTCTATCGAATTTATCCATCCAATAATCATATTCTTCACCATCTGGGATGCCATCATAATCTGTGTCACTTAACTCAGGGTTGGTACCAATTTTTAATTCTTCTTGTCTTAACAGACCATCCCCATCCATGTCAGCATCTTTAATACCTGAAATTAGATTAATAGACATTAGTAAAACTATAATAAAAATAACAGTTGCAATTCCAACTATGAGTATTTTTTTGTTATTCACCCAGTATCATCCTCCAGCCTTGTAATTGAAGAATTAATCTACAATCTTTATTTTTTGTATTAATGAATTGAATATAAGATTTAAACAATTTTTGTTAAATTGGAAAATTTTTTGAATATAACCATTCATTCACATATTGTTTTTATTATAATAAAAAACTAAAAAAAACTGGTGTGGTGAATCTATAATTGTATCTAAAAAAAACAACATCATTCTTTATAATAACAATTATTGCTGCATCCTTGTTTTTTAATCTTTATATTGAAAATTCTAAAGCTGCTCCATATATAGCTGTACAAAATCCTTCCTCAGGAGATATCCTTTATGCAGGCGGTTCAGTAACAATAACATGGGATTATTTTGATCTTGATAGCAATTATGTCAAAATCGAACTCTATGAGGGTGGAAACTGGGTCCAGGAAATCGATTCATATTATTATAACTACGGTTACCGTTCATGGAATATTCCAGATACAATTGATGAAAGTAGTAGTTATCAAATAAAAATATCGGATCAATATAATAGCAGTACCTATGATTTTAGTGATTATTTTACTATAGAATATCAAAGATCAATTACTGTAAGAACTCCATCTTATTCATCAACCTGGTTTAAAGGCGAGTCATATAATATTAGATGGAATTCAGAATATGCAGAACAAGGTAATGTAGCAATTTCATTATACAAAGATGATACGTTAATTGAAGAGATAGATGATGATGTTAACAACTATGATGGTTACAATTACTATGGTTATAATTCATATAGTTGGACTGTTTCAAATGATTTAACGATAGGTGATGATTACCAGATAAAAATAACTAGTAATCTTTATGGCGATGTAGAAGATTTCAGTGATGATTTTTCTATAGATGAAAGAACTCTTACAGTTACTAAACCTGAACATAAATCTGTTTGGTATAAAGGTCAAGAATACACTATAGAATGGACATCAAAAAATGCAGGTAACAGTGTTAAAATTGAATTATATGAAGATGATACTTACAGATCAACTATTGAGTCTAGTACAAATAATGATGGTTCATATAATTGGTTTATCAGTTCTTCTTTATCTGTAGACTCAATATATACAATAAAAATAACTAGTACATATTATTCTAGTGTATATGATATCAGCGGATCTTTTTCATTAAATGAAAGATCTCTTTCTTTTGTCACTGAGTTTTCTGGAAAAACATGGTTTCCAAATGAAACTCATGAGATTAAATGGGAATCTGAAAACGCTGGCGGCTTTGTTGATTTAATTCTTTATAAAGAAGATGTTTATTGTGGAACAGTTGCAAATGATATAGCTAACACAGGTAGTTATACTTGGATTATTTCAAAAGAATATACTCCAAGCGATGGTTATCATATGATGATAAAAAGTAATCAGTATGATTCCATCAAAGATGAAAGTGGGAAATTTAGTATTGGTGGTAGAGAAATAGAGGTTCAGGATCTTAAAAAAAACCAGGTTTTATACATTGGTGATGATTTTGAAATAAAATGGGATGCTAATAATGCAGGTGAATATTTAGATATAGTTTTGTATAAAAATGATGAAGAATTATTTACTATTGCCTCAAAAGTTGATGGTTCTGAAGGATCATATACTTGGACTATACCTAAAAATCTTACAGATGGTAGTGGTTATCAGATTAAAATTGAAAGTTCTTCTTTTAGTTCTGTTTCAGGTTTCAGTGAAAAATTTTCTATAGAACAGACTTTAATGGATAAAATTTCAACTCCGTTAATGATTATTGTTGGAACAATCGTTGTTATTGTCTGTAGTGTGGGTTTAATTTCTTTTTTTAGAAATAGGAAAAATAAAAACAGGAAAGAAGTTGAATCAGCTGATGTTAGCTATAAAACATATCATCAAACTGGTATAATAAAAAATGATGATAGCCAGAAAGAATATGATGAAATTTGGGAAAAAAGAAATTTTTGATTTTATTTTTTTATTTGTTATTTAGTTTTTTTATGTAGTATTTTACCCATGTGAATGAGACAAAAGAACCAATCAGGTTAGCTGCCACTATTCCCCACCATATTCCATTAAGATTTAAAGCAACAAGACAACATATTAAAGTTGCAAGTATAGGGGTTAATATAACACTTCTTAATAATGTTGCAATTAATGCATAGATTCCTTTCCCTGTTCCTTGAAAAGTTGAAGAGGATAATATTCCAAATGCTGCACCAGGGTAGAAGAAACATGAGATACGAATAAAATTTTCAATTTCTTGTCTTAGATCTATTAAACCTGGTCCGGTGGTAAAAATAAGTGTAATATATGGTGCGAGTAGAAAAATAGCCATTGCTATTACTATTTCTATTATTAATCCGAATTTTAATGAGAAATTAAAACCTGTGTTTAGTTTTTTGTATTCATTTGCACCATATGCAGCACCTGATACTGTTATTACTGCTGTTGCTAAACCTAGTAATGGTAGTATTGCTACAGTTACTAGTCGCCATCCTATTGTGTATACTGTGATTCCTTGATCTCCAGCATTTGCTAGATGTATTATTATAAGGTTTATCATTATCATTGTAAAAGACATTGATAGTTGTTGTATGGATGCTGGGAAACCTACTCTGAATATGTCTACTATTATGTCTTTTTTGAATTTGAAATGTTTTAGTTTGAAGTTTACATAGGTGTCTTTTTTGAAAAATAGCCAGTAAATTATTATTAAACCAGTTATAGTCATTGATAGAATGGTTGCATATGCTGCACCTTCAACTCCGAGTTTAAATGTGTAGATAAATATTGGGTCAAGAATTATGTTGAGTACTGTTCCAAATATTATTGCATACATTGCTCTTTTTGCATCGCCTTCTCCTCTTAGTATAGCTGTTGATATGTTTATGAAAAATATTGCTGTGCTTCCCGCAAATATTATTTTTCCGTAGCCTACTGCGTAGGGTAAAGCTTCTCCTGCACCTATTTGTTTTATTAATGGTTCTGCTAAAATAAATAGTGTGATGCTGTATATTGCTGCTATGATTAGTCCTGTTATTATTGAGTGTTCTGCTATGTTGTCTGCGCCTTTTTTGTCTTCAGCTCCGATTCTTCGCGATATAGCTGATGAGCTTCCTACGCCGATGCCTGTTGATATGGCTATTGCCATCATAAAAAATGGGAGAATGTATCCAATTGCGGCTATACCTAGTTCTCCTATTCCATCGACTGCTCCATCTGTAAAAAATTTTTGTCCTAATCCCGATACAAAAAGTGCATCTACAAAATTGTAGATGGTTTGCACTGACATGGCAATAATCATTGGTATTGCTAGTTTGATTACTGCTTTTTTTGGATCTCCTAAAAGTGTTTTTACTCCTTCTGTTGCCTGGTTTGTTTTATCTGACACAATGTCTTTTGACAATGGCATCTTTTATTTGAAATTATCTATTTATAAAAATTTTTGACAAAAGTTACATTTAATTTATTTTTAAGGCAATATTATACAGGTTCCAGGTCCAATTTCACAGGATGAAGGGAGTGTAGTATATTTTGACATCTATTGATCGTCACTGATAAAATCCTCAATACGGGGTTGTTATATACCGTTAATAGTGGTGAGGGCTGATTGTTTAATCATAACGGTTGGCGAGGACGAGATTATGGATTATAAGTTTAATAATCCTACGAGTGGTTTTTTAGAGGGGGAGCAGTTTTTTAATGAATTAACGGCATATCTCTGCAGGTTTCCCGAACAGAAATATCTGCTTACCGTCGGGACGGATTCCCGGCAGCTGAAAACCAGAACTTCGTTTGTCAGTGTGGTTGCCATCCAGCGGGTCGGCCACGGTGGACGCTATTTCTGGCGCCGGT
>CAYMOC010000063.1:0-10863 GCA_964391965.1 uncultured Thermoplasmatales archaeon | reverse complement strand
CGGAAGTTGCTGATAGTTTAGGATTACACAGTGGAACAATGTGGATACATTTATCCTCAACATAAAAAAATAAAACAGTAAACTATGTATACCTTTTTCATATAACCCCTTCAATAACTACATATGGGGGTTTTCAAGTTTAATATGACTAAAAAAGAAATGAAAAAAATACTTGTAACTGGTGCTGTTGGACAAATCGGATCAGAACTAACTATGGATTTACGCAAAAAATATGGAAATGACAATGTTATCGCCTGTGGACGTAAAACAAAACCAAGTAAGAAATTAGAAGAATCTGGTCCCTTCGAAATGGGTATAGATATCACCAATCGTGAATCGGTTGAAAAACTAGTGAAAAAATATGATATAGACACTGTTTATAACATGGCAGCAATTCTATCAGCTGTAGGTGAAGAAAAACCACTGCTTTGCTGGGATGTTAACATCAATGGTATGCATAACATCATGGAGATTGCTCGTGAGTATGATATGATTCGTGTTTTTGTTCCAAGTAGTATCGCTGCTTTTGGACCAGAAACGCCTAAGGAGAATACTCCTCAGGAGACTATTTTGAAACCAAAAACAATGTATGGTGTTACAAAAGTAGCTGGAGAGCTTCTTGGAGATTATTATTTCAAAAAATTTGGACTTGATGTCCGAGGACTTCGATATCCGGGTATTATTAGTAGTGAGACTCTTCCTGGTGGAGGGACCACTGATTACGCTGTTGAGATTTTTTATGAAGCTATTAAAAACAAAAAATATACTTGTTTTGTAAAAGAGGATACTCGTCTTCCTATGATGTATATGCCTGATTGTATTAAGGCAACTATGGATTTTATGGAGGCACCAGTTGAAAACCTGAAGCATCATTGTGATTTTAATGTTACAGCTATGAGTTTTTCAGCAGGAGAGCTCGCTGATGAAATAAAAAAACATATCCTTGATTTTGAATGCACGTTTAAACCTGATTACAGGCAGGATATTGCTGATTCATGGCCGAGTAGTATAGATGATACCTCCGCTCGGGAGGAATGGGGTTGGAAACCTAAGTATCATCTTTCTGACATGACTGAGGATATGCTTGAAAAACTTGGCAGGAGACATGAAGAAGAAGGGTTGTAAACCCTTTTTTTAATCTTTTTTTAAGTTGTTTTTACCAAACCTTTTTTTATAGTGATATGTTTACATTTTGATTTATGGAGTTGGTTTTATTATGCAAGAATTAAGGGATTTAAGAGGTAGTGAGATGAAGGGAATTGAAGGAATTCGTAATTTTTTAGGTGAAGAAGCTGATTTTTTACTAGATTTTGATGATCCGAAAATTAAGAAAGATGATTTGTGTCTACCGGGTCCTGATTTTGTTGACCGTGTTTTTCGTGACACTGACCGGCCTACAAGGGTTTTGAAAAATCTTAGATCTATTTATAATCATGGTCGGCTGGCTGGAACAGGTTATATGTCTATTTTACCTGTTGATCAGGGTATTGAGCATAGTGCTATGGCTTCTTTTGCCCCAAACCCGATTTATTTTGATCCAGATAAAATCGTTGAACTTGCAATAAAGGGTGGTTGTAACGCGGTTGCTTCAACATTGGGTGTGCTTGGAGCTGTTTCACGTAAATATGCTCATCGTATACCGTTCTTGGTTAAATTTAATCATAATGAGCTTCTAAGTTATCCTAATGATTTTGATCAGCGTTTATTTGCTGATGTTGAACAAGCTTGGGATCTTGGTGCCGCAGCAGTTGGTGCAACTATTTATTTTGGTTCAGATAAAGAACTTTGTAACCGTCAGATAGAAGAGGTTAGTAAAGCGTTTAAACGTGCTCATGAACTAGGTATGGCAACATTTCTTTGGTGTTATCTTCGTAATTCTGAGTTTAAAATCAATGGCAAAGATTATCATAGCTCTGCGGATCTTACAGGTCAAGCTAATCATATAGGTGTTACTATTGAAGCTGATGTAGTTAAACAGAAACAAGCTACGATTAACGGTGGTTATATTGCGTTGAATGACAAGGGTGTTAAGTTTGGCAAGTTTGATAAGGATGCTTACACGGAGCTTTGTTCTGATCACCCTATCGATATGGTTCGTTGGCAGGTTGCCAACTGTTACATGGGACGGGTTGGTATGATTAACTCTGGTGGTGCCTCTGGTGAGAATGATTTTGCTCAAGCAGTCCGTACTGCAGTTATTAATAAACGTGCTGGTGGTATGGGATTAATTTCAGGTCGTAAAGCTTTTCAACGTCCTATGGAAGAAGGTATTAAGCTTTTGAATAATATTCAGGATGTTTACCTTAATAAAGAGGTTACTATAGCATAATTTTTTTCATTTTTTTTCTTTTTTTATATACTAAAGTTTAGGCATACCAAAATATTTTTATACTTGTTTTAACAATATATAATTTAGGCATACCTAAAAAAGCTGAGGAGAAAAAACAAACACATGAAACACAAACAACTATCTCAACTAAAATCAGGAAGCAAAGCAAAAATAATATCCATACACGGAGGAAGAAACTTCCAAAGAAAAATGAACTGCATGGGCCTACGCGAAGGAAAAATAATCGAAATCAAATCAAAACAACCACTAATGGGACCACTAACCATAAAATATGGAAACTCAAACTTCACCATCGGAAGAGGAATGGCACATAAAATTACAGTTGAAGAAATATGACCAAAAAAATTGTATTAATGGGAAACCCCAACGTGGGAAAAAGCGTCGTATTCACAAGACTCACAGGAGCCAACGTTATATCATCCAACTACCCAGGAACAACCGTAGACTTCTCCAAAGGAAAAATGCATATAGACCAAAAAAAAGTAGAAATAATAGATGCACCAGGAACATACTCACTAGAACCATCAAACAAAACCGAAGAAGTAGCAGCCGAACTAATGGAAGAAGCCGATATAGTAATAAACGTAATCGATTCTACTAATCTTGAAAGAAACCTATATTTAACACTTGAACTTCTTGAAAAAAACATACCCGTAGTAATAGCTTTGAACCTATGGGATGAAACCAAACACCTTGGAATACATATAGACTCAGAAAAACTAGAAGAAATAATAGAGGTACCTGTTGAACCAATAACTGCACTCACCGGTGAAGGAATCAAAGAACTAGTATCAAGAATTAAAGATGCAAAATCACCTGAAAAAATCAAACCCACAAGCGATGAAGGAAGATGGGTAGAAATAGGTCAGATAATAAAAAAAATAGAAAAAATAGAACACAAACATCACACCTGGAAAGATAGATTAGAAGATCTAACAATCAGACCACTAACAGGTTTTCCAATAGCCATAGGAATCATCTTTTTTTCCTTTTGGATAATTAGATTGATTGGAGAAAATCTTATAAACTACATTTTTGACCCTCTTTTTACAAATCTATACCAACCTCTTGTTGAAAAATTAGGAGAAATATTAGGACCTGGATGGTTCTACAGATTTTTGATAAGTCAAGAGTATGGTGCAATTGACCCAGTAGAATCACTAGGAATGCTAACCACTGGAATCTATGTACCCCTAGTCATGGTATTACCATACATAATAGCTTTTTATTTTATGTTATCAATCCTAGAAGACACAGGTTACATACCAAGACTTTCCACTCTTTTAGATAACATATTTCACAAAATTGGAATGCATGGTTACGGTGTCGTACCAGTATTTTTAGGACTAGGTTGTAACGTTCCAGGAATGCTCTCAATTAGATCATTTGAAACACGAAAACAACGTTTCATAGCAGCAACACTACTAAGTATCTCAGTTCCATGTATGGCACAAACTTCACTAATATTTGCCATATTTTCAAGTAAAGAACTATCAAGCAACATGCAATATCCGCCGATAGTTTACATTCTAATAGTTTTTACAACACTAATTTTTCTATATTTTATTACAGGGATTATTTTAAATAAATTCGTCAAAGGAGACAGCCCTGAAATATTTCTAGAAATACCAAGTTACAGAATGCCACATTTCAAAACAACAATAAAAAAAACATGGATGAGGATCCGTTGGTTTATTAAAGACGCTTTACCCTGGCTTTTCTTCGGAGTATTCCTTGTAAACATACTTTACACCATTGGTTTTATTAAAGCCGTAGCAGAAGCATTTCAACCACTTATGGCAGGAATATTTGGACTACCAGGTGAAACATCAGTAGTACTACTAACAGGTTTTCTAAGAAAAGACTTAGCCGTGGGAACACTTCTAAGCTTTGAAGCAGGAACATTCTCTGCTATGCAACTAGTGATTGTCGCAACTATGCTAACTGTCTTCTTCCCCTGCGTAGCAACATTTGCTGTGATGCTGAAAGAACTAGGAATCAAGGATCTGATAAAAGCATCATTAATAATGATAGGCGCGGCTACCATCGTTGGAATAATTTTAAGAATAATACTTTTAGGAGTGTGAAAAAAAACACTTGAGAAGAAAAACAATAGAAGATTATGTAGAACTTGTATATAATCTTCAAAAGAAAAAAGAAAGAGTTCATACAAATGATATAGCTCAAGCTCTTGGAATAAATCCAGCTAGTGTAACAGAAGTTTTTCAAAAATTATATGAAGAAGGATACATAAATTACAAAAAATACAGTGGTGTAACTCTTACTAATAAAGGAAAAAAACTTGCAATTTTAACTCAAAACAAACATGATTCATTAAAAAATTTTTTACTACTTTTAGGAGTTGATGAAGAAATTGCTGAAGAAGACGCCTGTGAAATGGAACATATACTTCATAATGAAACCATGGAGATGATAACAAAATTTATCGAAGCCATTGAAACCTGTGAAGTGACACCTTTCTGGTTGAAAAGATTTCAAAAGTTTGTTGAAACAGGAGAATTAATGGATTGTCCACCTGAACTGGTTAAACTAACAAAAAAATTGTCTATTGATAAAAAATAGAATTTTTTTTTCAAATGTTTTTTAAAAGAGACGCAAATATAGTATTATTAGATTAGGTTTAATTTATGAAAAGGTCATGGAGAGTCGGTTTTAGCTTTGGTCTTACATCAGGCATTATAACAACTCTTGGTTTAATGGTAGGATTAAATTCTGGAACTGGTTCTCGAGTTGTTGTAATCGGAGGTATCATAACTATAGCTATCGCCGATTCATTATCTGATTCTATAAGCATCCATATTAGTCAAGAATACGAAAATCATCATGATCATAAAGAAATATGGGAGTCAACTGTTTCAACTTTTATTTTTAAGTTTTTATTCTCCTCATTTTTTATTTTACCCGTTCTTTTTTTAAAACTTCAGACAGGTGTATTCTTAGGTATTATTATTGGTACATCATTAATTACTGCTATTAGTTATTTTATTGCAAAAGAGAGAAATGCTAATCCTTTAAAAGTTATCGGAGAACATGTTTTTATATCAGTTTTAGTGATAATTCTAACTCATTATGTCGGGTATTTCGTTTCCCAGATTTTTTAAAAAAAAAAAAATTTTTTTAGAGGATATCAAAGTTTAGTATAGTAATCTTTATCTCATCGGAATCTAAAAGGTTTCCTTTTTTATCATAGACTGAAACAGTTATTGTGTGTTTACCAAATATTTTTTCATCCCAACTCCAGGAATATGTTGGTCCTTCGTCATCTGTGTATTTTTCTTTGTTATCTACACTAAATACTACTTTTTGTATTCCGATGTTATCTGGGTTTGTTATATCTGTTTCTACGTCGATGTTTCCTATTACTAATGTGTTATCTCTTTCTTTTAATTGTATATCTCGAATGTAGGATTTTTTTTCTGCAGGTTTTGTGATTTTTATTTCAAATTGTGTTTTTTCTTGTGTATCTTGGTTGTTTTCATCGTCTTTGTTTTGATCTACAGGATCTGGATCTGTGTCTTGTTTTTCTTTTTCTTCTTCGGTTAATGGGTCAGTAAATGTTGCAGATATTGCTATTTCGTTAGTTGCTTTGTGTATAATGGTTACCGTTCCCTCACAGTTTTTTATTACATCGCCAGCCATTACAGCTCCTTCTGGTAATAAACATTGGCTTTTTCCTTTGTCAAATTCTGACCAGTCATATCCGGCTGGTGATTTACAGATTAGTATTTGGTTTCCACTTTGTTTTAGAAAACTTATTCTTGGACCTGGTTTTGTGAGTAGATCTTCATAGTCTCCAAACATGTTTCCTTGGTTTCCACCTATTGGAAATTGTACATTTGGAAATATTTTTGGTAATGCGTTTGCTGATACTACTAAGAATAATAGTGCTATTATGAGAAATATTGCAAATAAGCCTTTTTTTGTCATCTATCTTATCCCCATTTTTTTATTCGATAAAATATTTTTATTATTAGTTTTATATATAATTTAGTTTGATAATATAAATACTTTTTGCCATAAACCTTATCCAAACATAAAAATAAGAAAAAAATATACCCCATAACCAACAAAAAAACCACAAATAGAGGAAAAAAATCATGAAAAAAATCTACATGGACTACGCAGCAACAACACCCGTTGATAAAAAAGTTATAGAAGAAATGCTACCATTTTTTGACAAAAAATTTGGAAACCCCTCATCAATACACAAATATGGAAATGAAGCAAACCAAGCAATAGAAAAAGCAAGAGAAAACACAGCCAAAATAATAAACGCAAAACCAGAAGAAATAATATTTACATCAGGCGGAACAGAATCAGATAATCTTGCAATAAAAGGAACAGCATATCTAAATAAAAACAAAAGAAACAACAAAGAATACAACATAATCACAACAGAAATCGAACATCCAGCAGTACTATCAACATGTAAACACCTTGAAGAACAAGGCTTCAAAATAAAATATCTTCCAACAGACAGATATGGCATAGTAGATATAAATGAGTTAAAAAAATCAATCTCAAAAAACACATTTCTAATAACAATTATGTTTGCAAACAACGAAATAGGAACAATAGAACCAATAGAAAAAATAGGAAAAATCGCTAAAGAAAACAACATACTCTTTCACACAGATGCCGTACAAGCCATAGGTAAGACAACTGTTGATGTAAAAAAACAAAACATAGATCTTTTAGCACTCTCCTCACATAAAATCTACGGACCCAAAGGAGTAGGAGCACTATACATCAAAAAAGGAACAAAAATACAACCACTAGCTCATGGAGGAGGACACGAAAAAGGACTACGAAGCAGCACATTAAACACACCAGGAATAGTAGGACTAGGAAAAGCATGTCAGATACTACAAAAACAAATGAAAAAAGACATAAATCATTTCAAAAAACTACGTGACAAACTCATAAAAAACATATTAGAAATACAGGAAACAAATCTAAACGGGCATCCCGAAAAAAGACTAGCTAACAACGCTCATTTTCGTTTTTCAGCAATAGAAGGAGAATCACTTCTTTTAAAACTCGATGAAAAAGGAATAGCAGCATCCACAGGTTCAGCATGCTCCTCAAAAAAACTACAAGCATCACATGTACTACTAGCACTAGGTCTAAAACCAGAAGAAGCACATGGATCATTAAGACTAAGCGTTGGAAGACATAACAATGAACAAGAAGTTGAATATGTAATCCAAGAACTTACAAACATTGTACAAAAACTAAGAGAAATGTCACCACTTTGGAAAAAATAAAAATTTTTTTAATATATCTTTAAAAACTATAAACAGATTCTAACATTAATTCAACCTAAATAATTTTAGATATTTGGAGAAAAATTTATGACAGAATATTGTGAACTATGTGGATGCAAACTTGACCCCGATGAAGAAGAAGACGGAATCTGTGAAGATTGTAAAAACCAAGACGAAGAAGAAGATGAAGAAGAATATAAAGAAGACGAGGACTATATAGACCCCGCAATAACTTAAAATTTTAACCTAAAATTTTTTTATTTTAGGGAAAAAACCTGTTTTTTAGCTTTACCTTTCTTTTTAGTTTTAGTTTCAATCTTATCTTCTCTAGCAAGCCAACCAAGAGCAGAATAAGCATCTCTTTTCTTGATTTTAGTAGATTTAGCAATCGTAGAAACATCTATATCATCCTTATTACAAAGAGTTTTGAATATCTTTCCAGCATTCCTACCTATACTACTGGTTAGATTTGTCTCTTTCAACTGATATTTTTTTCCAGATGTCCTATAGATTTTATTTTCACGAGCTAGCCAGCCTACAGCAGCATAGAAAGCTTCTTCATCCAATCTAGTCTTTTTAAGTAAAGCATCTTCTTTAAGTGGACCGTGAACGTTGAGTGCGACCCATACTTTTCCTGCATTTCGACCAAAATATTCATTGGTATCTCTCATCAATTTCCTACCTCAAACAGTATGTATAAAGTTCGATTTCTTATATTTTTTTATAAAATTAAAGAAAAACTCTGCAAAAAAACGTGAACAATAATTTAAAAAAAATTATTTGTATAACATATTTTCCATTTGTATAAATTTTTAAGTTTTATAAAACTATTAATAGATGCTGAAGGTTTTACAAATAAAAAAATGAAAATATAAAGATGATTTATGATACAAACTCTTCCTGAGTGGCTACAAATTTTTTTGTTTTCGATGATACCTGGATTTGAATCAAGATTTACATTACCAGTTGTTGCCATGTATGAATTTGGTTGGGAATGGTGGCAGGCTTTACCAATTGCTTTAGCAGGAAATATGATTCTTGTACCTTTTGGTTTATTGTTTTTCTATAAGATTGAGGAATATCTTAGCCAAAACAGATCTTTTAAAAAAATTATGGATAGAGTTTACAATAGAATAAGGAGTAACGCTGATAAAAAAATCAAAAAATATGAAAGTATCGCTCTGGTTTTTTTTGTTGCAGTTCCACTCCCATTTACAGGTGCAGGATTAGGTGTAGTTATTGCTTATCTTTTTGATTTGAAATTTAAAATATCTATTATTATGATATTTATAGGAGTAATTATATCAACATCAATTACAACTATTGCTTACCTTACAGGATCATATCTTTTTTTCAGATAAAAAAGTTTTTTTCAAATTTTTTTTTATAATGTGTTTGGTTGTACGGTTTTTTTGTAAATCAACCAGTTTAACCCTATAAACCATAAAAATGGGAAAAATATTAAAAATATTGCTATCTGATAGCCAATAAATTTGAATAACATTATTGGAACTATAGAATATCTTAGAAATGCTTGTAAACTTATCAGTTTCCTTATCTTATCCCTATTGAACTCCTTTAAATTTAACATTTTTATGGTTAAATAAAAAAGTACTACAAACATCAATATCATAAACGCAGGTTGCCATAGGTAATAAGGAAAAAAATCAAAATATATTATAGGCAGGAACATGAAAATTAATGAACCTGTTCTTAGAGAGATTCCTAAAAACTTGAATGTGAAAGGAACATAAAGTTTTTTATTGACTCTTAAACCCAGCTTAAAGGCTATGTTTTTACTTCCAGTTTTGGAATCATGATCTGCATCTTTAAAACCATTAATGATTGCATGAAGATAAAATACTTGGATGAAAGTTACTATAGTTATAATCCATAAAAGATTTGTAAAATTTTTAGAGATCACCATTGCACCAAATACACAGAATAATGTTGTTGCTATTGTTGGAAATATATCAGAACCAGTTATTTTTTTTCCATACACATTATATAATGTACTAAAAAAAGCAGCTATCAATAATAGTACCAATGGTTCATATCTAAAAAGGAAGATGTTTTGGTTCATTGCTAAAGTAGTTACAAGAAAAGCCATGAAGAATGCAAAAATAGTGATGTATAAGGCATGATTTCTTGGTATTGTACCTTTTACTAATGGTCTATCTGATATTTCTTTTGATAATTTATCTGTTTCAACATCAATATAATCATTTAAAACAAAACCAAATAAAGTTGCAAAGATCCCAATAACCATAAGTAAAAAAAGTTTTAAAGGATCAAATACGCCAACTGACAGAGCCCCAAATAAAGCCGTTATGCTGTATGCCCCCCATCCAGGTAGACGAACTAATTTAAGGTATTCTGTGAATTTTCCCATCTGTTTTTTATAAATCTTCTTTGTGTATATCTATTTTATCCTATTTGTTTTTTCCGAATATTTAAAGAAACCATTTTTGTTTTAGAAATTGATAATTTGATTGAGGATATTAAAAAAGCAGAAAATATTTCACCGGTTGATGATACATTTCATGGTTCCAAGGATCATTGGGCTGCAGAATGGTGGTATTTTGATGCTAATCTAGAAAATGGATATAGCTGTGTGGTTACCATCAAAACATATAGTAAAAAAAACCATGGTTTTGTATCTCCTTCTTTAGAGTTTTATAAAGACGGAGTTTTGAAAAAAAGAATAGTTAAATATCATCTCTTTAAAAATTTTGAATCAAGTTCTGACTTTCCTTTAGTTAAACTATTTGGAAAAAAATTTATCAAATTTGACATTGAACGATACAAAAAAAACAATGAATGGATTTATTATCTTGATTTTAATTTTGAAGATAACTATGTAAAATTAGAGTTTAAAAGTACGACTAAAGGTTTTAAACTTCTTCAAAAAAACAATAATTGGGTTGTACCCCAACCTAAAGCCTTGGTCTCTGGAGAGATTATGGTTGACAATAAAAAAATGAGGGTGAAAGGTGTTGGCTACCATGATCACAATTGGGATAATAATTTTTTAACAATAATGAACAATCATGGTTGGTTCTGGGGTAAAATTACTAGTGAAAGCTACAATATAATTTGGGCTAAAATTGTGAAAAACAAAAAAGAAAATGAGGTTCTTGTAGTTGTAAACGTTGATGATGAAGGTTTTTATTTTATAAAACCTGAAAAAATTTTTTTCGAAGAAAAAGGCTTTGTTTCGGACCG
>CAYMOC010000062.1:0-11115 GCA_964391965.1 uncultured Thermoplasmatales archaeon | reverse complement strand
AGATCATCTTTTGAAGTTAGATTGTCACATGTCCAATAGAAAATGTTTTCTTTGTAAACGGTTTGTAGTTTTTGTTTGATTAACTGTTTTAAAAACGTTGTTTTACCGATTTGACGAGGGCCTCGTATGGTATATATGTTACCTGGTTTGAACTCCTTAGTTAAAAGTGACGTATGGTAAATATATTTAAAATTTTTTAGTTCGTTGAGATGTTTATCAAGTTTTATAGCTTGTTTATCTTCCCACCAGGGATTCAAAAAACTAAGATTCATGTTGTTAATAGTATTAACAGCTCTTTTATAAATATTATGTTATTTGCAGTATCATACATTATTTGTTTTTAGGATGATAAATCAGTAATTTTTTGGTAGTCAATTTATCTACAAATTTTTCCTTATAACATAAAAATAATTTCTCATCAGTATTATATCAAACACAGCTGGTGGACCACATATCTAATCCAGCAACTGGAAATTATCAACGAAAGCTACCCTCTATTATCGTTCAAATTTAAAATAAACTAACAAGATATTAAAAAAAATATTGGATTTTATAAAAAATTCTGACCTTAATGAAGGATATTTTTATCATAAATCTTCTAAGATGAAAGAGTAGATAGTATGATTCATAAAAAAAGAAAAGAATACTTATAAGTACAAGAAGTTATTTTCACATCAAAAAAACATTAGGTTGCAATGATGAGGAAGATTAGGAAAGAAAAAAAACAAAAAACCAGCAATCTTGAAATAGTCTGGTATTTTGCAAAAGAACATAAAATATTTTTCATGCTAATCTCCGCTTTAGCCTTACTAGTAGGTACTGCTGAAGCGTTAACTGTTGTTGTAATTTATCCTATAATTTCAAATGTTTTAGCTCAAACCATACAGATTCCTAGCAACCCTGTACTAAATTTCATTGATCCTTTAATAAATATAATACCAGTGAAAGATGAACTTTTAAGATACAGTATCTTTTTCATAATAACAGCATTATTTGTCTTTATCACAAAAACTTTATATTATTACTCTTCAGTAAAATTCACATCAGAACTAGTAAAAGATGCAAAAAGAAAAGTGTTTAATAAATGCATCAACGCAGATTACCAGTTCTTTGTAGATAATAAACAAGGAGAAATACTCTATAAAACCTCTTCAGCACCAACAAGTTTAGCAACTCTCCTACAAACAATTTTTGATTTAATTGTAGAATTAATAATGACGATAGCTGTTTTTGTAGCACTAATAACTATGTCATGGAAACTCGTGATAGTTGTAGCAGTTGGCGGAATACTATATTTCTATCTAATAAAATATATAAGTACAGCTATTTCCTACAAAGCAGGAAAAGCAAAACGTGACTCCGGGCAAAAAGAACGAGTTATAGTAAGTGAATACACTTCTGGTATTAAACAAATAAAAGTATTTGAAACCTTCAACTACTGGGGAACCATGTTTGACAAGGTTTTAGATAAATACTGGCATCATCACCGTCGTAACTATTTCTGGAGTAAAATGCCGGAGATAATACTATGGCTGGTCATATATTCTGCAGTTGGAGGAGGAATAATAGTTATCAAATTATTCTACCCTGGACAATTTTTAATATTAGCACCATTAATCGGGACTTTTGCATTTGGAATATTTAGAGTCATACCAAAAATTTCTAAATTCGGACACCTAAGAATGAGTTTCATGCATCAGATGCCTAATGTAGAAACAGTATATGAAACCCTAAAAGAAAAAGGATACAGTAATATAAAAAATGGAACAAAAAAGTTTTTAACTCTTAAAAACGGAATCAAACTAAAAAAAGTTAATTTTTCACATAAAGAAAGAGATGTACTACTAAAAAACATTAATATGAATATTCCAAAAGATAAAACCACGGCATTAGTTGGACCATCTGGATCTGGTAAATCCACTATTGTAAACCTTCTTCTCAGATTATATGATACTGAAGAAGGAGGAGTCTATATTGATAATATCAACATAAAAAAATTTGATATTTATTCTTTTAGAGAAAAAATTGGTTTTGTAAGCCAGGATACATTTATTTTTAATGGAACAGTTAAAGAAAATATTGCTTTTGGTAACAATTTTTCTGATGAAGAAATTATAGAAGCAGCTGAAATGGCTAGTGCACATGAATTCATCAAAAAACTACCAGATGGATATGAAACCATAGTTGGAGACCGAGGGATGCGCCTATCTGGCGGGGAACAACAACGAGTAGCCATTGCAAGAGCTATGATACGTAAACCAGAAATACTAATATTAGACGAAGCCACCAGCTCACTTGATAATATTTCAGAAAAAATGGTACAAGCAGCAATAGATGAAGTAAGTAAAAACTGCACGACTTTTGTTATAGCACACCGCCTTACCACAATAAAAAATGCTGATATCATACATGTCCTTGATGAAGGAACCATCGTTGAATCAGGATCACACGATGAACTCATGGAAAAAAAAGGACGATATTACGAACTTTATAGTCTTCAACAAAGTTAAAAAAATTTACTTTTTGGTTTAATCTCACTATGTACCAATGCACCAGGTCCAACAAAAACATTATTACCAACAATGCTTCCCACGTCAAACATTGAGTTAATACCTGTTTGAACCTTATCACCCATAACCACTCCAAGTTTACGTCTACCAGTGTTAATATTTTCACCATTTAAAACAACTTTAATATTTTTTTTATCTAAACGCAGATTAGCAATTTTAGTTCCAGAACCCAGATTACAACCAGATCCTATAACGCTATCTCCCACATAGTTATGATGAGGGATGTTACTATCATCAAAAACTATAGAATTCTTGACCTCGCAGGCATTTCCTACATGACAATTATCACCAACAGCAGTATATGGACGAATATAGCAATTAGGACCAATTTTACAGTCATCCCCAATTATACAAGGACCCTCAATATAAGCACCATTCAAAATTTGTGTGTTTTCACCAATTACTACATTACCTTTAATTGTCACATCTTCTTCAATTTCACAATTAGACTTATCTTTAAACTTTTCCAAAATTTTCTTGTTTGCATCCAGAAGATCCCAAGGATAAACAATATCCCTCCAACTTTTAATCTCAACTGATTTTATTTTATCCTTTTCTGCCATCAAATTTATAGCATCAGTAAGCTCATACTCTCCTCGTTTACTCACAGTAGTTTTTTTAATAAAATCAAAAATTTCATGTTTAAAACTATAAATACCAGCATTGATAACATCTGTGAAAGGATCGCTTGTTTTCTCATAAATTTTTACAACTTTATCATCTTTTGTTTCAACGATACCATACTGTTCAGGGTTTTCAACTTCATATAAACCTATACTGTTAGAACTAAGAGTTATTTTCTTTATATCTTCAACTCCAAAAACAGTATCGCCACATAAAACCAATAAATCATCTACAAAAGATTCACCCATTCCAACCGCATGACCAGTACCCCGGGGTTTACCCTGATTAACATATTCAATATTAACACCCCATTTGCTGCCATCACCAAAATAATCCCGGACCATCTCACTTTTATACCCAACAACAAAAATAAAATCTTTCAAACCAGCCTTTTTAGCATTCAAAAGATTCCATTCAAGAATTGGTTTATTTGCAACAGGAAGCATAACCTTCGGACGAGTAAACGTCAAAGGATGCATACGTTTGCCTTCACCAGCAGCAAGTATCACACATTTCATTTTTATTCCACCGTTACAGATTTAGCCAGATTACGAGGTTTATCAATACTACAACCACGTAAGTTTGCTATATGATAAGCAAGAAGCTGGAAGATAACAGATACACTTATACAGGAACCAAACTGGTCATCAGAAGGATAACGAAGAACGATATCTGCATATTTTTCAATCTCAGAATCATTTTCTTCAGCAACAGCAATAACAGGTGAACCACGAGCTTTTACTTCACCAATATTAGCTAGAATTTTATCATATGTTTTATCGTTTTTTGAAACAACTGCTACAACTGGTGTTTTATCAGTCAGTAAAGCAAAAGGACCATGTTTAAGCTCTCCAGCAGCAAAACCTTCAGCATGAATATAACTAATCTCCTTAAGTTTCAAAGCACCCTCTAAAGCAAGAGGGAAATTTATACCTCGACCTATAAAAAAAACTGATTCATTATTTTTAACATCTTCAGCAGCATCTTTGATTTGTTCATCATTTTCTAAAACCTGTCTAACCAACCCGGGTAGTCTTCTAAGCGCAGAAATATTATGATATAAATCATCAACACTAACTAAATCAGACTGAAGTCCAATTTTTAAAGATAAAAGAAATAAAACCATGAGTTGAGATGTAAAAGTTTTAGTTGCAGCAACACCAATCTCAGGGCCAGACTGCATCAAAATATAACCATCACAAACACGAGTTACTGTACTACCTACAACATTTGTAACTGCTAAAGTTTTACAACCAGCTCTTTTAGCTTCTTTTAAAGCAGCCAAAGTATCAGCAGTTTCACCACTCTGAGTGATAGCTATAACCAAAGATGATTCGTCCTTTAAGCCATAATAACGAAATTCTGAACTATACTCAACAAAAACTGGAATATCTACCATGTCTTCAATCAGATATTTACCAACCATACCCGCATAAAAAGAAGTTCCACAAGCCACAATATGAATGGATTTAAAATCAGATTTCAATAATTCTTCTACAGAATCTGGAAACTTTATCTCATTTTTTATCTCAGAAACACGACCTCTAAGTACCTGAATAACAGTTTCTGGCTGCTCAAAAATTTCTTTCAGCATAAAATGAGGAAAACCTGATTTTTCAGCATCATCAATATTCCAATCAATTGTATGTATTTCTTTATCAACTTTTTTAAAGTTTTTATCAAAAACCTTTACATTTTTTTTATCTAAAACACAAAACTCACCATCATCTAGATAAATAAAACGATTAGTGTATTTCAAAACAGCTGGAATATCTGATGCTAAAAAATTTTCATTATCCCCAACACCAATTATTAAAGGACTTTCGTTGCGTGCTCCAACAATTTTACCAGATTCATCCTCAGAAACAACAACCAAAGCATAAGAACCTTTTATTTTTTTAACAGCCTCAAAAACTGCTTTTTCCAGATCGCCCTTGTATTCTTCCTCTATCAGATGAGCAAAAATCTCTGAATCAGTATTGGATGAAAAACAATGATTTTTACCCTCTAGTTTTTCTTTCAATTGTTTGAAATTTTCGATTATACCATTATGAACAATAGCAATTTTTCCATCACAACTTGTATGGGGATGAGCATTAGCTTTTGTAACCGCTCCATGGGTTGCCCATCTAGAGTGCCCCAAACCAAATGTGCCTTTAAGCAAGGGGAGGTTTTTTTCAAGTTCTGATATTTCACCTGTTTGTTTAAAAACATCAAGTTTTTTATCAACTGTTGCAATTCCTGCTGAATCATAACCACGATATTCTAATCGTTTAAGACAATCTAAAACAACTTTTCTTGCATCTCTGAAACCAACGTATCCAACTATTCCACACAAGACTACATCACTCTACTATCACTTTCAACATTCTCTGAAATTTTTTTCAAAGAACTAACCCTGCAGTTTCTACCTACAACAACACCAGGTTCAAAAACTACATGACTCCCAACCTCAGAGTTTTCACCAACAATTACTCCAACATCATCTAATTTAACAAAATCATCTTCAACTTCAACAGTTTTTTTCCCAAGAATATTAGAAAAATTATCACCAAGAAAACAACTCCTACCAAGAACGGAATGGGTCAAAAAAGATTTAGAACCAACACGAACATCTTCCATCAAAACACAGTTACGAATCTCAGAAAACGGTCTAACAACCGTGTTATCACCAATAACAGTTGAAGGAAAAATACAGCAACTAGGACCAATCTCACAACCTTTACCGATAACTACAGGACCAACGATATAACAACCTGAATGAATAACTGTATCTTTATCAACAGAAACATCACCCTTTATAACCACATTTTTCTCTATCTTTCCACCAAGAGAACCTGAAAGATCCTGAATAAAAACTTCATTCACATCTACAAGATCCCAAGGATAAACTATATCCATCCAAATATCAGCTTTACGAACAGAAATCCTTTTTCCATCTTTAATTAAAGATTTCACAACTGAAGACAAATCCATAACACCTTCAGATATCAGCCCCCCTATTTTTTCAAAAACATTAGAAGGAAACCTGTAAACACCTGTCGAAATAAAACATTCATCAAGTTTTTCCTCAGGTTTTTCAACAATATTTTTTAAAAAATTACTCCCAAATTCAACAACACCATATTTAGAAGGATGAATATGTTTCTTAATCAAAACACAATAATCTGAATCGACATCAACAATCTTTGAAACACTATTACGATCAATTACATTATCACCTGCAAGAACCAAAAAAGACCCCTTAACCTTATCTTTCGCCTGCAGCAAAGCATGAGCAGTACCGAGTTGTTTATCTTGTGTAACAAAATCTATATCAACGCCTTCAAAATCTTTAAAATGCTCTAAAATTACCTGTTTTTTATATCCTACAACTATAACAATTTTAGTTATACCACTTTTTTTTAAAGCTTCAACAACATGTTCAATTATTGGTTTATTTGCAACAGGAAGCATCACTTTCGGCATTGTTTCAGTGAAAGGACGAAGTCTTTTTCCTTCCCCCGCTGCAAGAATAACAGCTTTCATAAATTTTAGTTCTCCTTTAAGAAAAGGTAAGCTTTAATCCATTATTTTATTGTTACTAATTAAAATCAAAAACATTCTAAAAAAGATTTTATCGATTATTTTAATTTACAAAAAGTATAGAATAATAATCACATCTTTCAGCGATTTTACGTTTAATATTCCCCGCAGGCATCCCTAACGCACCCTTCTTCTTTTTCTCCCGTCCCAATATCACAAGACCAGTATTGTGTTTTTTAGCAGTTTTATCAAGACTTTTTTGAAGATTCCCCTCAACGGTTTCTACATTAATTCCTTTTTCTTTCATCTGTTCAACAAAAATCTGACCGTTATTATGCAAAACTTGTCTAGGTTTAGGTTGTGATCGTTCACCGTTTTTATCAACATCAACAGTATCTTCTTTATCAACAACATAAACCATTCTAAGATCCCAACCAAGTCTCTCAGAAAGTTTAATACTGAAATCTGGGACTTTTTGATTTGGAGCAAGATTAGAACACACCGCAAGGATAGAATTAGTTTTTACTTTAGATTCAATCCATATTGGTACATCAAGCTGATAAAAAAAACCATAATCAATTAAACATCCTTTTCCACAGGACATAAGAACTAAATCATATAGTTTTTTACTTAGTTCTTTTTTAATAATTTCCCCATAAACACCCTCAACTATTCTTTCTTCATAATTAATATCTTTATCTTTAAAAAGATTTTTTGCATCCTGAAAAATTATTTGATCTGCTGTTTTTATCTGCTGACGGATAACATCTTTTTTGATTTCATCACGATCAAAAGTTGTACGATATGAATCAGATTTTTTTTCTACCTGATCTACAGCTGCTTTTTCAACAACATACAAAAGTGTTATTTTGCTATTGAAATGTTCTGATAGGAAAATAGCTCTGTCTATTACAGGTTTATTGTAATATTCAGATGATATCGGGATTAGTATGTTTTCAAACATGTTCATCTTTTAAGCTTTTTTTGTTTTTTTCAATAATACATGTATTATTTATGGTTTATCATAAACCAAGTATTCCTTTCCAGTAAACAATAGCTATTATAAATAATATTAAAACACAAGCAATATTTGCATAGACTCCTGCTTTCAATAGATGCCTGGTGGAAAAATAACCAGAGGTATAAGTTATAGCATTTCCTGGTGTTGCAATAACAAGCATAAAAGCAAGTCCGCCGCTTAGTGCAATAAGCATAGATGAAAACAATGGACTTATACCAACTATTTCAGAGGATATAGCAATACCTATTGGGAGAAGTACTGCTACAGCTCCAGTATTTGACATTACATTTGTTAGAAGAATTGTAAAAAGAATTAAACCTAAGATTACAAAATAAGGATTACTGTTCATATGTGATATCAAACTATGGGCAATCCATGCACCAGCTCCGGTAGTATTCATACCAACTCCAAGTGTTATTGCTCCACCATAAAGAAGTATTATCCCCCAGGGAACTCGTTTTTCTACATCTTTCCAGGTTAAAGATCCTGTTATAAACATTAGAATACTTCCAAGTATAGCTATTGAGGCTAAACCGAAATAAGACTGATGTGAGAAAAAAATCCATAAAAAAATGGTGAAAAAAAGTACCAGCGAAACAGTTATTTCGTTTTTACCTATTTTTCCTTCTTTATTAACCTGCTTTGTTATTTCCTCTTTTGCTAAACTAATATCATCTATCTCTATTGGAAAAGAAAGTTGAAGGATAAACCATACCACAGGTAATGAAATAACTACAACAGGCACTGAATAAATCATCCAATCTAAAAAAGTAACCGTGTAACCAGATTCTGAAAGAACCGCAACCGTTAATGGGTTACGAGCACCTCCTACAAGTGTCCCAAGACTACCAATAGAACAACCATATGCAACAGAAAGCACACTTACTATTCCAAAATTACTCTGCTTTGGTATTATTTTCATGGCAATTAGTATTGAAGCTATTATAGGAAGAAACAATGCCGCAACACCATGTTCCGGCATGATAAAAGAAAGTAAAGCACATGAAAGCATTATACCAAAAGTAAAACTTTTCGGACTGTTCTCAAAAAAACGGAGGAAACGCAGAGCTATTCTTTTATGAATACCATGCTTTTCTATTGCTGCAGCAATAATAAAAGCACCAATTAAGAAAAATACTGCCTCGTTTCCAAAAGAACTGAATACATTATCTGCTGAAATAATCCCTAGAAGCGGTTGAGCTATCATTATCAAAAGGCCAGTTACAGCAAGTGGAATCGGTTCAGTAATCCAAAGTACAGCAGCCATTAGAAGAATACCTATCATCACTTGTCCATCATGAGAAAGACCACTAAGAGTTGGCATAAGATAAAAAACTGCGAGAATAAAAAAAGCTGCAAATATTAAAATCAAATTTTTATGACTCAAAATAATACCATATTTTGAATTAGATTCCCGTTTTTTTCCTACAGCTTCTAAATTATTCATAACAAAAAAAAATTATTTTTTTCAAAAAAAAGTTGTTATTTCATTCTTTCTCCTCTTGGGCTATAAAGACTTTCATCTACAACTCCCGCCATTTTATCTAAACTATCCTCTGAAAGATTCAAAAACTTTTGTATTTTTTTAAGATTTTTTCTAGGTGAATCAATAATATCATTATAATCTACAAACAAAACATCAATATCTTCTCTCTCAATTAGTTTTTGTTTAATCATTTTATTAAGATGAATAAAAGCTTTTTTTGTTTCATCTCTTTTTTTGTCTTTAACACCTGCCATCTTCTCCATAGATAATATTATCTCATCAAAATCACGTTCAGAATAAATAATCCTATAATTTCCTAATGGTAGAAAATTTATACCATAAGCCGTAATCTTGATAAATTTTCCTTTATAATCATCAAAAGGAAAAGACCCATCTTTTATACTATTAATGATTTTTCCAGCCTCTAGCTCGTAATAACCCTTTGGATTATTTTCATCTGGAGGACGTAAATCATCATATGCGATAGGAACATCTACAGCATCCAAAATCTGCATAAGCATAGATGTACCAGAACGCTCAACCCCTGAAACAACATAGTTAACATTTTCATCAAGCTTCAAAAGTTATTATCTCTCCTTCATTAAAAAAAAATAATAAAAAAGCAGTTTTTATTATTTTATTATTTTCATCTCTTTTAGTTTTTTTATTACCTTATCAGCGCTTTCTTCAACTGTTTCTTTGTCAGTGTTAACAATTACTTCAGGTGTTTCTGGTTCCTCATAAGGCGCACTAATTCCTGTGAAATCTTTTATAACGCCATCTCTTGCTTTTTTGTATAGTCCTTTAGGATCACGTTCTTCACATGTATCAAGAGGAGCTTTCGCAAAAATTTCAAGAAATCTTCCATCTCCAGCTAGTTCTCTACAGAAATCACGAAGTTTTCTATATGGTGAAATAAACGCTGTAATAGTAATAATTCCAGAGTCAGCGAAAAGATTAGCTACCTCACTGATACGTCGGATGTTTTCGTTTCTATCTTCAGGGCTGAAACCCAAATCCTTGTTAAGTCCATGACGAACATTATCTCCATCAAGAACATAGCTTATATGTCCCATTTCATGTAGCTTGTATGCCACCTCATTTGCAACAGTTGATTTTCCACTTCCGGAAAGACCTGTGAACCAAAGAATTACTCCTTTTTGATTTAACAAGTCTTCTCTATCCACACGAGTTACCTTGTGTTCATGCCAATGTACATTGGTTGCTTTTTGTTCTTTTTCCATAATTTTTTTTATTCCTCCATAAAAAAGTTTTTTACTTCTTCTAAAAATGATTCTGTTTTATTTTTTGGAATTATTGCTCCAAGAACTTCTTTTTTTCCACCGCATTTAAAACCTAGTTCTTTCCCACGTTTTATCATAGGTTCCATGTTTTTCTTTGTAGTTCTGACATATAGTTGATCCAGGTCATCAAAAAAACCTGTGTTTACAACTATTGTGTTTTTTTGTGTGTTCCATGCTAGTTTTCTGGTTACAGTTGATATTATATTAAATGGGCTGTTCATTTTTTTAAGAATTGTTTGATCAAAAGTCTCTCCAGTATCATCTATCTGTTTTTTGATTTCTTCTTCTATCATGTTGTAGTATTTGTTCCATTCAGGGTTTTCAAGGATATCTTTTGGTTTTTGTATTTTTAAAAGGGTGTATGGTGCTTTTTCTACAGCTTGTTTGTCTCCTTTTTTGTAGTTTGAATCTAGTAGATATACCATTTTGTGTAGATCTTCAAAGGTTAGGTTGTTTTCTTTGCAGAAATCTTGTATTATTTGCCAGAATTTTGGGTTGTTTTTGATTTTTTGTTCATGATCTCCAACTATTCCAAGAATTGCAAATAGATTTACTGGGTTTTCTAAAAAGTCGTTTACTATCCAG
>CAYMOC010000061.1:0-11123 GCA_964391965.1 uncultured Thermoplasmatales archaeon | reverse complement strand
TGAAGAATAAGGGCTTAAAAATATAAAAAAACCCAATTTCTTTTTTTTCTTTTTTAGCAAAAAAATTATATACCTTTTCTATTAATCCGACCGCTTGCGTGATTTATGACTAAAAAGGATTACTATGATGTTCTTGGTGTAAACAAGGATGCAGACAAAGGTCAGATTAAAAAAGCCTATCGTAAGCTTGCTTTAAAATATCATCCAGATAAAAATCCATCTAAGGATGCTGAAGAAAAATTTAAAGAAATAAGTGAAGCTTATGCAGTACTTTCAGATGATGAAAAAAGACAGCGTTATGATCAATATGGTCATGCTGGTATAGATCAACAGTACAGCCGCGAGGATATCTTCCGTAATGCTGATTTCGGTGATTTTAATGATATCTTTGGTCGTATGGGTTTTGGTGGTTTTGAAGATATTTTCGCTCGTTTCTTCGGTGGTGGAATGGGTGGTTTCGGACGTCAGCAAAGAAGAGACCGTGGAAGAGATCTTAGATATGATATTGAAATAAATCTTAAAGATGCTTTTAAAGGCGTTAAAACCAGTATTAAAGTACCCCGTAAAGAAAAATGTGATATATGTAATGGATCTGGTGCAAAACCCGGCAGCAGCCCAACAGAGTGCCCTCAATGTAAGGGTGCAGGGCAGGTAAGACATTCACGTAGAACAGCTTTCGGAATTTTTACACAAGTAACAGCTTGCGACAAATGTCAAGGAAAAGGAACAATAATTAAAGACCCATGCTCTGAATGTAAAGGAAGAGGATTTGTAAAAAAAACAAGAAACATAGAGATAAACATACCCTCTGGAATAGATGATGGTTCACAACTACGCTTAGCAGGAGAAGGAGAAGCAGGAAAAGATGGATCAGGGGATCTCTACATCGTTGTACATCTAAAAAAACATCAAGATTTTAAAAGACGAGGAGCAGATCTTTTAACCACTAAAAAAATTAGTTTCCCCAAAGCAACCCTTGGAACAAAAATAGAAATAGAAACCATATCAGGCGATAAAAAAACATTAAAAATTCCTCAAGGTACACAAAACGGTGAAGTATTAAAACTGAAAGGTGAAGGAATGCCATTTCTAAATAGCAGAGGACGAGGAGATCTTTTTATTGAAATAAATGTTAAAACACCCGAAAAAATAAGTAGAAAAGCTAAAAAACTTTTAGAAGAACTAGATGAAGAACTCGACTAAAAAACAATTTTGGGTAACAACTGTAAAGAACCCTGGTAATAGTTGTACAACAACTCCTTTTAAACACAAAAAACAAAATGTTTAATTGGAGGAACAAAAAAAAATGGTCGACGAGGTAAAAATCAATTTCGCAAAAACATTAATTCTACTTGGTATGCTTGGCATACTTGTATCATATGTAATCTACCTATATGTCACATACTACTAAAAAAAAATTTAAAAAATTTTTTTCTTAACATTATAAAAATAAAATGTTTACATTCTGAGTTTTTAACACATAAATTTTAAATAAAAATCATTAATAAAAAACATGGCAGCTAAAAAACGATACTTTTTTTACATATTCTTTAAAAAAAATTGTACTATAATTTGTAAAATAAACAGATAAACTTTTATAGTAGTATACACTGTTTTTAAACTATCTCATTGGGAGGCCTGATTTTTTTGGCATATGCAATAAAATTTTATAAAAAAAACCACCCAGATAAAGAACATGTAAAAAGCGAAGTCTGGGCATATATAACAAATACGCATACTAATGAATCTTTTGAAGAAAAAATTTGGTGGGAGAATGAAGATGGCATCCTACATGACTGTACACCAAATTTACCCACAGATCTTCGAAGAGATATTGACACAGCATGGATTGAAAACAAAGGCAAACTGTAAAAAAAAATGGTATACCCGGTAAACCTACATTTGCACCTGTTTTTGAATATTTATCTACATATGCATAAGATATAGCATATGAATAAACATGTAAACTATTTTTTTTTCAGATGGGTTTTTAAATTATGAAGATATTTACCCAGATGAAAAAATAATCTACCGTAAAATTTTTTTTTGAGGTAACGGCAAGATGAATTTTCCAAAAGGAACAAGGTTTAAAGAAGAAAAAGACCCTGAGACTGGTGAAATAGTTAAAATCGCGGTTTTACCTGATGGAACCGAGATAAAATTTTGGACAGATGAAGAATTAAAGGAAATATAAAAAAAAGTATTAATTTGTTATTTTCCTGATCGAAAAAATATTTAGAAAACAAAAGGTTTTGATTTTAATTATGGATAAAAAAAATGAGATAGATAAAATAGATAAAAAACTAAGAAGCAAAGGTTGGACTTTTTTAGGACCAATCCTTCATTACGAAAAAGCCTTTAAAAATCAGGCTTGTGTTTATAAAAAAAACAATGAATTTATTGTAGCAGGTATCGATTCTTCTGGTGAAAACGATTTTTATGAACCAATTTCAGAAGATGATGCTAAAAGAAGAGTTGAAGAAAGCCTAAATGAAATAAGAAAACACATGTTTAAAAGTATAAAATAATAAAAAAAATTTTTATTTACTCCATGTTTCAATGGATTGTCTAATTAAATCTAATGACTCATCTATAACTGAATCATCTATGTTTTTAAAAGAAGCTCTTGCTATAGCCATTGGAATCCTACGGATATACTCGGTCATACGCAGATCACGTCTTAGATTTGTGTTGTAATGATCCTCTACAATATTGTTTATAGTTTTGATATATTCATCTATTTTTTCTTCTGATGCTTCTATTTCTGGTGTGAAATCCCGTGCGAGTTTCACCCATTGATCATAATAATCATGTTTTTCTTTAAACTCAGCGTTTCCATAAAATTTTTTCTTGAAAAGCTCAAGTCTTTCATCACGGTCAATATTTTGTACTTTTACAACAAGTGCACATCGACTCATAAGAAGTGGCGACAGACCTATATCAGATATAGCGTTTTTACCAAAAACCTTAGTTTTAGGATTTGCAAAAGCTATCATTATAAAATGACTCTGAATGTTTCTATGAATTTTTGCAGAATGAACACTGCATTTACCATTAGACAAGAGCTCGTAACAATACTCTATATCATCACCAGGTATTTTATCAAACTCATCCACTAGAACAATTTTGTTATCTGAATGCGGAAGAGCCCCTATATCACCAGTTCCCATGTTACAGACTAAACCAGACCGGGTCGTATTTGCTCCAACATTTGATATACCTGTAAACTGCTCAGTTATAAGCTCCATAGCCATAGTTTTACTGCTACCTGGTTCACCAATAATAAGAGAATGAACTGGTTCTTCAAAAGTAGAAAACATACTTGTGGCAATCACTTTTTTCATAATATCATTCCCATGAATCTCCTGGAAAACATTTTTCCAGAAACCATCAAAACCACGTTTTTGTGCAAACTCACGGAGTTCATCATCTGGAAGAAAAATACCTTTTTTTTCTTTCTCCTCAATCTTACGTGATTCAATAATCTCCTGAAGACCCTCAGCTTGTTTCAAAACCTGATCAAACTTCTGAGAATTACGACTAAGTTTCATAATATTCCCATGTGCCTCAAGCGATGCATTACCCCAACCAGCATTGTACACATTTAACAAATTAAGAACAGATTTTTTAACAGCACGGTTAGTACTACGAACCTTAACCTCTATAAGATCCTCATTTTTAATAGTTATATCAAGAATGTTTTCATTAGCAAGAATATTTCTAGCTCTTTGAATCAAAGTATTACCCTTGCTAGTACCCATACCAAGTGTTTTAACAGACATCAAAGCAATTTGTTCAAGCTTAGTAATACCCATGTTTTCTAGTTTTTTACGATCAGATGGTATAACACCCAGACGTGCAAGATCATCATCTTTTTCCATTTTAAAATTATACTCCCGAACTCTCTGGATTGCAGTAACCCCTAAATAAAAGTTTGGGAAAAACAACTCACCTAAATACTTTTGCTTTTGACATATTTCGATTGCTTTTTAAACACTATCTCAATATAGGTTTTAAGGCGTGAGGGCAGACGATGGGAAAGAAAAATAAATACACATTTACAAAACCATTACAGATACCATTATTTGAAGAAAAAGACGACGGATCCCTTAAGGAATATAAAAGAGAATAAACAAAAAAAAACCTGTCAAATTTTTAAAAAAAAATTTTCTTGGGTGTTTTTCTTTTGGATGAAAAAGAACTAAAAGATCTTCAAATGTTTGGAATGGGTATAGAATATACAGAAACAAATGATCAAAATAAAAAAGATAAAACATTTGATCAAACTAGTTTTAATGCTAAACCCCAAAAAAAGAAACAAAAATTTTCATTCAAAAAGATATTAAATATATTTCAAAAAAAAATCATAAAATATTTTTTTAAAACATGCAAATTGTTTTTTACTAAAACAAGGAATTTTTATCATATAATACGGTTCTGGAAATTCAAAAGAAAACTAAACAGCCAGGGAAAAAAATTTGATCATAGTAAAATTTTTTATAAAATAGTTGAAACACGTAAACAACGATTTAATAAAATTATAATCACACGTAAAAGAGTTCCATATTATTACATAAACGACAGTGTTTTCTCTGTTTTAAAACCAAAAAAAGCTATTTATTATCTTAGTTTAAAAGATGACAGTCAGGGTGGAACATTTATAAAAAAAACAGCTCACAGAGGGCTTGATGAATCAGTTTGGGATTTTCCATTTCATAAAAAAACCAAAAGTTTCTGGGATAAAATCTTTTAAAAGTTTTTTATAAAACATGTATGTTTTTGTTTTCTGCATATTTTTTTACAATATCTACCTCTTCAGAACTTACGGTTCTTGAAATATCTTCATAGTCATAAGCCTGGTATTCTGGATGATATTGACCCATAATATTTAATAATGAATTTGGAAGATTATCACTTATCCAGTCCATGATTGGTTTTGAACAACATTCAACATGATTAGGCATTACAAGATGACGGATTAAAACCTCAGCATCATCATATGCAGTTTTATGGTTTCTTTTAACAACACGGGTATAATTCTTTACTTTAGATAATCGTTTTGCGCATTCATCGTTTCCATACTTGAAATCTGTAAGAAATAAATCTATAACACCATTTAATAGATGCATTGTTTCCTTAGAACAATACATGTTAGAGTTCCATATTTGAGGAAGACCTGAATTTGTTTCTCTAAATGTTTTAAGGATAAATAAGAGATTGGGTGTTGGATCTCCTCCTACCCAGTTAACATTTTTACTACCATGTTTGGTTCTTTGTTTAATTATATCAGCCATAACCTCTGGTTTTATTATAAGTCCTGTTTGTTTTTGACTTATATCATAATTTTGGCAGAAAACACATTTAAAGCTGCATCCTGAAAAGAAAATTGTATGAGAAGGAACCAATGGTGTTTCTTCACCCATATGTAAAAACTCTGATGCAACCCGTGGTTGCTTGACTTTACATATACCCATATTTTTTTCCCTGTTTACATGGCATCGGTTTTCACAGAAAACACAGTTTTTAAAGATTCTTTCTGCTATTTCGATTTTTAAATCAAGAAGAGAACTTTCAGGTATTGTTTCTTTTAACCTGTGATCATTACTGGCTTTGTTATGAATATTCCAAAGTTTCTCTGTCGAATCGTTCTTATCAAAAAAGACTTCTTTGTATTTACTCTGCAAATATTTTGGAATATGATCATCTTCAAGTATTCTGAAATAATCAGATAAAAGATTATGAACCAATTTATAATCCATTTTTTTTCTATCCAAAGTTTAGTTTATTTTTTTCTTTTAATGTTTTTGGTAAAAAAAATCTTATTATTTTTTACCATAATTTTTTTACATCATTTCATAATATGATTTTTTTGTATCATGTTATTAAAAAATAAAAATGCAATTGTTACTGGTGCCTCACGTGGAATTGGAAGAGGTATAGCTGTTAAATTCGCTGAAAATGGTTGTTTTGTAGGGATAAACTATGTTTCAAATAAAGAAAAAGCTGAGGAAACACTAAGACTTGTTAAAAAAAATGGTGGAGACGGCGTTTTACTAAAAGGAGATATATCAAAAAAAGAAGATGTTGATAGAATAATAAAAGAATATGTCGATCTTAGAAAAAAAATAGATATCCTGGTTAACAACGCAGGCATCTATAAAAGAAACAATTTCTCGGATTTATCTTTTGAAGACTGGAAAAAAATTCTATCAGTAAACCTTGATGGATCCTTTTATATGACAAATAAATCACTGTCATATATCCCAAAAGGTGGACGAGTTATTTTTATTTCTAGTCAACTAGCATTTCGTGGTTCCAGCCATGGATCAGATTATGCTGCATCAAAAGCAGGACAGCTGGGTTTGATGCGTAGCCTTGCCCTTGAACTTGCTGATAAAAAAATATGTGTTAACGCTGTTGCACCAGGTACTATTGATACCGATATAATAGCTGGTTACTCTGAAGAAATGCGAAGAAAAAGAGCCGATGAGATCCCTCTTAAAAGACTTGGTCAACCTGAAGATATAGCAGATGCTTGTGTTTTTCTAGCTTCAAATATGTCAGATTATATAACCGGTGAAACAATAAATGTAAACGGTGGATTGTACATACATTAAAAAAAAAAAATTGTTTTTTTTATGATACCAAAAAAATTTAGAAAAAACAGGATTCCTGAAAATATTGAAAAACAAATACTGGAAATAAAAAATGATAACCAGAGTGGATCAGCCGAATTAACCAAAAAAGCAGCTGATACATTGATCTCGCTTATAGAAAACAATAGTTTTTCTGATGAACAAGATTTAAAGAAAAAAACAACAGCAGCATGCTACAAGATTTTTAAAGCACAACCGTCGATGGCATCAATAATTAATCTTGTAAACAAAACAGTCTTTATTTTGGAAAAACAAACAGATGATTTGAAAAAAGATTTACTAAAATTTTTAAAAAATTATAAGAAAAAAATTGATGAATCAACCAGAAAAATCTGTAAAAATAGTTACAAGATAATAAAAGAACATAACAAGATTCTAACACATTCATACAGTAGTACTGTTTTAAAATCACTTATTTATGCAAAAAAACAAGGACATGATTTCTATGTTTACTGTACAGAATCACGACCCATGTTTGAAGGAAGAAAAATAGCTGAAAAACTATCTAAAAACGATATTAAAGTAAAAATCATCGTTGATTCAGGAGTTAACAGAATTATAGATGAAATCGATCTAATCCTGATTGGAGGAGATGCTGTATCAGAAAAAGGAATTCTAAACAAGATAGGAACCAATAGTATAGCAATGATTGCAGAAAAAAACAATGTTGATATTTATTCGTTATGCGATAGTAAAAAGATTGTTCCAAAAAATTACTCTATTAAACTTGATGAAAGAAAGAATCCTGATGAGATATGGAAAACAAAAAACAAAAATATCATACCATTAAACTACTATTTTGAATGGACCCCTGTTAAATATTTTAAAAAAGTTATTAACGAAAAAGATTTTTTTAAAAAAAAAGAAATTAAATCAGTTGAATTACACAATGTTTTTTTATGAAAAAAAAATGAAAATTGTGGTTAAAACGGGAAAAATGTACCCACGATCTCAGGCCAATATAGTATAGCCTGAATGTATAACCATGATAGTCCAAATAATACATCTGTGATGCTTATTAGAGCTGGAAACAAATTTACCCATGGTAAAAGAATTGTAGCAATTATTATTCCAACTATTTCTACTATAACCCATAAAATAACAGTTATTATTTCTAAACCTCCAAAAAACAATGCAGCTAGAGGCCAGGTTAATACACCTAATACAATTCCTACGATTCCACAAGGTTCAACTTCTTCCAAATCATCTAAAGATTCTACATCCTTATTTTCGATTATCTGAATTATTTTATCCTTGATTTCACTTAAATCCTTTATTTCTTGTTCACTAAGTTGTTTTTCAATGATGTTTAACATTGATTCTAATTTTGAGTTTAGTTTATCTGAATCTGAAAAAGCATCTATTGATTCAGCAAAATCAACATCTAATAGTTCATTTTTTGTTTCTTTTTCTAAAGTTTTTTTATTGTCTAGTGAAGTTTTATTTACAATCTGTAATGCTGTTGCTGATGAGAGCATTAACAGGATTGATAAGAAAACAGCAGTTATCAAAAGCGTTTTTTTTATTATTTTCTTTGGTTTCATCTAAATCACCTGTTTTTCCCGAAAGTAAGATGATAATATTTATTGTTTATAGACCAACATTCCACAAAAGGATAAAAAAAAATTAGGTGGATATTATCGTTAAAACGCTAACTCCATGAATTTCTGCATCAAAATAGGAACCATCATGTATGAAAAATTTCCAGATGCCCAAACCGAGAAAGGACAACCCTGTATGAGGAACTCCATCATATGATTCATGACCATACTGGGCCCATATTTGACTGCAGCTTGACACATCCCAAGAGACTAACAACCAAAAAGGAATAAGTCCTTTACCAAAACCTGGGCATCCATTTATCGAAGCATAATCTGAAGCATATAAATCTATTTCTCCACTATAAATTCCACCAGAACTACCAAGAATTTTTTTAGTTTCTTTTTCGTTGATAAAACCATTTGATTCTATAATTTCAATTATGTTTGATATCTTGTTTTTTAGTTCATCATTTGTTAATTGTTTTTCAGCGATTCTAAGAATTGGTAATTTATCATTTGTTAAAATTATTTCATCTTTCAAAATCTTTCTTTCATCAATGTCATCTGATTCATCCTTATCTTTTTTTATGGTTATTGCAGCTGAAAAGGAAGAAACCAGCAGAATTGTTACAACAGCCAGACTACAAATCAAAATACTCTTTCTAAATCTGTCTTTCATCTATATATCACCAAATTATAACTGATTTTGAATATATATAAAGTTTATAGACCGAAAATCCTCAAGAAAAACCCGAAAAAAATTTATATTACATCTCTTTCAACACCCAGCTAATTGGATAAATATGAAAAAAATTAAAAAGGAACATCTTGCACTTTGTTGTATTTCACTTGCATGGTTTCTGATACTTTCAGGTCGTTACAGTATATCTAATTTATTGCCACAAATTGCAGATGAACTAAATTTCAGTTGGACTGCAGCAGGTTTTGCACTAACTGCTATGTGGCTGTTCTATGCACTTTTACAATTCCCCTCAGGTATTTTTTCAGATATCAAAGGACGTAAAATAAGTATAATACTTGCAATGGTTGTATTCTCAATTTCATATTTTCTTGTGGGTTTCTCAGTTCATTATTTCATGTTTCTCTTCGCATTAATTCTTCTGGGCGCTGGAACTGGTGGTTATCCCTCTGTTGGAATATCTATGATCACAGATATTTTCAAAAAAAACCGTGGGAAAGCACTTGGAATCCGTGCTAGTGCTGGATCTCTAGCCTATATTGTTCCAATGTTTGCAGCAGCTATAGCAACCTATTACGACTGGCGTAGTTTCTTCTTTTTGTGGGGATTTGTATGCATATTTGGTATTTTTTTATTTTACAAAGGAACCGAAGAATCTACCCAACTTCCAGAAAGCGTATCGATTAGAGAAAGAATCTATGATGGTGTAAATGTTTTTAAAAACAAAGAAATAATAGTTATTTTTGTTGTTAATCTTCTTATAGCAATCACATGGATTAGTTATATGTCTTTTTTTCAACCATACCTAATAGTGGATAAACCTGGTTTTGACGGACTACTAGCAGGCATTGCTCTAGCAATCCTGGGAATAGGTGGTTTTATCTTCAAACCAATCATGGGAGCACTATCAGACAGATTCGATAAAAACATTATAATTCTATTTCTAACAATTCTCACAGGAATAGGCACACTGGCATTAGTTTACAGTAATCAGTTATGGCTTGTTTTTTTAATATGTCCAATACTTGCGCTTTCCACTGCTATTTTCCCAATAATATCATCTTATTTAATGGATCAATTCGAAGAAAAAGGAAGAGCTGGAAAACTAGGTTTTTATCGCTCAATGCTAATACTTTTTGCAAGTCCATCTTCATCTGTGATAGGTTTTATAGCTGATAAATACAGTTTTGATTTATCATTTCTGGGTCTTTCAGCAATCTTTTTTATAGCAGCTTTTATACTGCTACTTAACATTCTTTTTATTAAAAACAAAAAAATAAATACTAAGTAAAAAAAAGTAATAGATCATTGCCTCCAACAATAAGAAACAAAACAAAAATTACTATTAACAGAATTAATTGAATTTTTTAGAAAATTATAGTTAATGAAAGCTTTTTTGTTCGGTTTTAATTCAAAATTTTTATTCATTTCAAAACCTTAGTTAAAAAAAGGATTTTTAGCTTTTTCATTTTTTTTAAACTTTATTACTATTATAATACACTTGTTTTTGTTTAAAATATAAATAACAGTTAGTTATACCAAGAAGAGTGGAGGTTTGAAATTTTTTGAAAAAAATAGCGGTTGTTTTAGCGGGTTCAGGTGTTAAAGATGGTAGTGAGATTCATGAATCAGTAGTTACATTGCTTGCTATAAAGCGTAACAATGCGGATTATGTTTGTTTTGCACCAGATAGAGATCAGTATGATGTTGTTGACCATACTGATAACAATGTTATGAAAAACAAAAAAAGGAATATGTTGACTGAAGCAGCTAGGATTGCTCGTGGAGAAATAAAGGATTTAAAAGAGTATAAACCCAAAGATTTTGATGCATTAATTTTTCCTGGAGGATTGGGAGTTGCTAAAAATCTTTTTACTTATGCTATTGATGATGCGAAATGTGATATTGATCCATTAGTTGAAAAAACTATTTTGGATACTATAGAAGCCGGGAAGCCTATTGGTGCGATTTGTATTTCTCCATTGTTGGTTGCTCGAGCTCTTCGTGATTCTAATATTAAACCAAGGGTTACAGTTGGAGATAAAGAGGAGCTTATGGCGGCTGTTAAAAACATGGATGGAATTCCTGAAGAAAGAAAAGTTGATGAGATTTGTTTTGACGAAGTAAATAATATTGTTAGTACACCTGCTTATACAATAGGTAAAAATATTGATGAGGTAGCTGTAGGTATTGAAAAACTTGTTCAAAAAATAATTATGATATCTT
>CAYMOC010000060.1:7420-11940 GCA_964391965.1 uncultured Thermoplasmatales archaeon | reverse complement strand
TAGTACATATGTAACATATTATTCTATAGAATCCTTATAAAACCACAATTTTAACAGAAATATTTAAATATTAGAATAAAATATTAAAAATTTAAATTAAAAGGGTGATATAGAAAAATGAGAAAAAAAATAATATTTGGAACAGTTATTGCAGCTTTTTTAATGCTTATAGCTCCAAGCATATCTGCAATAACCATAAATACAACAGAAGAAACAACAATAAATAAAATACAAAACAATATAGAACCAGAAAAACAAGAACTACAATTACTAAACGATGAAGAAGGATTTTTTATTAAACTAGTCTGGTGGCTCTGGGGCGCTGGAATGTTAGCAAGCACAATCGGAAGCGGAGGCTTAATATTTTTAGTGATACCCATATCCATGATGTTGCCTTATGGCATTATAAAAGGACTTGCAGTCGGACTGAAATTTGATGTATTACTAATAGGAGCCATTATCTCAACACTACTATTCCAAGGAACTCCAGAAAGACTTGTTGAATTCGCAGAACAAATAAATAATGGTGAAATCCCGGCATTAAACTAAAAAAAACATTTTTTTTTATTTTCTTTTTTTATAACAGTATTTTTTAATAACTTGTAGTATTTAACTTGCTGAAAAACTATAATGAAAAGAAATCTTTCATCATTTGACTTCTATGTAATCACTGAAGAACTAAAAACACTAGTCGGAAGTCATATAGACAAAATATATCAACTTTCTCAAAACGAGATCTTAATTAGATTCAGAAATATTAACACTAAAAACAAAGAAGTTTTTTTTGTAAGAAACGGAGAATTCATTTGTTTAACAGATAAACAACTAGAAACCCCTCAGAGACCAACTACTTTTGCTATGACTCTTCGTAAATACCTACAAAACGGACGAATCGTAGATGTTGAACAACACGAATTTGACCGGATAATTAAGATTCATATCGGTAAAAAACAAGGAATATTCACACTTGTTTTCGAGTTTTTCTCAGATGGAAACATAATCCTTGTTGACCCGGAGGGAAAGATAATTATTCCTCTTATAAGGCAATCTTGGGCTCATAGGAAGGTAAAAGGCCGCCAAGAGTACAATCCTCCTCCTTCACAACTAAATCCTTTTAAACTGAATAAAAAAGAGTTTAAACAGGTTTTAAAAGATAGTTCCGCAGATCTTGTAAGAACACTAGCGGTAAGCTTCAACTTGAGCGGCCCGGTGGCTGAAGAAATATGTTATAAAACCAAAATAAACAAAGACAAAAACATAAAAAATTTAACAGAAGAAGAAATAAATAAAGTATACCAAACTTTAACAAAATTTTTAAAAACTTTTGAACTAAAAAAATTTAGCCCAGTTCTTGTAAAAAAAGAAGAAAAAACAGTTGACATATTACCATTCAAATTTGAAACATACAAAGATTTCGAATATGAAGAAATAAATTGTTTCTCAAGAGGTCTTGAAAACTTTATAGAACTTAAACCAAAAAAACAAGAAAAGAAAAAAATAGAAAGTAAAATCGACAAAAAAATCGGTAAACTTAATCGAATGCTTAATCAGCAGAAAAAAAAGAAAGAAGAACTAAAAGAAGACATACAAAAAAAACATCTCGAAGGAGAACTCATCTATCTCAACTATCAAAAAGTCGACAAACTACTTTCTGCTGTTAAAAAAGTTTTAGAAAGAAAAGACAAAAAAGAAGGAATAAAAAAAATAAACAAGCTTGATTTCGTAGAAAAATTTAGTCCAAATGATAATCTATTAATGGTGAAGCTACCTGATTCATCAAAAAAATTTTATGATGTAAAACTAGATTTTAGAAAAAGTGTAACAGAGAATGCTGAAAAAGCATACAATGATAGTAAAAAACTTAAAAGTAAACTCAGAGGAGCAGAGAAAGCTATAGAGAAAACTGAGGAGAAACTTAAAAAAACACAGACTGAAAAAGAACAAGAAATAAAAAAACAACTTCAGGAGAAAAAAGAATCGCGTTTTGTTGAAAAGAAAAAAACCAAGTCTTTCTGGTTTGAAAAATACCGATGGTTCATCAGTAGCGAAAACAACATTGTCGTGGGTGGCCGGGATGCATCATCTAATGATCAGGTTGTTAAAAAATATCTGAAATCTAATGACCGATATGCTCATGCAAATATAAGCGGAGCACCAAGTATAGTTATAAAAAACAAAAACGTATATGATGAAAAAACAAGTATCTCTGAAGAAACCCTTGAGGAAGCATGTGTTTATGCAGCAAGTTTTAGTAAAGCCTGGAAACAATTCGCTGAAGCACAAGCCTACTGGGTTTTACCAGAACAAGTAAGTAAAACACCTCAAAGCGGAGAGTTTGTCCCCCGTGGAGCTTTTATTATACGTGGTAAACGTAACTATGTCAGCTGCAAACTTGAAGTTGCAATAGGTAAAATAGTTATTGATCAAGTAGAAAAAATAATGTGCGGACCAGTTTCAGCAGTCAAAAAACACTCAAAAAAATATTTTGTTTTAGAACCAGGAAATATCAAAAAAAGTGATATCTCAAAAAAAATCGCAAAAGAATTTGAAGTTAACATTGAAGAAGTAAGCAGGGTTTTACCACCTGGCGGAGCAGCATTTATTGATTCAAAAGGAGTAAAAATATGAAGGTTTTATTTCAAGATAAAAAACAAGGAGAAATCAAACTTGTTGCAGAGAACCTTGATGATATCTGGCATCTTTATAACATCATAGAAAAAAATGATTTAGTACGAATGGTAACATACCGGACAGATGAACAAAAAGATGATATAGGCCGTTCTAAAAAATCTTCTAAAAAAAGAATGAAACTAGGAATCAGAGTCGAGGAAGTAAAATTCCATCAATTCTCAGACCGGCTTAGAATACATGGAACAATAGAAGAAGGACCGCAGGAACATGGAAGTTATCATACTTTTAATGTTGACGATGAAAGCATGGAACCAGTAACCATTATTAAACAAAACTGGAAGGAACACCAATTAGAACGAATAAAAGAAGCAGTTCGACTCCGTAACCAGCCGTTACTTACTTTTGTATGTATGGATGATGATACTGCAACAGTTGCAACACTAAGACAAAGTGGTGTACAACACATAGCTGATGTTGAATCAAAACGTTCAGGTAAAATGTATGAAAACCAGGAGAAAAGTGGGAATGAATACTACGGTGAACTACTATCAGTTGTAAAAAACTTCAAAAAACCAGGAACAACACTGATAGTACTTGGACCTGGTTTTGCAAAAGATCATTTTGTTAAATACGGACAGGATAAAGAACCAGAAGTTTTTGATAAATATGTAGTTCACAAGACTGGACATCCTGGTATGAACGGCGTGATGGAAGCTATAAAATCAGGAGTTGTTAAAAAAATCACACGGGAAAACCGAGTGGTTTACGAAACAGAAATGGTCGACAAGCTTTTAAACGAGATAAAAAAGAATGGTCTTGCTAGTTTCGGTGAACAAGAAACAGAACATGCCCTAAGAAATGGAGCCGTGGAACATCTACTAATAACAGATGAACTGACTCGTAGTAAAAAAGGAGAGAAGTTTTTGAAACTAGCTAAAGTAAACAAAAGCAAATTTACAATAATTAACACTATGCATGATGCAGGCGATAAACTAAAAAACCTTGGTGGAGTGGCTGGTCTTTTAAGATTCAAAATTTAAAAAAATATAAAAATATCTAACATATTGTAAAACTTGAAAAATGTTTAAGTTATGTAATATAAATAAAAAAATAATTGCTTTAACTTTCGTTTTACTATTTTTCATATTAATTTTTTCAAATTTTACAATACAGGTTAATGCAGATATGAAACAACCCACACTGAAAAAAGGATATTACTGGAACTACAAAACCACCCGTTATAACTACAAAGGCCTTGATAAGGTAACAGGCCATGCAAACTCAACTGTAACATCACAAGAAAACATTACTGTTAATGGCACAAAATTTCATGTATGGAAAGTAACCACAGATTTTTATATACTCACTAAAACAGCTATCAGATGGACTGTTTTTTATAATTATTCAGATCTTTCATTTGTAAAACACATTCAAAATTCGAGCAATGACGCTTTTGACATAGATTACATTTTCTTAAACTATAATCCAAAATCATTCTGGCCGATATCAAATAACACAAAAATAAACTATACAACAACTGTTGGAGAAGATTACAACGAAAACCAGTGGACAAAAAAACAAATAAAGATAATAGAATGTTTAGGAATGGAAGAAATAAAAACAGATATCGGCAATTTTAACTGCTATAAAATGTTAAGTTATAATTTAGAAGATAAAGATATAAATTATACAATCCATTACTATTCTCCTAAAATTGATTGGATTGTAAAAATAGAAATGTATACCAATGGCGAGATTGAACGATCTGGTGTTCTTCAATCCTACCATGCAGAACCATATATACCAGAAGAAAAAAATGAAAACAAAATAAAAAACGATAATTTAGAAGAAAAAAATATTTTTAATATCAGTTCTAATAGCATTAACAG
>CAYMOC010000060.1:0-7410 GCA_964391965.1 uncultured Thermoplasmatales archaeon | reverse complement strand
AAAAAAAGAAAAAAATAAAAAAAAAATTTGTTTTTTTTAGTAATGAGTTCCAAAGCCTGAACTCATTGTGCGGTATAACTCAGCAATAGAAGCTGTTTCATCAAAATCATCGTCATCATCTTCTCCATCATCAGTAGTTTTATCCATGTCATCTCCAATAGTGTATTCTGCATAGTTGTATTCTACAATAAAAGTGAAATCATTTCCTTTATCAAGAAGACCTTTTGCATCAATCGTTGCTTCATAATCAAAAGATTGTGAACCAAAATCATACAGTTCATCTAAAGTATCCATTACTTCTTCTTCATCTTTCATATCAAAAACTTCATCTGTTGGAGAACAAATACTAAATGTTCCTACACTTTCATTGTCAACAACGCCGCCTTTACCAGAGTAATCACCTGTTCCGCCAGCTGGACCTGTCATTTGTACTGTTAAAGTATCTTTACCCCTGATCTGTCCGATAAATGGTATAGAAAGACCCTTATCATCTTCCCATTGTATGTAAACATCTACACTTGTCAACACAGCAGTACTTGGTACTTCTACTGTAAACGAATCAGTTAAACCTTCTTTTCCAACAGTTTTTGTTACCTCAAAAGACTTACCTTCTTGGATTTCCCAGTATACCGGTATACCTTCGGTTTCATCGCCTTTTTTATTGTCTTTGACGCCGCCATTATCTTCGTCCATTAAAAAAACTATACCAATGGCTGCAACAATTAGTATTACTACACCTAAAACAGCTACTATTTTATCGGATTTCTTCAAATTCATAACTTGAAATCACCTAAACACATGTTTTTTAATCATTCATTATTATTTTTCTATTAATATAAGTATGGTTCTCCCTTTATTAAATTTTCTGTTACAAACCTTATCACATATATAAAATATGCAAAAAATAGAAAGAAAAAAAAATAATATGAAATTATTTACCATTTTTTAAGAGGATGTATTTTTATTAATAGTGTATAAAAAATTTTTTAAAGCCAATGGAAAAACAACTAACGTATATAATAGACTTGCTAACAGAAGAAAAATACCTGCTAAAAGAGGAAAAAAGTTGAAACCAAAATTTATTTCATTTCCATCAGGCAAATCCTTATAAAATTCGGATATTTCCCCTATATTAAACACAAAAAATGCATGGTTCACTATTATAAAAATAGAAACTATTAAAACCATTAATCCAAGTAAAAGCAAAATATTCCCAAAAACAAGATATTTATTTCCAAGATTAAAAAATTCAACGCCAATAAGAACTAAAATTGAAAAAAACAATGCCATCCAGAAAAATAAACCAATACCTGAAAGATTATCTTTTAAACCAATCATTGCATCTAAAAAATCCTCAGTTTCATCTAATTTATCATCAGCAGAATGATAATTTTCATAATACGGATTTAAATAGTTTCTCTGTCGCTTGTATTCCTGAAAATCATCCTCTAAATCTTCAGCTATTTCCCCATTAAACATGATATCATCCTCATGAAGATAAGCAGCTTCATTATCTAACGGAGTTACGATCCATGGGAAAAGAGGCATAAAAACAAGTCCTATTATACAAAGAAAAATAAAAACCATTGCAAATCTTTGAGCATTCAAAACCATATTTCCTCTTGTTTTATTAAGATCCTTGAGTTTGATAATAGATTTTAAATCCGGTTTTATAACTAAAAAAATAAGAAAGAAAAAAATGATTCCCAAAAATAACATAATATAGGCTGCAGGAAAAAACAATGTAAAATCTTTTAACATACTAGATTCTAAAACTTCAGCATTCTCAGCTGTGTTAATATTCAAACCAATAAATCTCACACCAGTTAAAAAAACCATCAGCGCAGGGATTATTGCACCTAAAGCAATAGAATATTTAAAAAAATTTATCAACTTTAAAATAAAACCTTTTTTGTTCTCCTCAAACATTGTGAGAAATATAAACGAAACTCCAACTAAAAATAGTAGAATTAAACCAAAATCAGCCATTAAAGGAGTTCCATCAAGATAATCAGTGTAATCTGTTACATCATAACGATATCCTTCAAAACCAAAAAGACCACCTACGGTGAATATTTCAGCAACATGGTTGTCATTTTCATTTTCAAGATCATGACCAAACAATTTTTCTTCATCATCCAAACCTGAGTTTTTAAAATCAAAATAAACCCAAGGTACTGTAAAAGAAATAATCAGGCCAACAATTGCAAAGATAGTTATTATTAAACCAATTTTAGCCAATAAGTTTTCTTTAAAAAGTTTGTTTAAATCAAAATTTAATTGTAGATTATTATCAATAAATGGTTTATTATTTTCTTGCATATTTTTCCCCCAAGATCAAAATAATAATATCTATAAAAGTTAAGAACCATGATTTATTTATAATTTTTTCTATTTATAAAATTATAAAAAAAATAAATAGATATCTTATACAACATATGTTATTAAAACAACAATAGTTTTAACCTAAAAACAAACCTTTTTTATTTCCAAAAACTCCGGATCTAGGATAATTATCATTTATCTGCGGTTGCATATCATCAAAATCATCAAGCTCTTCAGTTTTTCTAAGAGTAAATGATGCATAATAAAATGCTTCCTCAACAGAAACCTGACCATCCTTTAAAAAATTCAAAACAGGTTTACGACCACTATTTAAAACACCTGACCTAAATCCATCAGCTTGACCCGTTTTAAGTCCTTCAAACCAAAGATTAGTAAACAAAGGACCAACAACAGTACTAGTCCAACCTTCTCGAAATTTACTGGCACCAGTTATAACCACCCTGCCGGGTTTGTTAAGATCAGATTTTAAAAGAAACAACTCTGGAAAATTAAAAATTGTTTTATCAGCAAAACCACCACTGAAACAAGCATCAACAATAACACAAGTCTCAGTTGATTCTAAATCAGATAACATAGAACCAAGTTCTGAATCCAAAAGTTTTCCATCCCATAAAAAAATCGCGCTTCTCTGAAACAATTTTCCACCAGTGTATTCTTTACTGCTATCACCCCAACCATGACCAAAAAACCAGAAGAATACTTCACTATCCTCAAAAACATTAGATTTCTCTTTAACATAACCTGTAACAGCTTTTACACTACTAACTGTAGCAGAACCATAATTAAAATCATATTTATGATCACGTTGCTGAAGAGTTTTTATTCTTTCACCATAACCATTCTTGTCTCTAATCCAACCATCATCAAAAAGAATAAAAATATTAGAACTAGAGTAACCAAGATTTTCTACCATATAAGAAGATATTTGTTCAGCAAGAGAAAGACCACCATTTCCAAGTTTTTTATCCTCATCAGGAGCTGCATTAGCAGCTGCTACAAAAACAGCCCATTTATGACTATCAGAATCAGAACCATCAGGATTTTCAACGGTAACTGTTACCTGTTCTACATCTGAATAATCTATACCATCATCTGCTCGAACAGATATAGTATATTCACCGTTTTTAAGATCAAATGTATTCCATTCATAACTCCATTGTTCAAAACCATCAGCAGCATACCATTTACCATTAAAACCAACTTGAACCCTGGAAAGATTAACAGAAGTATCCTCATCATAAGCAGTTCCACTAATCAAAACAATTCCTGAAACAGTTGAACCATCAGATGGATAACTAATTTCAACCTCAGGCGGTATATTAGAAACACCATCTCCAGAATCTAAAACAAAAAAAATTGCAACTGCTGAGATAACAACAAGAATAACTATAATGTATGCTATGTTTTTTTTATCCATCTTTAAACAGTGCACCAAATTTTCTTTATAATAATACTATAATTTAAATATTTAAATATTTTATTTAACAAACATTATCCTAATATAAAAAAACTTCCTTCCAAAACAAAGGTTACTTGAAATGCTCATAACCCTTATTTTCCAAAATTTTTGAATCAACATCTACAATTTTAACACGTTTATCCTCTGTAACCCTTCCTATACCAGTTAATCTTCCACCATTATTTTCAATTAAATCTTTTAATTCATCAAAATTATCACTATCAACTGTTAAAAGAAGTTCATAATCTCCACCAAAATGAAGAACAAAAAAATCCAAATCAGAACTTTTAATATTATCTAACTCTTTTAAACTATCTGATGTAGGTATTTCTTTTTTAAAAATCTCAAAACCAACATTATTCATTGTACCAAGTTGATAAAGCGAAGAAGACAAACCATCTGATATATCCATACAACAAGAAACCAGACCACTATCAGAAAGAATCTTACCCTCAGCTATTTTAGGTTCAGGTTCAAGCAAACCCTTCCAAACATCTGGTTTATCAATATTATTTTCTATTGCATAAAAACCAGCACCAGCACCACCTAAACCCCCAGTAACTGCCACAATATCACCAGGCTTACAACCCCTACGGCTCAAAAATTTTTCTTTATCAACTAAACCTAAAACCGTTCCACATATCGTCATCTCAGAGTTTTCTTTAGTATCACCACCCACTATCGGACAATCATACTTTCTAGAACAATCATAGGCACCCTGAATTAATTCTTTAAAAAAACTTTCCTTGGTTTCACTAGGGATACCAAGAGATAAAACAAAACCAATAGGACGTCCACCTTTTGATACGATATCACTAAGATTAACTGCAACAATAAACCATCCAATCTGCCAAGCGGTCATAACTTTAGGAATATGGTTTTTTTCAGAAATCATATCAGATGAAACCAAAAAATACTGATCATCTATTTCATATGCTGCACAATCATCACCAATATCTACAGCCCAATCAGAACTACCAACAATACTTGAAATAAGATCAATGGCTTTTCTTTCACCAATATCAGAAAGTTTTTTCACAAAAATAAAAGAATAAAGGTTATTCAAAAACTTTATCATGAAAAATATGTTTAAACCCTTTTAAAAAAATCATATATCAAGCTTATTGGAGAGTAATTATTTTGAAAAAAATGACATATAAAGAAAGCGGAGTGGACATAGACAAAGAAGAAACCGCTATAAAAGGAATGCTTTCAACATTCAAAACACATAGAAAAGGAATAGGTAAACCACTAGGTGGCCACTACGCAGGAATGATAGAATTCAGAGAGTACGCTCTAGTATTATGTACAGATGGTGTTGGTAGTAAAATAAAAATCGCTGATCAAATAAAAAAATGGGATACCGTGGGAATAGACTGTATCGCAATGAACGTTAATGATGCAATATGTGTTGGTGCTGAGCCCCTTGCTTTTGTAGATTACCTGGCAATAGAAGATCCTAAACCAGAAATAACAAAACAAATAGGAATAGGACTTCAGAAAGGAGCAGAACAATCAAACATATCAATAATAGGAGGAGAAACTGCAAGTCTCCCAGAAATCATAAATGGTCTTGATCTTGCTGGAACCGCTCTTGCTTATGTAAAAAAAGAAAACATAATCACCGGAAAAAAAATCAAACCAGGCGATAAAATAATAGGACTTACTAGCTCAGGTATACACTCAAACGGTTACACATTAGCTAGAAAAATAGTAAAAGAAAACAATTACAAATATACAGATGAATTCCCTGAGAAGGAATCCTCCGGTAAAACAATAGGTGAAGTACTTCTTGAACCCACAAAAATTTATGTTAAAGAAATAATAGAATTGTTAAAACATGTTAAACCTCATGGACTTGCACATATCACAGGCGGAGGACTTAGAAATCTTCCACGTCTTAACAAAAACGTGTTATTTGAAATCAACAACCCACTTCCGGTTCCACCAGTTTTTGATTTCCTCCAAAAAAACGGTAACGTTGAAAATAAAGAAATGTATCAAACATTCAACATGGGTATGGGTTTTGCTGTTATTGTATCCAAAGAAGATACAGAAAAAACAGTTTCAGTTCTAAAAAAACATTCTGAATCAGAAATTAAAATAGTTGGAGAAATAAAAAAAGGAAAAGGAGTAGTTTTTACAAAATTAAATTTAGTATATTAGATAGATCCATGTTCAACAAACCATCCAGTTCCATCAATGTCAACCTCTGCATGCATATTTGCATTAACGATTCTTACATCCATTTTTCCAACGAAAAACAAAGCCTTTACATGGTAATGTTCATTATGGCCACCGCCATGTTCAACACCATCTATTATAATCCGCCCATCGGTATTTACAACATTAGATAATCTAAGTCTGAATTTCATTGTATTAGACCGATCGATACTTCTACTAGCTGCAAATAACCCCCAAAAAACTGAACATCTTCCTGTCGCCTGGATATGGACTTTACTTAGTTTCATGCCAGAGTGCTCAAAAGCATTTTTTTCCAAAGATTCTTTTTCAGTTTCATTTTCAGGATTTAGATCCTTTTCTTTATCTGAATTTTTATTTTGTACTATTGCTGATGTTGCACCTGAGCATAATATCAGGACCACAAATATTACAAAAAAAACAGATAAAATTTTTTTAGAGCTTATATTCATCTATATCACCAAATAAATATATATAACGTATTATTTATAAATCTTACTGAAAAAAGAAAAACAATATGTTAAAATAATGACAAAAAAAGTTATTTTCTTATTTATAATAACAAAAAAAAAGTTTTTATTACTAACTTTTCAATAAATTAAAAATAAAAAAATCAGAATAGCAGGTTGATGAACAAAATAAATCAAAAGAGAATTCCGACCGAGAAAACACAAAAACCTAACCAAAAAATTCTCTGAAAAATCAACAATCTGAAAACTACGTTTACCATCTTCATACAAAACATTACCAAACAAAACACCTACTAATACCACACCAAACCAAGGAAGTAATGGAAAATAATCCAAAGTATAAAAACCAGAAGGAATAAAACCCAACCAAACAAGCCAACCAAAATCAAAAGTAAAAAATCTTAACAAAACACCACCAACAATTACAACAAAAAAACAAAAAACTACAACAAAATAATTAAATTTGAAACTAAGAAAAGGATAAACCAAAATTATCGAAATACCAATACAATGCAAAACACCAAAAACAATAAAACCATCCCCAATAAAAAACCAGGTAACAAAAGTAATTACCAAACCCAACCCAAAAACCTTAAGGCCTCTCAATAAAAATTTTTTAAACAAATCCCTTTCGGTAAGACTGTTTTTACTTCTATTATAACTAATAGTTAAACAAACACCAACAAGAAAAAGAAACAATGTACCAATCGGATACAAAAAAACCCTAAAACCCAAAGTATGAATATCAAAATCATAGATTTCTAAAAAATACAAATCAAAAATAATATGATAAACTACCATCATAATAATAGCTATACCACGAAGAGAATCAATCTCCCAAAAACGATTTTTTTGAATGTTTTTCACAATAAATCAATCTAAAGGATAAGATAACAGGTTATAAAAAAATGTTGAAAAAAAATATTTTTAAGA
>CAYMOC010000059.1:0-11960 GCA_964391965.1 uncultured Thermoplasmatales archaeon | reverse complement strand
AAAATTGGGTTCATTCAATCTCTTTAATTTTTTTTAAAGAGAAAAAAAGACTTTGAGGAAAAAAGAAAGATGAAGAGAAACAAAATCGGCGTTATACTTATGATAACAGTTCTTGCCTTAGCAGGTGTTGGTATAACATATGCAGGTTTTACAGATACTGTAACAATTTATGGTACAGTAAATACTGCACGTGTACAATTCGAAGAACTTGAATACACTGGTACATGGGTTTACAAAGTCTGGGATTGCGAAGATGCTCCAGATAATGAGATAGTAGTCACACATGACCCAGATTATGATCCAGAAACAGAGTACCCGGGTTGTCAATATGAGCTTAGCTCTTGGGCTGAGACATATCCTGCAGACCCTGGTGATGAAACCTTTGATGTAGAGGTAGATTTCCATAATTTGATGCCAGAAATTGAGTATGTAGCAGATTTACATTTCAAAGTTGGAACTATACCTGTTAAACTGTATAAATTAGAATATGATTTTCAGGGAGATCAAGAACTACTAGATTTAGTAGATAGTGGAAACATCTATGGTACAATGTATACCGATACTGGTAAAATAATAGAAGAAGACTCTCAGATACATCCAGATGAAGAAGTAACTCTTGAGTTACACATAACTATCCCACAGGATAATGATTATCAAGGTAAAACTGGTAGTTTCAACTGTGAGCTTGGAATAGTTCAATGGACTGATCCATGTGGATATGTACCAAATCCTAAAGGTTCAATAGAGGTTAGAAAAATAACAACTCCATCTGGTGGTTCAGATTTTCAATTCACTGTAACTGGGCCAGATACAAATGAGGGTTTTGTTCTAAATGATGGATCATATTGGACTATAGGAAATCTGGATTTAGGAACCTATACCGTTACAGAAACAAATCTACCAGAGGGTTGGACTTTAGATGACATTGAGATTACAGGAGATTACAACTCTGTAAGTTATACAGATGATTCAGTAACATTTGATCTAGAAGAAGGACTTGCCATTGTTACTTTCACAAATGAAGAAGAACCACAGGATTGTCAAGAAGAAACCGCCTGGGGTGGAAATACAGGTGTTAATGTTGGTGAACCTGGTGCATGGTGGTATTATTTTGACATCGATGGATGTCCAACTCAAGATATAATAGCTGGACAACACCATACTGCAGGTACATTAACAATTTCTGAATGTGAAAATGGTGAAGTAACAATAACGATAGATCTAACAGGTGGTTGGGAACTACAAGATGTTGAGGAACCTGTTAAAATAGAGGGTTATGACTCAATACCAACTTCGAGACCTGGACCAGGTGGTTTTACTTACAAAGGCGATGAGCTAGAGATTAGTTTTGGTTGCCATCAATATTATGCAATCCACTTGGATGTTCAAAACTGTGGTTTAAACCCAGTTATTGACGTCGATCTTGAATGAATCTAAAAAAAATCTCTAAAATATAGATAGATTAGGAGAAAAAGACCTAATTTGTCTTCATATAATTTTTTTTTATTACAAAAACTAGTTAAACAACTTTTTTTTAAGGTTTTTTTATTGGTTTTGGAGAGGCAAAAAAAAATCATCATAAAATGATTAATTTTATAAAACAAACAATATATTTATATATTATTATATAATTAAAGAGATTAAGAAAAACATGTGGTACATAATACTAACAATACTACTAGGAGTATACATCCTAACAAACAACATCCTAACAAAAACAACAACAGAAATATACATAATACAACCAATACTCTGGATAGCATTAGCAATAATCACAACCATAATAGCAAAACAAGACGGACTAAACATAATAAAATTCAAAAGAATAAAAAGATGGTACCTAGGAAAAACACCCACACACGCCGGACTAATGATCGGAGGATTCCACGTAGCCATCCTAATAATCGTAGGAATACTATTCGGATTCGGAACAAGCCCATATTCCCATACACCCACAGCCCTAGCAAGAAACGCATTCTTCATAGCATCCTTAGTAATAGGAACAGAAATAGCAAGAGCCTATCTAATAAAAAAAGGATGCAGCAAAAAAAAATACACAACACTAGTATTAGTCCTAACAGCAATACTATTCCTAATAATAAGTATAAACCCCACACAATTCGAAAAACTACTTTTCACAAACCCTGAAAAAACATTAGAATTCATAGGAGCCACACTAATCACAGCCCTAGCAATAAACGTACTCGCATCATACCTCTCATATTTAGGAGGAGCCGCAGCATCAATACCATACATACTAACAATCACAGCATTCGAATGGTTCTCACCAATACTACCCAACCCACACTGGACGATGCTAGCACTAGCAGGAACCATAGCACCCGCGGTAGGATTCGCAATCCTACAAAACACAATAGAACCCTTCATGGAAGGAAAAAAACACAAAAAATTCAAAACAAAACATAGCAGCGGTCAAGAATGGACACTAATAGCAGTATTCGGACTAATACTAATATTCTTCTCATACGGATACCTTGGTGTCACACCCGTTGTAATATACAGCGGCAGCATGCAACCTGAATACCAAGTAGGCGACATGGTGATAATAGATGAAATACCCATTGAAAACATAAAAGAAGGAGACGTAATCCAATTCGTAAGAGACAACGTAACCATAATGCACCGAGTAAAAGAAATAGAGTTAAACCAATCAGGAGCAAGAACATTTGTAGTCAAAGGTGATGCAAACAAAGACCCTGATCCTGAACCAGTTATACCTGCTCAGATAAAAGGAAAAGCAGTATTTAAAATCCCAAAAATCGGATGGATTCAAATATACATAAAAGAAACCCTGAAAGATTTTTCATAAAAACAAAACTATAAAAACCATTTAAAGGTTGATGAAGAAAAAATGGCGAAAAAATTAAAAATTGGAAAACAAAAAAACACAGAAATAAACATAGAAAAAATCCTTGAAAAAAGGATATTCATACCAAAATTCATAAAATATGGAACATTAGGATTAATAGGAATTATACTTCTTTTTTCAGCAGTAACTGCCTATGAACTCAGTCAACAACCCATAACAAAAAAAGAAACAAACAACCTTTTAACATACAGCCAAACAGGAAACTATAACTACAAAGCATACCTAAAAAACAACACAGTATACAGCGGAAAAGAATATCTTTTACCCGGAGAAGGCAACTTGTTTAGAAAACTAGTCGATAACATAACAGGTTCATTTTCATACAATTTTTACATAAGCAACAGCTCTAAAATATCTGGAAGCTATAACTTTTTAGCAACAATAAAAACATCTGAATGGTCAAAAACATACACTTTGATAAACACAAAAAATTTCAACCTAACCAACAGCACTACCTACAGTTTCACAGAAAATTTTCCCATAAACTACAGTTACTATGAAGAAAAAATAACAGAGATAACAAACGAAACAGGTGTTGGAGTACAAAACGCAGAACTAATAATAAAATGCAATCTAAAAATAAATGCGAGAAATGAAAACGCAAATATCTATAAAACATTTACACCAGCAATAAATGTAACATTAAGAAAACAAACCATTGACATATCAGATACATCAACTTTTAGATCAACAGGATCTAAAACAGAACAGAAAACAATTAATCTACCAGACATAAAAAAAGAAAAAAACATGTGGACTAATCTTACATACGCTTTTTTAGGAGTCACCCTCGTTGTTTTTGCTGTAACCAAAACAGAGAAAAAACCAATTAGTAAACTTCAAAGAAAAGTCAGAAATATTAAGAAAAAATATAGAGAATACATAATTGAAATCGATGAACCATTAACCCCTGAGGGAGTAGAATACGTTCATATTAAATCCATGGATGACCTAATACGGTTAAGTGAAGAAATGGGTAAGCCAATCTTTTTCTATGATAATCCTATTGAATCCACTGAAAAATATGAGTTTTTTGTATTAGAAGAATATACATACTACGTATTTTCTCTAGAATAAAAAAAATTTTTTTTAAAATTTTTTTTAGGTAATACTTAAATAAATAATAATCTATGTAAGATAAATAACATTTATTATATCTTATGGATGGGAAATGCACGTGTTTAGATGGGATGCAGATAGTATTCTAAAGAGAAAAATAAAATATATTTTTACTTTTATAATAATTTTTGTTCTTTTAGCATCCATTTTAAATTTCCCCTCCGCTTTCAACTTCCCACAAAAAACAGAGATAAAAGGAAACAAAATGATTTGTACTTTTTATTTCGATGAACCAAATTTTGAAACAATAAAATACAACAACAGTTTTTACACAATAATTAAAATCAAAAATTGTACAAACACAGGAGAAGTTGGAAATCCATCATTACCTGTTTACCCAGCACATATTTTGATTCCTCAAGGATCTAAAATAAAAAATATCAAGGTTACAACAACAGAAAGCATACAGTTATCTCACGATATCAAAAATAATCCAGTTTTCCCGGAACAAAAATATTATCCATCTATTAACTCATCAGAAAAACCATCTTTCAGACAAAATAAAAAAATATATGAATCCTCAAACTTTGTTTTAAATAAACGTTACGAGGAAGGAAAAACTGGTTTCTCCAGAGGTTTTGAAATACTTCAACTCTCTTTGTTTCCTATTGACATAAGACCTAAAAATGGTGAAACATTTTTTTATCCTGAAATAAAAGTAACAGTCGAGTTAGATGAAACAAAACCAGAAGCAAAAAAAGTTAACAGGTTTTTAAGACTAGAAAAAAACGATGTTGAGTTTATCAAATCTTTTGTTTCAAACCCTGAAGAAACAGATAGTTATACCAACTTTGGAGATGGCAGCTCTTCTATTGAAAATTGGGATGATGAAAACTATGTATGTTTCGAATACACTAATGGTTTATGTGATCCATCTGACACATATGAGTATGTCATCATAACTAATAATGCTTTAAAAAATGCTAATACTGAGGAATATAACTGGACTGATCTTATCAATCACCGGCAGAGTTATAGTGGTTTAAACGGAAAAATAGTAACAGTTGAAGATATAACAGCTTGTTCAGATTATTGGAACATAACAGATGTGACTTTTAATGACACACAAGCCCATATACGTGAGTTCTGTAAAGATACCTATCAAGACTGGGGTACAGAATACATTCTTCTTGGTGGAGATTGGGATGCAACTGATCAAATTGTTCCATATCGTTTATTCACTGATCGGCATGAAGACCCAGATACTTACAATGATATGTCATGTGACCTATACTATAGCAATCTAGACGGAGATTGGTACTATGACACAGAAAGCATATGGGGCGGTGGAAAAAACTCTGGAGTTAACGATCTTTACTATGAACTAAATGTTGGAAGGATAACAGCGTATGATGCTGAAAGCGTTTCAAATGCAGTAAAAAAAATTATTAATTATGATACCAACAACTCCCTAAACGATGATTGGATTTCAAAAGCAGCATTCTGGGGTGGCGACCTAGGATTTACTGTAAAATCAGAAGATTACATGGAAGAACTACGACTTGGAACTGATACATATAGGACTTTCACAGGTTTTGAAGAATGGAATAATGATAATCCTAATAATCAAATAGACACCACAGAGAGAATTTATCACGAAAACGTAGGCGAAGATTATGATACATTATTTTCTAACTCAGTTGAAAATGATAACTGTTCAATTATAAACCATCTAGATCATAGCAACTGGGCGAGTCCTTTTAGTTTAACAAACTGGCATACTAGAGACAATACTAAACCATTTTTTGGTTACACACAAGGATGCCTAGCAGGAAGATTCCAAGAAGGTGATTCTGCTTGTGAACGAATGATGTGTAGTAAAGCCGATAGTCATGCCTATGCTCTTGTTGCAAACACAGGTTATGGCTGGGGGAGTGATACTATAACAGATGGGCCTGCGCAATATCAACATGCATATTTCTGGGATTATTTTTTTAACGAAGAGTCAGATAATCAAAACAACTGGCAGCTTGGTAAAGCATTCAGTTATTCATTAGATAAAATAGCGGCAAAAAGTGTTTCTTCCGGCTCTACAGAATTCTGCTATCAATGGTATAGCACTCATTTATTTGGAGATCCCGCTCAGCTTTTAAGAATAAAAGAAGCAAACAATCCACCAGAACTTTCAAGTGAAAACCCTGTTGATCAACAAACAAGTGTTTCAGTAAACACTGATACTTTATCAGTAACGATACAAGAACCCGAAGGTGACAGTTTTAATTGGTCGATTGAAACAAGTCCAAATATTGGATCTGATAGTGGAAACAATGAACATAATGAAACTAAAACCTGCAGCATTTCATCATTATCATATTCAACAACATACACCTGGTATGTTAATGCTACAGATGGAAATCTAACAGTTAATTCAAGTTATCAATTTACAACAGAACCCTCGAATTCTCCGGTTGTTATAAGCAGTCCTTCTCCAGCAAACAACTCAGTTAACATCGATGTAACTACCTCTACTCTTAGTGTAACTATTGAGGATCCTGAAGGAGATAGTTTTAATTGGACAATAGAAACCAGCCCTGATATTGGATCTGATAGTGGAACAAATGAAAACAATGAAACCAAAAGCTGCAGTATATCAAACTTAGGATTTAGCACCAGTTACACCTGGTATGTTAACGCAACAGATTCTGGAAGTACTACTTCAACTATTAATTCATTTGTTTTTACAACAAGAGATCAGTACACAGCAGATGCACCACCAAGCTTTACAGCAACAGCAAACAACAGAACAGCAATAACACTAACCTGGTGTGATGACACCGAAGCAGACAGCACACTAGTGGAATGGCACACGGAAGCAGATGGAGAATGGAATAGGGGAGATCACAACACATTATACAACGGAACCCTCGAAACCACGACACAAACAAACCTACAACCCAGCACCACACGACACTACAAAGCATGGAGCTACAACAACACAGATAACACATGGAGCGCAGGAGCAACAGACAGCGAAACAACAGATTTAAACAACTTACCAGCTCAATCTAGTGAAACACCAACAGATAACACAGATGATGTTGACATTGATCGAAGTACTGTATCAACATCAATATCTGATCCTGAAGGAGACAAATTAGATTGGACGATACAGGGAACATATATCCAAAACACAGCAGGCAACAATGAAAACAATGGAACAAAAACAGCTAATCTTCTGACCCCTTTGCCTTTTAATACAAACATAATCTGGTATGTAAACACAACAGATGGATACAACTGGAATAATCAAACCTATAATTTTACAACAAGAAACCAATACAACTCTGATCCTCCGGATAGTTTTACTGCATCAGCGTATAACAGAACCCAGATAGTTTTAACCTGGACTGATGACACAGAAGCAGATGTTACAAGAGTTGAAAGAAATAACGTAGAAGATGGAAGTTGGAATATAGGAGAACATACTTTGATTTACAATGGAAGCACTCAAACGTTTACAGATACAGGACTTAACCCCGGGGCTACGTATTATTATAAATCCTGGAGTTACAACGAAACCGATAACACATGGAGCTCAGGAGCAACAGATAGTGCTACAACGACTCTTAACAATCCTCCAGCTCAAAGTAATGAAAATCCAGAAGATGACACTGGAATGGTAGACATCTCTCAAAATTCTGTATCAATTTATATAACAGATAGCGAAGGAGATCTTTTTAACTGGACAACACAAGGAGCATATATCCAAAACACAGAAGGAAACAATGAAAACAATGGAACAAAAACAGCTAATCTTCAAACAACACCTCTACCATACAATTCTAACATAATATGGTATGTAAACACAACAGATGGATACAACTGGAATAATCAGACTTATAACTTCACAACCACAAACCCACCACCCAATAACCCAGTTGTTTTTTCTTCACCCTTACCAAGTAACAACTCTAATTCAATCTCACGTTCTAGATCACAAATTTCAATAGATATTATTGACCAAGAATTAGACAGTTTCAACTGGAATATAACAACAAATCCAGATATAGGATCAAACAATGGAACCAATGAACATAATGGAACTAAAACCTGCAGCATCTCATCATTATCATATTCAACAACATACACCTGGACAGTAAGCGCAATAGACTCAGGTAGCCAAAGTTGGACTAACGCAACCTATACTTTTACAACAGAAACAGAACCATCCTCAGATTCACCCAGTGGGAATCCACCTCCACCATCTAACACCCCTCCACTCGCTGTAGCAGGAGGACCATACACTGGAACCACAGGTCAACCAATATCATTTAGCGGATCAGAAAGCTCAGATGCAGATGGTGACACACTTACATACTCATGGAATTTCGGAGATGACGAAACTGGAACAGGAGAAAACACTACACACACATACACACAAGAAAACACCTATACAATAACTCTAATCGTTTCAGATGGAACAGCCTCAGACACAAATATAACAACAGCGATAATAACCAACCCAGAAAGTAACAATCAACCACCAGTTGCAGCAACAAACGGCCCATACACCGCTTTAACCTATCAAAACATCAACCTTAATGCAAGCAGCAGCACAGATTCAGATGGAACAATAGTAAACTACACATGGAACATGGGAAACTCAAACACAAAATATGGAAAAACAACAACATATGCTTACACCCAAGAAGGAAACTACACAATAACCTTAACAGTTAAAGACAACCAAAGTTTAACCAACAGCACAACAACCACTGCCACAATAAAACTAGACTCTGATCAAGATGGTTACAGCGACGAAGATGAAATACACTATGGAACCAACGCAACAAACCCTGATGAAACACCAGACACAAACCCAATAAATGATAATCAAACACAAGAAGAAGACAGCGATCAAGATGGAATACCCGATAGTATAGAACAACAGATTGGAACTGATCCAAAAAACACTACAACATATGACAAAATACAGATAAATGAAAAAGAACACTACATGATAGATACAAACAATGATGGAGAATACGACTACTTTTATAACTCAGAAAACAAAAACGTAAGCCGGTTAAAAAAACAAAAAAACCTTTATCTAATAGATGAAGACGGAGATGGAAAATGGGATTACACATATGATCCATCAAACGGAGAAATAAAATCCTACCAAGAAAACATAGAAAATAAAGAAACAAAAAAATTTTCATTTTTATATCTAATATTAGTAGTTATATCATCAACAATAATCATAACATCAATAGTTGTTTTCAAATTTAAAAAGAAGCAAAAAACACCAAAGAAAACAACAGCCAAAACAAAAATGCCAACATATTTCAGACAAGAAACCGATAGATCATATCACATACAAAAACAAAAATATCAAAGAAAACAAAAAACACCAAAACAACCATCAAAAAACAAACCAGAAGACCAGGACAGGTATTATTTCGAATCAGGGGCATTTAAAACAAAAACAGGTTTTTTTAGAAAACTACTAAACGATATAACATCAAAAGAATCTGATGAAACAATTGATAATCCTTTAGAAATAGATGAACATACCACAGTAAAATACTCAAAGATTGACCCAATGAAAAAATACCAAAAAATTGATGATATAACAAATATTGAAAACAAATTTGACAAACATGTTAAAGAAATTGAACACAAAGTAGATAATTTAATAATCGAAAACATCCGTAAAAAAATAGATAAAATGTAAAGACATAATACAATTTACAACTTTTTTACTTGTTTTTTACCACTATAATCAAACAATCTTTTTATTATATAATATAATTACGCATTCTTAGTTTTTGAGGGAGAAAAAAAAGCCTTTGAGAGAGAGTATATAATCAAAAAAAATCAAAGGTTTTGATGATAAAAAATGATCTTTGAAAATAAAAGAAGTGAAATTGAAATCATCGGAAAAATATTATCTACAGCTAAAACCAAGGCTAAAAAAACACATATGATGTACAACACTAATCTATGCTATACTCATTTCATTGAATACATGGATTTTCTCTTGGAGAAGAATTTTATAAAATCTGAAAATGGAAACCCATCTGGAAAAATCTATAGTTTAACAGATAAGGGTGAAAAATTTTTAGATAATATCAATAACGTATTAGATCAGGCCAAATAATGTTATTGTAGGTCATTTTTTTTTATTAATTTCTTCAAGTTTTGTTATTCTTTTTTCAATCTCATCTATTTTAAAAAAAGTTTTTTGAACACCAAGATTCAACATAAAACCAGTGAGTTTCACTAGCTCCACTCTCTTCTGAATCTCCATTTCATCAAAACCACGGAGTAGAGTCATAAGACTGTATTCAAAAAATTTTGAAATTTTTTCCTGATCTTTCTCTGTTAAATCTACCATCCTTAATAAATCTCGCCCAGTTTTATGTCCTTATTGTCTAGTTTTATATTTAAAATGTTATGTATATCTTCTCTATATAGGCTCTTCTCAACATTTTAAGTATGTTTTTTTATATTAATCGTCCAGATAAAACAATTCCATGTTTTTTTGTAAAGATGGAATATGGGAGGTAAAAACAAAATTTGAGTCTTTTTGGTAGGAGAAACTTGGCTTTGCACTCTAACCAAAAAATAAAAAAAAACAAGTTAAAGCAAAAGTAAGAAAAAAAAGGAGAAAAAAATTATGAAAATAAAAGGAAGATTTAGTAAAAAAGCAATAATAGGAATTTTAGCAATATTTGTAGCAGGAACATTCGTTGGATCTGCAGGACTACTTAACTATTATGGAAAAATCGAAAACACAGTAGATGTAAAACAATCAATAAGATTAGATGGAAACGTCTATGAAAATGGATATGGAGATATAACCTATACATCTGATGGAGTAGGATCTCTGTATAGTGGATGCTGTGCATGGGGGAACTGCCATGAGTTATCACTTCCATCTGATGCAGGTTGTTCAGCTTCTACAGAAATAAGTATGACAAGTGGTAACGGACTTACAACAATGATTGCTGCAGAAGTTCAAGATGCAGGAGTTGATTGTTCAGATTATACCGTGCCTACTGCTGATGTTACTGTAAATACTATTGATGATTTGCAAACTGCAGCTGCTGAAGCAACACCTCAAGTCATTGTTGTGGAAGACGGAACCTATACAGGCGTTGTTAACGTTATGAATGGACATACCATTGTTGCAGAAACTTATTTAGGTGCAACAATAGAAGGCGGATTCCATATCAAATCTAACGGTGTAACAATAAAAGGATTCAGAATTGAACCAAATAATGCAATAGGTGGCGGCGCAAAGAAAGCAATATACCTGCCAGACTATGATGATATCACAATACAATGCAACGAAATAGATGGAACAGGAATCAGCGGAAGCCCAAAAGGAATTGTAACTATCACCAGTGGAGACTATAGTAATATCCTTATTGAAAATAATGAAATTCATGATTTAACAACTGGAATTTATCTAAATCCACACACCGGAAATGTTGAAATTAAACAAAATACGTTATACAATTGTATCGCAGCAATTGGCGATTTCCACAATGCTGATGCAACATACAATGTGTTCTATAATAACGGAGAAGCAATCGGTGCAGATGACGATTACACTGGAAATGAACAACTAAAATATAACAACATTTTAGGATCAGATGCTGTAAAAGACTATGGCGTTACAACTTCCATTAAAGCATATAATAACTGGTGGGGTTGCGACGGAGTTGCAAATATAGTTGGAAGTGTTAAAACAAGTTGGTATACTTGGTCAGATGGAGACGTCCTAACATTAGAACCAGGTGACGAACTAAGTTTTATGATAAAATACTGTGCAGTCAACGGCTATGTGGGAGATTATACAGCTACATTACAATTTCTAATAGCATAAATGGAGGTGTAAAATCTCTATTTTTTCTTTCAATTTTTTCTGAAAACAAAATCGAATATTTTTAGATTTAAATTGGAAGAAAAAAAATTAACAACTTTTGGTGGGAGAAACTTG
>CAYMOC010000058.1:0-12097 GCA_964391965.1 uncultured Thermoplasmatales archaeon | reverse complement strand
CTACATCTTTTTTGATATCACACACTGCAACAAGATTTCCTAGTTTTTTAACATGCTCTGCATGTCTTTTACCTATTCTCCCAGTACCAACAATTGCAACCCTAATCTTTTTCATTTCACATACCACAATAAAATCATATGCAACTCTTATTTTACTTTACTTCAAAAAAACAAATAAAACCCTCACTCATAAATCTATTTATATCATTTTTTTACTCAAGTAAATTATAAACCTTGCTGTTCTGAAAATCTCTAGAATATTTTTTTAATTCTTCTTTTTTAAAACCCTTCAAATGCAACGACTCTTCTTCATACAATCTAATAATGTACTGTAATGTGTCTTTAATATCTTCCAAATCAAAAATATCAGAAACAAAAATTTTATCATTTTTCCTAGCAACAGATAAAAGACTATACGCATTAGATGGAATCAAAAACCAAATAGGACTTCCACTCGCCATATAATCATAAAACTTACCACCCATCATCACAGGAGCATCAACAGAATCAGAATACACATGCAAACAAACATCAACTTTTTTCATACGAGCAACAGTCTGCCTATTTTCCACAAAAGGAAAACTAAAAACCTTCAAACCCTTAGGAAACACAGAAGGCAAACTCACCTTGCCCTGAACTACAATACACAATTTTGAAGTCAATTCCTCATCATTTTCTAAAACCTTTAAAAGATTACTAAAATCTTTATGATACATAGAACCATCTGCAGAACCAGTACCAAAATAACCTAAAACCACCCTTTTTTCCTGTTTGGCTTTATTAATTTTTTCTAAAAACTCTTTATCACAAGAAACAGTATTATTCCTTAAAATAAAACCATTCTCCACAATATGTGGTGAAGAAACATCAAAAAGGTCCAAATACATTTTTTTCATACCTTCACTAACAAACAACGTATGATCATGAAACCTAATAGCAGATTGCTCAAAACTTCTTAAACTATCAACAAGACTATCACTTTTATCAACAATAAATCTCCCACCCACAGTCCAAGCATCCCTGTAATCCACGATTAAGTTGACATCCTCTCCAAATTTTTGTTTAAGAGCCACTGCAACTTTCTGCAAAGAAAAAGGAGGCATAGAAATAAAAACATTTTTAATATTCTCTTTGTCTATTAACATAGATGCTTTTTTAACATATTTATTCCAACTAAAATGATTAATATCAATCATTTTATTTTTAAACAATTTTCTAAAAAGATGAGTGAACGCCTGCACACCAAGTTCAACAAGATTTGATTGATTCCTGGGTATATCCCAATAACTAAAAAAATCTTTAATATAAAAAACATCTACTTTTTCATCCATATCAATAAGATCATGCCATTCTTTTCGTCTTTTAATTGCTAAAACATAAACTTTACAATCTTTTGAAGATAGATATTTAGCAAGTTCAGCAACGCGAATCATCCAACCAACATGGGGTGAATTTGGAGGAAAATCACGGGTTATAATCAAAACAGATTTCATTAGAAAACACCTTAACTATAAAGATTACTTAATTTTTTTCACCAATCACATCTAGATTTAAATCTTTCAGTCTTGTTGCTTCATATAGCCGGGCTGAAAGAGTCTCAGAATCATCAGTGTTTTTACAAAGCATGTCTTTCTCAAAATCATAATTCCTGTTGAACTGTTCTTCTAGCCAATATTTTTGTTCGTTTTCACTATCTTTTTTAAACACAGCAAGAACAAAAGCTACTTCTATCCCAGCTACATTATAATCAAAACCAAACTTGTTATCCACTAACCCTTTTTTGTATTCCTCTGTCTCAATAAATTTTAGTGCTTTCTGAAACTTTTCCGAACCCCAAAAAGAAAGATCAGGATAATGTTTTTTTAACAATGCAAAAGCATACAAGTTAAATTGATGATAGCCTATTGCTTTATGAATACTTTTTTCTCGTTTAATCGTTTTATTAAGAATCTTTGAAATAAATCTTTTCAAACCCGTGAAATCAAACTGATTTCGAGCTACAAAATGCCAAATTAAACCATTCTTATAAACATCAAAATTATCATCTAGTTTTTCAATAAAAACCTTAACTTGATTATGTATCGCTGGATACATTTTTTTATCAAACATACTTCCAACAGCGGCAAACCAAAGTTGATGATTAAACGTTCCATCAACAGATAAAATATCTCCATTTATCTCCCGACGATACCACAAACCAAGTTTTTTATCAAACTTATGAAGCAAAAAAATCTCAGAAGCAAAATCAGCTAACTTCGTCATATCTAACTTTTCAGCTGCAACAAGTAAAGCCTCCATAGTCCAAGCAGGACCAATAAGACCATTACATTTATCCCGACCCTCAAAACTTCTATGATGAAAATTATAATTGGTTTTATTTTTTAAAAGATAATCTACACATCTATTTGAAGCCTTTAAAAACTTTTCATCCTTAGAAATCTTATATACTTTCAAAAAAGTTATCAACCAATGACACGTGTTTCTAACAGCTGTCTCAGGATGAAAATATGGTCCATTATGACCCGGCGGCATAGAACCATCCTTTTTCTGTTTTTTCAAACCCTCTTCTGCAGAGTTAATCAAAATTTGATAAAGCATCATCTCTTAACCATAACCTCTTTAACACTCATAAACCCTATCAAATATTATAAATTATTTCTTTTTAAACAATCATTTTGTTCTTAAAAAAAGAATCTAAAATTATAGTAAAAAAAAAGTAAAATAACAAAGCTTAAAAAAATCAATAGGGTTGTTAATACTTGGATAAATTTAACAATTAAAATACTATTAACAAATAATCAATCAATTCGGAAGTGGTAAAATAATCTTAGATAAAGAAGCAATAGCAGAGTATTTAACAATTGGATACACACTCGATTGGAAAACATTCGAAAAAGGAACAAAATTTAAACCTGAACATTTAAAACCACCTGAATATAACCCTAAAAAAAATGGAAGTATTGAAGGTATAAAACATTCTTTAGATGAGTACTTTAGTAAATTTACTGGAAAAAAAGTTGCTGTGTTACTAAGCGGAGGTAAAGACAGCCGGATTATTGCTGAAATGTGCCATAAGTTAGGTATAAATATAACAGGTATAACCTTTGGATATAAAAAAGATTCAAGGGAAAATATAATAGCAGAAAAAGTATGTAAAAAATTACAAATACCACACTTATTCCTACCTATAAATAATAATGGTAATTCCTTAGATTTAACAAAAAAAAACTTTGCATATTCAAAAAACGACCCGAACTCTACCCCAGGATCTACCTATATTTATTATCAAAAAAACTTTTCTGAATACGATGCAATATTCAAAGGAGATTTTCTCACTCACTCCTTTCGAGAAGAACGATTTTACCAACCTAAAAATAACATACAAAGACTTCTAAAAACTACCTCTTTTAACGACATCGTCACTTTGGAAAAAAGAGAACAAATCAAAAAAAAGTTAGTATCTGAAAATGAGAATAAAACATTAGATGAAATCTCGCTTCAAAAAATAATGAATACTAGATTTAAAAAATTTGACAAAGCAAAGAAAGTTGTCAACATCGAATGTCCTGCATTAGACAACCACGTTTTAAACATGATTTTTTCAGTTCCTGAAAAAGAAAACATAAAAAAAATCATGAAAAAATATGGTTTCAAAACATATAATTTACCATGTACAAGAAGCCCATTTCCATTGTGGTTCCCGTGGACAATCCACTATGGTTATCAATATTTAAAAAATATGATGAATAGCAGAGTTGATTATGGTATGAAAAGCAATTTAGGGATGGGGAACTGGGCCGGCTATCAAAAAAAATATTGTTTAAAAACAAAAAAAACTGCAACAAAATTAAATCTAACTGACCTACATAATTTTGAATTCATCGATAAACAAGTTGTAAAACAAAAAATTAACAAAGCAGATGAAAGATGGGACTACGCAAAAGATCTTGGAAAACTAATAACAGTTAAATTATGGTTAGAAGAAATCGCATAAAAAAAAATCAATTTTTCCCTCTTAAGTAAAAACCCCCCACCTAATTTTTTTTTATACTCTTTCATATCTTTCTTTAATTGGAATAATTATTTTATAAATTTTGTTGCCAAGTAAATTCCCACTGAAAAAAAGAGCTACAAGACCTAAAACTTTTAAATGATTCAAAATACACATTTTAAAACCTAATGTTGAGTAATCTTTGTTATATTTTGAATATAATGCAAGAATTCCTTTAATTTTTTTAGACCAATTAGTTGAAATCTGACCAGTTGATGCATTCTGAATCATTAACACCTTAGGAACAGTTTTTATTTTAAAAATTTTAGATATTCTTATCGCTAGATCATATTCCTGAGCTGATGGAAGATTTATATCAAAAAAACCAACTTCTTCCAATGCCTTTTTTAGTACAACATATGATGAGGTGGATGAAAGATTAAATGATTTTAACAGATCAGCATGAGACACAGATTGTTTTGGTTTAGAAACCCGGGTCATACCAAAACGTTTATCAAGTGAATAACAAACAACAAGACCCACTTTCTCATCATCGAATTCTTTAACCTGTTTTTCTAGTTTCTCTGGTTCCCATTCATCATCATCATCCAAAAACGCTATAAATTCTCCTTTAGCTTTTTTGATTCCATTATTACGAGAGATTGGTGCACCACTACGTTTTTTGTTTCTAAAAAACAAAATACGTTCATCATCAAATAAATCAATAATTTTTTCTGTATCTGTATCAGATGCATCATCAATAATTATAATTTCAACATTTTTATAAGTCTGAGCAAGCACAGTTTCAATAGCTTTTTTAAGATACTTTGGTCTGTTATATGTAGGTATCACAACAGAAATAAGACTGTTTTTATCCATACAATAAAACACCGTTTTTTTTATATTAGTTAATTTAGATTTTTCCATTCAAAAATCTTTCATTTGCCTTCCGAAGATCCTCAAGCGTTCCAACATCAATATGTTCACCATCTATCTTAGAATAAAGTACTTTATAACCCTCTTCAACGAGAACCTTGATAGAATCAGTAAGTTGAAACTCGTTTTTAAAACCCGGTTTTGTCTTTTTAATAGCATCAAAAATAACAGGTTTGAAAATATAAACACCCATACAACCCAGATTACTAGGCGCATCTTTTTTTGATGGTTTTTCAATAATATCAACAATTTTACTGCTTTCACCAGGTTTAATAATACCATGACGGCTTACATCAGAAACCTCTACTACGCCAATAGTTGCATCAGCATCCTCTTTGTTATGAAATGCTAAAATATCCTGTAAAAAAGTTTTCGGATAAAAAAAATCATCACCAAGAACAACTAGAAATGATTCATCATCTATCACATGTTTACCAGCATCAACAGCTTTAGCTAGACCATTTCTTTCATCTTGAACAACATAAGAAATCTTAACACCTAAACGTTTCCCAGAACCAAGATAATCAAGAATTGCATGTTTACGCCATCCAACAACAATAGTAATTTCTTTGATACCAACTGTTTTCATAGACTCAATCACGTATTCAATAACTGCTTTATTCCCAATCATCATCAACTCTTTAGGGATTGCAAGCGTGATCGGTCTAAGGCGTGTTCCTAGCCCAGCTGCAGGTATAAGTCCTTTCATACTCCAAACAACTCACAACTAATTTATACAAATTTTTTTTTAATTTGGGCAAATAAGTATTAGTTATAACAAGTTTTCCTTCATTTTTTAAAAAAACAAAATTTCAAACCCAATTATTTCAAATCTTTTTTAATTTTATGCAAATCTAAACAATATTTTGGAATAGCATTTTTAATAGTTTCGATTTCATCAGAATTTTCATAAGACTCATGAATAAACACATTTTTTTCAGATTCCCATGGTTTAAAATATTTATATTTTTCCTGAGTAGATAAATCTAAATCCATTAAATCAGCTAATTTATTACGATGACTTTCAGATAAAACAAATTCCTCAAAGGACACAATAAACACTTTAGATTTTTTATCACCTAATCTTTGATATTTTCCATATGATTTTTCTCTTGTTGATCTATAATTCGAAATAAACTGACTCACATCCTTGGAAAACTTTGTATCCTCATATAACCTAGAAACATAATTGGATCTAGGATCTCGAAATGTACAAAAAAAGACTGTGTTATCCAAAATCTCAACAGTATCAATATTGTATGTATGAATAATATTATCAAATACAACTATTGAATCTTTCCCAGCGCCTTTGGTTTTAGCAATAGTATCCAACAAGATATCAGCAAAAACACTAAATTTTTCTTTATCTAACTCTTTTTTAAAATAATAATAACGTAAAAGATGACAAAAAAAATTAATATCCTTAGCATAAATCTTCTTTCTATCTGATTTAGTAAGCGACTTAGCGTGTTTAGAAGCTATATAACTATTATAATCCTCATATATACCAAAACCAAAAAGTGTTAAACCAAAAAATCTCAGAAGATTTTTACAAAATATTGTAGTATTTCCCATAGTAGAATACAAATTGTATAATCCCATCTTTGTTTCTATATGACAAGCTTCACCTTTAAGAGGATAAACTTTTTCAAACTCCTTAAAAAAGTCAAAAACTGCTCCCGAACCAGACCAACCCATTCCAGAAGTAATTATTTTTTTAAAAGGTTTATAGTTTTCAACACTATCCACTATTTTTTTCTCGTTATCTTTAGATGGCACCAATTTTTTATTTGTATAAATATCTGCAATACATTCAAAAGAATCAACCCATAAACTACAGGTTTTCTCATCATCAAATAACCTTTGAACAAGTAAAGAAAAAAGACGGGATGCTTCCTTTTTTTTACCTTTCAAAAGAGTCTTATAGCATTTTTCAGCAAAAAAATCCTCTTCTAAACAAGTTTTCCTAAAAATATATGATATAAAAGATGCAAAAAAATATTTTTTAAGAGGACTGTGAAACAATTTTTTAAAAGCTTTAAAAGGTTTTTCATCAAATTTTTTATAAATATTAACATGCCACGTAGCACCTAAAAAAAGTCTTTTTTTTCTAAAAGCATCCTCTGCAAATTGTTTATACACCTCCAGATTTTCAGGAGTCTTAGCAATTTTTCTTTTAACTAAAAACTCATTATATTTTATTGGAATATAAAAAAAACCAAAACTTATTTTTTTATATATTTCAAAACATTCAAAAAATATTGTTTTCAGTTTTTTCATAATAACCATCGACTCTTCTTACAATACATAATAAATTCTATTAACAGCCTAAAATCTTTTTTTAGTCTTCCTTACATTTTCCAAATCATTAAAAGTATCTATCTCTTGACAAAACTCCTCAGTAAAGTAAACCGGTTTTAAAAAAATATTGTTTGAAACATTATTAAAAGCATCCTCTGCATAAATATTTACATTGTTATTTCTAACTTCTTTTTCTATCTCAGACATCCAAACTAAAAAATCATTTTTTAAAAACTTATACAAAGGTAAACAATAAAAAGCATCCCTGCCTTCAAAATCAACACCGATTTTAACTACTCTATCATTTTTTATTACTGCTTTAAAATCTTTTTCTGGTGGATCTATCTTATTGTTTACCAATACACCATTATCAGATATGTCAATAACTTTTTTTAAAATCTCAAAACTAAAAAATACGTCTCCATGAAAAAGAAGAATGTCATCATCAACTTCGGGTTTAGTAAGCCACAATGAATAAATGTAATTCGTTGAGCTATATTCTGAGTTATGTACATAATCAATATTTAGATTAGGATATCTACTGTTGATAAATTTTTTAAATAGTTTTTCAAAAGGACCTGTAGTAACTATAATTTTTTCAACATCAAATTTAGATAAGATATCTAGCTGATGTTCAATTATTGTTTTAGAGTTTATTTTAACTAACGATTTAGGTTTGTTATCAGTTAACGGTTTTAATCTTGATCCAATACCGGAGGCTAAAATTATTACTTTCATAAGATAACACTACTTGATTTCATTTAACATTTTTTTTACATCTTTTTTTAAAACAATACGCGGATTATTTTTCATTCTATCAGGGGTAAAACCTTTATCAACTATTAAATCACGATCTTTTTTATCAATATTTAGTTTATTTAAACTATACTCGATTCCAATTTTTTTAAGTAAATCATAAAAAAATAGTTTAGCTTCAGAAGCATCCTTACAGTCCATTAAATCAATGATTTCATTTATTCTTTCTTTAACAAAAACTACACCGCGTCTATCATTACAATCACTTTTCCTAATTTTTGAGTTGAATTCTATAAGCTGACCTAAACTTAGAGCTACTGCATGACCATGAGAAACACCAAAATATGAGGTAATAGGATAAGAAATCGAATGAGCAGCAGTTGTTTTAGAAATATTTATTGCTTTGCCAGAGAGATGAGCTGCTTTAGCTATATTAAAACGAGTTTTTTTATCAGGATTATTAACAACCTGTTCAAGATTAATAACTGAAATTTTTAATGCTTCAAACGCATATTTTCTAGATTCCTCAGTTGAATTAACAGCCCATAACGATTCCACACTTTGACATAATGCATCAAGACCCATAGATGCAGTAAGATACCTAGGTATTGAAAAAGTCAAAGATGGATCAACAATTGAAACATCTGGTAATAAATATTTTTTATCAGATAAAGAATACTTTTTCTTATTTATATACACAGTTGCAAAATGAGTTGATTCACTCCCGGTTCCAGAAGTTGTAGGAATTGCAACTAACAGTTTACCAGGATTAACAGGTTTTTTTAAACCTTTAATATACTCAATAGGTTTTTCAGAATTGTTAGCTAAAAGATTAACCATTTTACCGACATCTATTACACTTCCGCCACCGACAGCAAGCACAATGTCAGGTTTAAACATTTTATATTTCTCAATTCCTTTTTTTACTTCGACTATATTTGGATTAGAAGAAAAATCATTAAAAACAATAACTTGTTTGTCTTCTAAAAAAGATTTTATTTTTTTTTTAGCACCAGAGAGACTATATGATTTTCTCCCAGTCACTAAAAAAATTTTTTTTGCATCAGATTCATCAAAAATTTTTTGTAGGTTATTTAACGAATCATATCCAAAAGAATCTTTTTGAACCAATTACTTTCCCTCAATAAAATCCATAAAACTTTTTTTGTTTTCAACCGGTGTAGTTGTTGGTCTACCTAAATCTTTTCTAGCACCTTTTCTAACATTTACAACAATCATATTTGGACCTTGAAAAGAAGAAGTCTTGTCCAATGCGTTAACTAAATCATGTTTTTTTTCGACAACACATACATTATTATAACCACATGCTAAAGCAATTTTTTCAAAATCAACTGTTCCTGATGCTGTTTTTTGCCCGCCAGTGGAATCATGGGATTTATTATCAAAAACTATCTGTGTAAAATTTTTTGGTTGATAATGCCCGATAGTCGCCAAAGCACCCATCTGCATTAGAACTGATCCATCGCCATCAAAAACGACGACTTTTCTTCCAGTTTTCTTAAGAGCCACACCTAAACCAATAGATGAAGCAGTACCCATGCCCCCTACAGTATAAAAATCATGAGGGTCTTGTTTTCTTTCAACTCTATACTCAAAAAGTTCCCTAGATGTTTTCCCGGTCGTACTAACAATTATTTCATCGCCTTTTAACTCATCGACTATGATTTTTATAGCATCCTCACGATTCATCAAACCTTTGAAAACATTGTTTTTGGAACTAATATTTTTCTTCTCTGGGGGGATTATTCCTTTTCTCACAATTAGGGCAACAGGCATACTTTTCTTCAAAGCAGTATTTTTTAATTCCTCAATTACTTCTTCAGCATCTTCTATAGAGGAAGGAAGAAACATAAAAGGAATTTCTAATGTTTCAAGAAGCGGGATCATCACACAACCCATCTTTTTATGTTGCGGTTCATCCTGTACACCTGGTTCTCCCCTCCATCCTATCATAAGAATCAAAGGTATACTATACACCTCAGAATCACAAATCGAGGTTAAAGGATTCACTGTTTTACCTTCACCTGAATTCTGCATATATACAACAGCTACTTTACCTGTTGAAAGATGAAAACCTGCTGCAATTCCAACAGCTTCACATTCATTAACAGCAATAATCTGAGTTAATTTTTCATCATGGTTTTTTTCTAAAAAACTCATCCAACCTTTAAATGTTGAATCAGGTACACCTGTAAAAAAAGTTAAATCATTTTTACTAAACACTTTAAACAAATCATCAGAGGATATCATGACCTCTACCTCTATTTTCCACCAGGAATCAAAGACAAAATATCTTTAATCGGCATACATGATTCTCTAACTTCATAAAGACGTTCATTATATAGAATTGCTTCAGCAGTTTTTTTCATTGCAGGATAAGCACTTCTCATCAAATGATTTGCATAAATCACAATATCAACACCAGCATCAATCAACTCACTTTCTGAAATAATATCATAGGTTGTTGGCACAACAATCAAAGGAACCTTTTTATCAAATTTTGAATAAAGTTTACAAAAATCAAGGATTTCAACTGGTTTTTTTTCTTTACTATGAATCATTATACCATCTGCCCCTGCTTTTATATAAGATTTAGCACGTTTCAATGCATCATCCATTCCTGTTTTAAGAATCAAACTTTCAATTCTTGCAATAATCATAAATTCATCTGTAAACTGCGCTCTTTTACCCTCTCTAATCTTATAACAAAAATCTTCAATACTATCCTGCCTCTGTTCAACATCAGTGCCAAACAACGAGTTTTTTTTCAAACCAATTTTATCCTCAACAATTATGGCAGATACTCCTAAACGCTCCAAAGTTTTAACAAGAAAAACAAAATGTTCAGGACGTCCGCCATTGTCGACATCAACAATGATTGGTTTAGTTGTAACCTCTAAAATCTCTTCAATTGTATTAGATCTAGAAGTTAGATCCACTGCACCAATATCTGGTTTTCCTTTAGCAACTGAATCAGTTAAACTACTAACCCATATACCATCAAACTCTTTAACTAAATCACCTTCAGCAATCTGAGTTTTTTCAACAATTAGCCCAGAAAGTCCGTTATGCGCTTCTAAAACACGGACTATTGGTTTAATCTCCAAAAGCCTTCTCAACTTTTTTCTTCTAATAGATGGAGTGGTTCCTACCTCACGCATAGCATTCATTAACCCTGTACAAGAAACATCTTTAGTATAAGGTATTTCAACAAGTTCTCCATCCCATTCTTTAAGAACATCAATCACTTTTTTTCTAATTTCTCTTTGAACACCAGTCTTCCAGTCATCACCATGGACGACATAATCAGGTTTCAATTTGCGTAAATTTGGTACATAGTCAAGAGTATCCTGAGGAATAACAGAAACTACACCTTTAATATTCTCAACAATTTTCTTACGTTCTTCATAAGAAAGGAAAGGAAGGCGCTTATAACGAGCAATAGCTTTATCCGTCAACAAACCAACAAAGACATCACCTAATTTTGCTGCCTTTTCTAAAATATTAATATGTCCATGATGTAATAAATCTGCACTCAAAGCAACGTAAACTTTTTTCATAATTAAGAATAATAATAATCGGACAAATAAGTCTTATGTTAAAAATACTGAAAAATAACTCTCCCAAATCCATTTATTAATCTTTTTTTTACCAGCATACTCCTTCATAAATTTCAGCTGTTTTTTCAGCATTTTTTAATCGCCGTCCATCTATAACAATTTTTCCAGTGAAATCTAGTTTTTTGAATTCAATCCAATCTGTTGTTATCAGTACTGCGTCAACGTCTTCAATTGCAACCTCAGCATTTTTACAATATTTAATAGAGGGTATTATTTTTTTGAAGTTTTCCATTGCCTGCGGATCATAGGTTTTTATTTCAGCTTGTTCCTCGATCAGCTTTTCTATTACAGGTTTTGCTCTTGTATCACGTATATCATCAGTATCCGGTTTAAACGCAAGACCAAGCACACCAATTGTTTTATCCTTTAAATCAGGAATATGTTTTTTCAAAATCGTAATCAACTGTAATGGTTGACTATCATTTGTTTTAATAGTACCACTAATCATATCACTAGAAATACCCATTTTTTC
>CAYMOC010000057.1:0-12100 GCA_964391965.1 uncultured Thermoplasmatales archaeon | reverse complement strand
GATGCAGTTTTTGGGTCCAATGTTATTGGAAAATCGGTTCTTTTAATATTTTTTAAATCATAGTTTATTTTCACATGTTCCTCCCCAAATATTGGAGAAATATGTTCTTCTGATCTCTTGCCTATTATTTTGTTTTGATTTTTGCATTCTTGTTTTTTACCTCCTTCTAACTCATTATTACATAAGTTAGTTGAATCTGAATTTGTTGAATATAACATGAGTTTTTGTTGTGAAATAGACATCCTTTTTGACTCCAATTTATTTATATTCTATTGTCGGTTTTAGTAGGACAATATAAGTAATAGCAATAGAAGTATTTATAAGTTTCTATCCGATACTTACATACATGGCAAGACCGAAAATAAAACGTCACAAAGTCAAAACATCTGTTACAATTGATCCTGAACTTTACAACTGGATTCAAGAGAAAATAAAAACAAAGGAATTCTCAAATATCACTCATGCTGTAGAACGAGGTCTTTATCTACTTAAAGAAGAAGTAGAAAATCGATAATTAGATTCAATTAGAATATTTTTTATAAAGCTCAAATAAAAATTTTAATCTATCTAAGTCAATTTTAAAGCTTTTTTTTGGATGATAACACTTATCAACAGCTTTATCTAATTTTTTATGTACAGTTAGCAATTTTTTTGGCATATATAAAGGATTATATAATTCTGCTAATGAGCTATCTTTATAGTCTTTTCTTATGTCTAAGAGTTCTTTAGCATATTTTTCTACTTTTTCTTTTCTCTTTTTTGAAGGTTTTTCGGGCCAGGGAAAATTATTATAAACTAATCTATTTGAATATCTAAATCTACTTTCTAATTTCCCACAAATTTGTCGAACCCAAATCATATGCATAGCTGAAGTTAAAACACCAAAATGATAAAGATCTGCTTCCTCAATTACACAACATGAATCAGCAGCAATAGATTTTGGAGAGAAAAAACCAATTGGAATATATGTTCTATTTTCTGACGAATGCCGGGGTATCAAAACATATTTAGAATTTGGTTGTCTTATTTCTGCAAAAAGATAAGGTATGTTTGCCAGTTCTCTTGTTTTTTTTCTTTTACTATCTAATCTATATTCTCTAACATTTTTAATTCTTTCCTGCACATAAGTAAGATTTTTTAATTCTGAAGGAGAAGCATCTTTTAACCAAAGACACCATCTTTTTTCATTATGTAAAAATTCTCTTGCTGAAATAAAAGGTTTCATAAATTTTTTAGCATCAGGTTCTTTTTTCAGAAATTCTTTTTTCTCATCATCACTAAAAAGAAAGTTTCCATTATCGTTTGGCATGTTTCCAAACTTAATTTCTGGAACATCAGAAATAGGTTTGCTTCTACTCTTAATTATTATATTTTTTTCATCAACAAGATATGGATTAATATTTGATACTTTTACTTCTACGGGGTCGGAATCAAGTGTCTGGTAATCATAAATGTACTTCTTTTTTATATCAAAATGGGCAAATCCAATAATAACAACATGAACATGAGCTAAACCTCTAGCTTTATTGAACCATCTGAAGGTCCTATGAGCAAAATGAATAGAGATTTCTTTTTCAGAAAGCAAATATTCCCAGAGAATTCCTACTTGTTCTCCTTGGGTTATAGAATTTGTGGAAACAAAAGCTACCTTAATTTTTGTATTTCTAATATATTCCTCTGCTTTAATGTACCAACAAGAAACGTAATCAAGTATCCCGTAATTCTTAATATTTCCACAAATTTGCTTCATGTCTTCATTTTGTTTTTTATCTCGTCTTTTTTTACCAATAAAAGGAGGATTACCCAGAATATATGTTAATTCATCTTTTGAAATCAGATCATTCCAATCCATTCTTAGAGCATTTCCCTGAATAATATTTGGGGTAGTCTTCAGTGGAAGTCTAACAAAATAGGTTCCAATTTCTTTAGATAACTCTATATTCATTTGATGATCTACTAACCAAAGAGCTACTTCAGCAATTCTAACAGGGAATTCCAGTTCTTCAATCCCATACATAGCATCAACATTTATATCTTGATTAAATTCAGAAACATCTGTAATTATTTGTTGTGTTTGAGTTCCTTTTTTTCTTAGCTGTTTATGAATTTCAATTTGTAATCGTCTTAGTTCCCTATAACTTATAATTAGGAAATTTCCGCAGCCACATGCAGGATCTAAAAATTTCATTTTTGCTATTCTTTTTAACATTTCTTCTAAATATTTTTTATTATTTTTGTGTTTTTTATATTCCCCCCATAAATCATCTAAAAACAAATTTTTAATAATTTTCATGACGTTTTTCTCAGATGTATAATGACCTCCAATATCTCTTCTTCTCTCTTTATTCATAACATGCTGAAACATTGATCCAAAAATGGCTGGAGAAACTTTACTCCAATCAAAATAAGAACATTTCAACAACAATTTTCTTGTTTTTCTACTAAAAGAGGGTATAGGAAGATATTCATCAAATAGAGTTCCATTAACATGACAAAAGATTTTTAGATCCTCGTCTAAACTTTTTTGTCTTTTTTCTATAGGAGTATTTAAAACTTGAAATATATAATTCAGTTGCTGACCTACATTACTACCATCTTCTTTGGTCTTGTTTTCTAAATAATAACTAAATGTTCCTTTCTCAAAAATACCTGTGTCATCTGCAAATAAACAAAACATTAGCCGCACCAAAAGCATTTCCAAGGGATGCCCAATATAACCATCCTCTTTAAGAGAATCATGTAAATCACCCATTAATTCTGCTGCCTTGATATTCACTGGATCTTCGTCTTTGTAAGATCGCTTTGTATAACCAAGCATAAAATCAAAAATATGAATATTGTCGGCAAAATTGACTAATTTAAAATTATATTGCTTATCTTCATCCAAATCATATACTCTAAAATTTTTAAAATCTGTTACAATAACATATTTAGGTAATTCAACTTCATCTAAACCATTAAAATAATCCAAAGCTTGAGAATATGCTTTATCTAAATCTTCTCCTTCAGATTTATGTTCAACAACCAAAGTTCCTTTCCAGAATAAATCAATATAACCTTGCCTACCCTCATGAATTTTTATATGTTTTTCAAATGATGCTATACGTCTCCTACTAATGCCAAACACATCAAAAAACTCATTCCAAAATGTTTGAGATTCTGCCTTTTCACTACTTTCGTGTTTCCATTCATTTGAAAATTTTATAGCGTTTCGTCTTACCTCATTCCAAGTTAATACCATGATAAGTCATTATATGTAATATTTAATATTCTTAAAAAGATGAAGGTAATTTTGAATATCTAAATGTATATAAAAACGGGATAATTTTTTCAAAATTTATTACGATTAAATAAATAAGTATTATTTACCAAAACATTTAGATCTTTTTAGAATATATATGATAATAAAATACAAAATTTAGAACATTTAAGATCTGTTTAGGAGATATTGCTGTGGTAAATTATTGGTTATTTGTTATTACCCAAGAAAAAATTGATAACGAGAAAATCTCAGGTATTAAAATTTTTAAAACATTAATGAAGAAAAAAGTTTGGGGTATCGCTAAAGGAACTCAAAATAGGAAAAACATAGAGATTGGCGACAAAATACTATTTTATTGCGGCAGTGGAAGCGGTGCTTTTACTCATACGTTTGTAGGAACTGCAAAAGTTGAAGAGAAACCAAAATTGTTAACCAGCAGGAAAGAAATTTTGGCCGACAGTAAAAATTTGGCAAATTATCAATATGAGTTAAAACTTAAAAATATTAAAATTTGGAGTTCACCAAAACCAATAAAACCCTATATAAAAAATTTGAAAATAATAAAAAAACCAGATCGTTGGGGTACATATTTACAGGGGGGTATAATTCGCCTAAAGAAAGATGATTATAATGTTATATATAATGGGGAAAAAACGGTTGATATAAAACTAAAAAAAGAAAAATCTCCACAATCTATGGGGGCATGGTTCGAAAAACATATCGCTGCATTTGTAAAAAAAATGGATTTAAAAGATGTTTCAATTAAGGAAGATTTTGGAGGCCCCCATGAAGTTGACGTTGTAGCAGGTTTTGAAGAATATCTTTTTTTAATAGAGTGCAAGTGGAGAAGAAAAGATACAGCGCCAAATTCAGTGAAGAATTACGTATCATCAATTAGAGGAAAAAGTTCATTAATAAAAAAATCAGCCAAAAAACATAAAATTTATTCAAAATACTCAAAACATATATTTATTCTTGCTACTCGGAATCATAAAATAAAAAAAAGAGATGAGGAATATTGCAGAAAAGCTAGTCCTTCAAAAAAAATATACATTTGGGATGAGAAATTTGTTGATTATTACAGTAATCTTAAATCTATTTTAGGTTCATATTCTGTTTATAATATGATTGGAGAGATGAATATAAAACCCAAAGAAAAAATTCCATTTCGTATTCCCGCTTTTAGAACAAAAATTGACAAGTACAAAGTTTACAATTTTTTCATTAATCCTAAATCGCTATTGAGATATTGTTATGTTGCAAGAAGAGGAGAAGGAAAGGAGGAATATTATCAAAGGATTATCGATGGTTCAAGGCTTAATAAAATTAAAAAGTTTATTGATGAGGAAAAAGGATTTTTTGCAAATAATATAATTTTATCTATAAAAGAAAAAACAATCTTTCATCCAGATAGAGAGATAAAAAAACAAGAAGAATGGCCTAATTGGTTGGAATTTGGGATTCTTCAATTTCCAAAAAGTTATAGATCTTTATGGATCGTGGACGGTCAGCATAGATTATACTCCTTTTCAAAATCAGATAGGACTTCTTTAATTCCTGTCGTAGCATTTGACAATATGAAACTACATGAACAAACAAAATTATTTATTGATATTAATGAAAACCAGAAGGCGGTTGATCCAGATTTAATGTGGGATCTTCATTCTGAGCTTAGGAAAGATAAAGAAGAAGGAATTATTTCAAACTCTGTAAAAAAGATTAGTGAAAAATCTTTGGAAGATAAAATATATATTCCATTGCAAGGTGGTAAAAAATCCAAGAAGCCTTTGAAATTATCAGGAATATGTATTGCAATTAAAAGATGTGGATTAATAAAAACAAATTCTAAAAGCATGAATAAAAAACAGAGGAACCCGCTCTACTCAAAAAATATTTCAAAAAGAAAATTAAATCTTTCAAGAGCTTTGAATCAATATTTTGATGTGATAAAAAATAATGCAGATGAAAAATTTCGGGATAATTTTTTATATACAAACGGAGGGGTAAGTGTATTAATTTACCTATATGAAAGATTATTAGCAAGGTATAAAAATAAATTAGATAATAATAAGATAGAAAAATGCTTATCTTTACTTTTTGATCATCTTAAAGGTGCAGATTTAAAATTATATGTTGATAGACTTAACAGCGAAGGGGGACGTAAAGGAGTAGTAGAGGAATTTATATCTGTTATTGCTTTAGATCTTCCAGATGAAGAATTAAGGAAAAGTATAACACCTTTACTAGATTATGAAGAAAGTGCAAGAAAGCTCGAGAAAGATCTAAGAGATTTTCTTAATAAAAAATTCTCAAAGAATGATAAGAATTGGATAAAACATAAATTAGACGAGCAGTCGTATAAACGTATTAAGAGAAGATACAATGAAACCGTACCTGAAGATCCGAGAAAATTATATGAATTCTTAGGACTAGGTGAGATTAAAAATTTAATAAAAAGACAAGATGTATTTAACGCTCTAAAAGAAACATTCATTGGAAGAAGAGCACACTTTGTTTCAAAAGCTGATTTTATTGGCTCACTAGACTTGATTATAAAATATAGAAACCCACCTTCACATGGAGAGTATCTGAAAATAGACCATACTAAACTTCAAAGAATAAAAACAACCATCGAAACATTTAGAAGATGTATTGAGAGCAGCATATAACCACAATATATTATGTGTTTTTTACAAAAAAATGTAGTTAAAATAAAATTCTCAAAATCAGAATAAGGTGAAACAAAATTAAAAATATATCTGACTTTTATTGGTTTTTCTTCATTTTTTCATTATACTTTCGTGCAAATTCCCCATATAAAAATTCTACTATCTCTTTATCTTCATCAATTTCTGCACGTGACACAACAATTAATTCAGGATAACTTTCTTGATAACCATCATTTCCAGGTATATACGTATTAAGCTCATCACAATAATGCATAGATCTTCTTAACTCATCCTTATCAGATCTTATGCCAAATGCTTTTACAAGTTTGACATAATTAACCATGAATTCCTCAACCAATTTTTTGATTAATTCACCATCAATAGTAGATTCTGTTTTAACAATAACCCTAGGAGCCTCTGGCCATCTTTCAAACTCCATCAACTCTGAAAAATAATTACCATCGCAGTTAGCAATTTCAGGTTGCTCCTTTTTGGTAAGCTTGGTTTCCTCTATTTTTTCATTAAAAATTTTTTTACGAATATCAGGATGAGAAAGCGCATAAGAATCAAGTACATCATGTTGATCAATTCCTAACTGCTTTGCAACAACATTCTCTGGTTTTTCCAACTCTGGAGCAGGATCATCCATAAATTGATTTATCTCTTTAGCAACATAATCCTCCCATACATCATTTATCTCACAATCACCAGAAGGTTTTGGTACATATTTTATTACACCCTCAGAATCTGGATCTTCATCCTCCATGTTTTTCATAGTGAAATCAATGTAACCCAATTCTCTTAATTCAATAAAAGTCCTAGCATCACCTGGACCACTAGTAGCATCAAGATACCACATAGCCTCAGATCTATTTCTAGCCCATACAATAAACCACAAATCCTTATTTGAATAATAATGCCCAAGGAATAACCTCATAAATCTCCCAAATTAAACCTATATAAACTTTGATTTTAAACTTTTCTCAAAAAAAATTAAAAAAATCATTAAATGATAAGTTTACATCTCTAATATTTGGTTAATCTCTTCTGCAATAAACAATCTTTCTCCTTTTTCTCTTATTACTTCTTTCAAAATACCTGCCTTTACTAAAATTTCAATATTATACTTTGCTTTCGGATAATGGCAACCAAGTCTATCTTTAATTTCCGGAATTGTAATAAAAGGATTCTCAAAAAGAAACTCTAAAATTTGATGGACAGTTGTACTTTGAGAAACATCTAATAAAATATTTCTATACTTTTCTCTAAGCTCTTCCATTTTTTCAACTCTATTAACGGCATCATTTGCTTGTTTTTTCACACCTGTTAAAAAAAATTTCAACCAACCTTCTAAATCTCCTTGAGTGCTTGTCTTTTTTAGTAGGTCATCATAGTCGTCCCTGTATTTTTCGAAAAATGCACTAATATAAAACAAAGGTTGCTCAATTAATTGTTCTTGACATAAGTACAAAATAATAAGAAGACGCCCCAATCTTCCATTGCCGTCTCTAAAGGGATGGATAGTTTCAAATTGATAATGAGATATACCAACTTTCAATAAAGGAGATTCCTTATCATATTCATTCAAATATTTTACAAGATTCTTCATCAATCTCTCTACTGATTCAGGACCACAAGGAACAAATTTTGCCTCCATAATATCGTAGGAAGTTCCAATCCAATTTAAATCCTTTTTAAACTCACCCGGGTCCTTATCTTCTCCTCTCACACCTTTAAGAAGAATCTTATGGATATTCTTTACCATATCGACAGATATTTTATCTTTTTTGATTTCTTCTAATCCAAGTTGTAATGCTTCAACATAATTCATAACCTCCTGGAGATCATCATCTCTTCTGCCTTTTTTTTTCTCAGCATCATGAATAAAAACTTCTGATAATGTTGTCTTTGTTCCTTCAATTTTTGAACTTAATACTGCTTCTTTTCTTAGATAAGGCATTATCAATAGATGAGGATTTGGAAGATTTCTTCCTGCCTCAGAGAGATTACCAAGACTTAGAGAGGCTTCCGAAATTAATTTAACCAACTTAGGAGAATAATTTATATCAAATGGTAATTCTTTAGGTTCAAAACAATGAAAAATAGTTCCTGAAATAGATTTTAATTTCCCAGTTCTTTCATTTTTAAATTCTTCGGGCTCCATAATCGCAAAATTAAATTTTACATATTTAAAATTTTCCATTAATATTACTATTTTATCCAAAAATTAGTAATATTTTAGTAAATGATTACAACTTTTAGTAATTAGGAATTTCCCAATTACAACTTTTCGGAAAAAACAGTAATTACGAAATTTATTAATACTAAAATTGGTAACCAAGATATTAAAGATTACTAATTACCACATCAAAATTGTAATCAAAAAAATTAGTTTTCACTAAATAGCCTTTCAATTTTACATAATTCTTCATATTTGGGGATAATAAATACTCTCAGATACCAAATAAGATGTCGTTTCCAAATATGTTGATCTTTATACAAATGCAAAAAAATCACTCGATAACCGTTTCTATCAAAAATTTTTTTTCTATAATCATAATCAAAATCCTCAGACCCGCAAACCTCAACATATACTCCAAATGGAGCAAGATAAAAATCAGGCGTCCAAACTCGAGGTCTGTTACAATCATCATTTATATAAACTGGTTTTTCGTACTGCCAAAATATACCAAGTTCTTTTAATAAATCAGCTACTTGTCTTTCAGAATTAGTCATTTTATCATAAATTGATACCATCTTAAAATTCACCTCAGAAAATAGAAAAAAATAAGAAAAGGTTTAAAGTGAAAAGAACCAATTTTAACCCAAAATCCAAAAGGGTCTTTTTCCGGTGTTTTTTACCTGATTTTTCTCCGAGAGAAATGTCCTCATCCCGCCAGGTCCGTTAAAATAACGATTGCGAAAAGTTATTATACTTCGCAAATATATACACCATACTTAACAAAATTGTTAAGGTAAGTGTATAAAAATGCGAATAGACTTGTTGCAACAGCTAGCAAAATTAGGAAATACTTTTACAGTAAATGAAGTTAAAAAAGAATTAAAAATTCCTCAAGAGGTATTGTGGGTTCTACTATCCAGATTAGAGCAGCAAGGTAGAATTGAACGTATTGAAAAGGGGAAATACATGGTTATCCCCCTCGGGTCAAAAAAAGGAAGATATACACTCAATGAATTTACTCTAGGAAATTTAGTAATTGATCCTTGTATCATAGCTTATTGGTCAGCCTTACATCATCATGGATTAACAGAGCAAATACCACTAACAGTTTTCATCCAAACAACGTCTAGAAAGAAAAAACGAGATCTCAAAATCTTTGGCATACCATATAAGATAATCAGAGTTAAACCTGAAAAAATTTTTGGAACAGAAAAACTATGGCTTGATGAAACAGAAGTCCTAATCACTAACAAGGAAAAAACTATCGTAGATTGTCTTGATAAACCAAAATATGCTGGAGGAATAATAGAAGTCGCAAAAGCATTAAAAGAAAAAAGTATTGATCTTGAAAAAATTAAAGATTACGCTATAAAGCTAAATAATTCTGCGGTCACTAGAAGACTAGGATACTTATGTGATACGCTTGAAATTCCTATAAAGTTGGATTACGATAAAATAAAAAAATATCTAAAAAAGGTAAGAAATTACATTCCACTAGATCCCACTATGCCGCATGAGGGACCTAAAAATACCAAATGGCAAGTAATTGTTAACTGGGATGAATATGATTAAACAATCAGAAATCAAAAACATATCTAGACGGTATATAGTGCCTATAAGCACAATTGAACGAGACTATACACAAAGTTGGATATTATCATTTCTACCAAAAATATAGATATTTATCGATTTATTTAGATGCTTGTTTATATTATTTAGTTCTTTTTCTATGTAGCTACTGTCAAACATTTTCATATTATCTTACCCCATATTGTTCTGCAAGTGAGTTGTATTCATCCCATTTTGGTAGGAATTTTTTTTTGGATTCTTGCTTTTCAGTAAATGAAATTAAAGCTTGTATATGGTCTGTAAGATTGTAAATTCTTGCTTTTTTAATAATATCTCTTGGTTTTGTTTTTTCGTACAAAAGACATGCATAAGCATTATAGGTTTTACTTTGAGGATTTATTAAAATTGTATGCAGGATGATATCAGTTATTTGTAATTTTCTTTCTGTGTTATAATAATATTTTGTATCACCTATTAAGGGTAGATTATATTTTGAAAAGGCTGTAACTGCTGTTTCGGAAGATTTTGTTAATTCTTTTTTTGTATTAAATAAAAATTCATCTCCATGTTGCCATATTATCTGGGCATCTTCTGAAATTGTTTTTAATGTTTGATGATTTTTATAATTATAATACTCTTTTGCAAACAAAAATAAAGGATGATGCGTAGGATTGATGTAATGTCCCTTTTGGTCTTTCAGGATAATACCATAACGGCTTAGATCTTTTATTTTCCTATAGGTCCATTGACGAGAAATATTTAATATCTGGCTAATTTCATTTTTATTTAAATGATAGTCCAATATTGCAATCAATTTCAAATTAGAATATGAAAGAATATTTTCTAAAGGTAGCCTGTTAAAAATTTTTATTATTAGTTCAAGTTTTTGTGCATGAGATGTTTGTGCTATTTCAACAATTACTTTCATTCCTTGTCTATTTTTTTTAGCAAGTCCATTTTTTATCATTTTTTTTGTAATTTTTGAAATTGTTCCAGCGGACAAGTTTAGTTCCTTTGATATATCTATTTCAGATGATGGAAGTAATTTAAAGGTTTCAATTTCTCTACTAACAACCATAATGTAAACTATATAGAAAAAACTATTTAAGCTTTTTCATTATAATTTACATTTTGACCTTAAGAACAAATTAGACTAATTACAAAAAAAAGTAATCACGGTTGGTATAATACCGAAAAAGGATATATAAGAAAACTGAAGGCAATATCTCTCCTATAAAACAGGGTTAACCCGCCAGGTCAGTTGTATAATAAATCAATAATATATAATTGGGTTTGTCAATAACTTATTTATATAATCCTTTATTAATTAATTGTTGACGTATTAAGTATGGAATTTATTGATAAAAAAACCATTAAAATTGATCGAGAATTATCAGAACTTGATAGATTCACTCTTGATTTTGTTAAAATACTTGAAAAATATGCTAACTATGTTTTGGTTAGTGGTTATGTCTCAATTTTACTGGGTAGAGCTCGTGTAAGTGAAGATGTTGATGTTATTATTCAAAAAATTGATTTTTCAACATTTCAAGAGTTGTATAATGAGTTAAAGAAAAATAAGTATTATTGTCTGAATGCTGAAAAAGATTCTATAATTTATGAGTACCTGTCAGATAATCTTGCAGTAAGATTTGCAAAAAAAGATAAAATGATACCAAATATGGAACTTAAATGGGTTAAACATAAGTTTGATAAATTAGCTCTTGAAAACACTATTAATGTAAACATTCCAAAAGGAAATTTAAAGATCTCTCATTTAGAATTGCAAATAGCTTTTAAGGAAGAAGTTCTTAAATCACCAAAAGATATAGATGATGCAAATCATATAAAAGAAGTAGCAAAAGGATATTTAGATAATAAATCAATACAGAAATATAAGGAGATGTTACATGAGTTTTATTGAAGAAAATGAAAAAGAACGTAAAAGTTTTGTTCGTAAATGGGCAAAGTATGTACGTACTCATAGTGACAAAGATTGGTCTAAACAACAAAATGTGATTATTAATTCTGCTTTAAAATCTTCAAATATGACTCGTGAGCAGTTTTTTAAAATGAAGGGTGAAACTAATTTTGTAAAAGATGATTCAATAGATAGCTAAATACAAACACAAAATAATAACTTTGAATACAATGTTTCTCCTGTAAACCAAGTCTAACCTACCGAGACCGTCAAAATAAAAATATTTAACCCTTAGCAGATTTTTTTTTATATCTTGATTGAGATTATAAATATATATTGAAAAAATGAATACTTGTAGATAACTATTTAAGTTTGAAGGTTGCTTTAGCTATTAGAAAGAAAGATAAAATAAGAGTTTTCGCAACTTCGTTTTTTCGAATTTTTGAGATTTTTGTTTTTTAATTCTTTACACATTCCAGATGCGAAATAATCTGAGG
>CAYMOC010000056.1:5076-12193 GCA_964391965.1 uncultured Thermoplasmatales archaeon | reverse complement strand
TTTCTTAGAAATCCCCATTTCTTATATTTTTCTGTAATAATAATTGCTTTATTATTTTAATGTATTCAGTATATTACTTTTATTGTACATATCTGATTAAGTTTTTTTGTATGAGGGCGTCCTATATAAATATGTCGATACCGAACTGTTCGATTCCAAAATATTTAAATGTTAGAAAAACAATAAACAAAAAAAACATGACAAACATTTTTACATTTGAAACCAAAAAAGGAAAACAAAAAGGAATACTATCCATGTATATCCTAAACTCTCTTAAAAAACACTCAAAATCGGGATATGATCTACTAGAAGAAATAAAAGAAAAAACACACGGTGAATGGGTTCCAAGTAAAGGAACAATTTATCCACTTTTAAAAAAACTTCAAGATGAAAAACTAATAGAAATTAAAAGCAAAGGAAAAAGATCAAAAAACATATTTCAACTCACAGAAGAAGGTAAAAAAACACTACAACATGTAAAGAAACATGGACAACAGATGGAAGAAAAAATAAACCAATTCCGAAACCTAATAGGCGGCATTCTTTCAGAAGAAAAAGCAAACGTAATAAGCTTAATTATTGAAATTAGAAAAAAATCTTTAAAACTATCTCAAAAACACAAAAAAGATGTTACAAAAATATTAAAAAATTGCACCAAAGAACTAGATAAAATCTCAAATTAAAAAAACCTATCTTCTCTTTTTTAAAGCATAATTGTTAAATAAGATTTACAATTACCACACAGTTAGGGTGAGAGGCAAATTATGGATTTAACAATATTAGTACCAATAGGCGGAATAGTAGCATTAGTTTTTGCAATATATCTGTATTTTACTGTAAAAAAACAAGATCCTGGTAATAAAAAAATGCAGGAGATACATGACGCTATCCGCAAGGGAGCAATGGCTTTTCTGAATAGTGAATATAAAGTATTAATAGTATTTGTAACAGCAATAACGATACTTTTGTATGGGGCTTCTTTCATCGAAGGAAGTAACATGCATTGGGGGCTTTCAGTAGCATTTCTTGTAGGAGCTCTTTTTTCTGCTTCAGCTGGAAACATAGGAATGCGTATTGCAACTCTTGCTAATGTTCGTACTGCAGAGGGTTCAAAAAAATCGGTAAGTAAAGGACTTTCTATTGCTTTCTCAAGCGGTGCGGTTATGGGTATGGTTGTTGTAGGACTAGGTGTGCTTGGAGTTTTTGGGTTATATTACATCTTTAATAACTTATTAGAGTACAGCTTTGACGTTACAACAAATATACTTTTTGGTTTTGGATTTGGTGCATCATCAATCGCGCTTTTTGCTCGTGTCGGCGGAGGAATATATACAAAATCAGCGGATGTAGGGGCAGATCTTGTTGGAAAGGTTGAATCCGGTATCCCTGAAGATGATCCACGGAACCCAGCAGCGATAGCTGATCAAGTAGGAGATAATGTCGGTGATGTCGCTGGAATGGGTGCTGATCTTTTTGAATCATATGTCGATGCCATAATTGCAACTATGGCTCTAGCATCTATTGCTGCAGCAGGAGTTGGAAGTGAATTTTTCACACCAACAGATTACGGTGAAAAAGCTCTTATGCTACCTTTGATTGTTGCAGGATTGGGAATTTTTGCATCAATCATAGGGACTATGATTGTTTTAGCTGGAAAAGGAAAAAATGTATATGGTGCACTTAGAAACTCACTTTTTGTTAGCGCAATACTTACAGCGGTTTTTGCAGGCGGTGCAACTTGGTATCTTTTAGATGGAGAACTTAGTCCATTTTATGCAATGGTTGCAGGATTAGTATCAGGAATTGTTATAGGTCTTAGTACCGAGTATTTCACATCAGAAAAACAAAAACCTGCACAAGGAATTAGTAAAGCATCTGAAACAGGTCCAGCTACAGTAATAATAGAAGGGATGAGAGTAGGAATGATAAGTACCATCATCCCTATTTTGGCAGTTGTAGCAGCAATGCTTACCGCGCATTACGTAGCAGGATTCTATGGAGTAGCACTGTCTGCTGTTGGGATGCTATCAATACTTGGAGTAAGCTTGGCAACAGACTGCTATGGTCCAGTTGCAGATAATGCCCAGGGTATTTCTGAGATGGCTGGAATGGGTTCAGAAGTACGAGAAAGAACTGAAGAACTTGACGCTGTTGGAAACACTACAGCTGCTATGGGTAAAGGTTTTGCAATCGGTTCAGCAGCAATAACAGCGTTAGCTTTAATTTTCACTTATATAATGACAGCAAATCGGCTGCTCCTCCCTATTGGGGAAACTCTTGAGTTATCTCTTGGTGACCCGTACGTTGTTTCAGGAATCTTTATTGGGGCTATGCTTCCATTTGTTTTCACAGCTTTTACCATGGGTGCTGTTGGAAAAGCAGCTTATTCAATGGTAGAGGAAGTAAGATATCAGTTTAAAAAATTCAAATTACTAGAAAGTGATGAAAACAAACCAGATTACGAGAGATGTGTAAAAATAAGTACCAATGAAGCACTCAAAGAAATGATACTACCGAGTCTTATGGCAGTTATATCTCCAATAGTAGTTGGTATTGTTTTAAAACCCAAAGGCCTTGGAGGATTATTAATAGGGTCAATCTCTACTGGTTTTCTTTTAGCAGTATACCTTGCTAATGCTGGTGGAGCATGGGATAATGCTAAAAAATATATAGAATCCGGAAATCTTGGCGGTAAAGGATCTGATGCACATAAAGCAACAGTTATAGGTGACACCGTTGGTGATCCATGTAAGGATACATCAGGACCATCACTTAACATATTAATCAAATTGATGTCTATTGTATCTCTTGTGTTTTTACCTTTGATCATCTATCTAACATAAAACAAATATACTCTCAATTTTTTTTTCTTTTTTTCCCAAAAACATTTTAATTCGATTTTTTATTCTATTATTGCTAAATAAGGGTGCACATAGATTATGAGAGAATATAAAATTAAAAGAGGATATGAACCAGATATAGAGGCTTTGGTAAAGGAATACTTTGGAGCAACAGGAGACATTGAAGAAGGAATAAACTTTGAAGTTCAACCAATCGGAAAAATCGAGATGAAACGCAAGGGGAAGTCCTTTTTTGTTCATATTGAGCCTCCAGAGAAACCAAAAGGCGATTATAGTATAATTAAAAAATGGAACAAGTTTCTATATGAAGCCACTGGAAAAAATGTTAAAGAAAGAAAAAAAGACTTTGGTAAAATAAAGAAAAAATAATTTTTTTTTATTTTTTTACGTGTTTCCAATCTTCAAGGAAACTTTTGATTCCTTTATCTGTTAAAGTATGTCCTACCATTTTATGCAAGACTTTTGGTGGAATTGTTGCAATGTCGGCTCCAAGTCTAGCTGCATCGATAACATGTATTGGATGGCGGATACTAGCTACAATGATTTCTGTTTCAATATCATAATTAAAGAAAATATCTACTATTTCAGCTATTATCTGCATTCCTTCCTGTCCTTGATCATCGAGTCTTCCAATAAAAGGACTTACAAATGTTGCTCCTGCTTTAGCAGCCAAAAGTGCCTGATTTGCTGAAAAAACTAGTGTTACATTGGTCTTTATTCCTTCTTTGCTAAGTTTGGATACTGCTTTGAGTCCTTCCGGAGTCATAGGGATTTTTATTGCAACATTCTTTTGGTATTTTTTATCAACTTTTTTTACTATTTCTTTTGCTTCTTTGACCATGTCCTCTGCTTTTTCACTGACTACTTCAAGACTTATTGGTCCATCAACGATTTCAAAGATTTCTTCTATTATTTCAGAAAAGCTTCTTCCACATCTTTTAACAAGTGTAGGATTTGTTGTAACTCCGTCTACTATTCCCCATGATGCAAATTCTCTTATTTCATCTAACTCTGCTGTGTCAACAAATATTTTCATAATTTTTTAACCTCTGTTTTTTTCCCCAAAAATTGTTTGTTTTATATTTTTTTGGTTATATGCTTTTTATTCATAACTTTTTGGTTTTAAAAAATATTTTTTTATTCATGTTTTTTTATAGTTTTACTTGTCCAAGGGATTCGTTTATAGATACTTATGGATATATTTGAAAAAATCAAAACATATATATATCCAGGCATACATAACAAGTTTTGCTGGTGAGGGATGGGAGATGCCTCTAACAAGGAAAGCCCGAATAGTTGGTAGTAGTCTTGTTCTGACTATACCTAGTCAACTTGCAAAAGCCCATGATATTAATGATGGCGATGAGATAGAAATAATACCCACTGGAATATCGGAATTCAAAATCAGAAAAGTAAAAAAATGATTTTGAATTTTTATTCTATTCTCATCAAAATCTAATAAATATCTGTTATTATTCATGCTATATTATTTTTTAAAAGAACCATTTGTTTTTTAAAGCAAAACTCTATGTCTCAAACATAATAAATCAGAATAATTGGGAGAGAAAAATTAATATGGTTTTAGTAGCACCATCAATACTTTCTGCAGATTTTTCAAGACTAGGTGAAGAGATAAAAGCAGTAGAAAAAGCAGGAGCTGACTGGGTTCATATTGATGTTATGGATGGGCATTTTGTACCCAATATAACCATAGGGCCAGTTGTTGTCTCAAAAATCCGGCCTGTAACAAAACTGTTTTTTGATACGCATCTAATGATAGAAAAACCAGAAAACTATGTAAAGGATTTTGCTGAAGCCGGATCAGAGATGATAACCATTCATGTTGAAGCATGTGACAATCTCTCTGAAGTTATAGATTTAATTCATAAACATGATTGTAAAGCAGGAGTGTCTGTTAACCCAAAAACATCTATTGACGAGGTCAAATCAGTTCTTGATAAAATCGATATGATTCTTGTGATGACTGTTGATCCAGGTTTTGGAGGACAAGGATTCATAGCTGATGTGATACCAAAAATCTCTGAAGCAAAAAAACTTATCAAAGAATCTGGTAGAAATATTATTCTTCAGGTTGACGGTGGAATCAAAGATACAAATATAGAAAAAGTAGTTAGTAATGGTGCTGATTGTGTCGTTGCTGGAAGTTTTGTTTTTAAAAATAATGATTATAAAAAATCAATAACATCTCTAAAAAAATAAAATAAGGATTTATTTTATTTATATTCCTGATGCAAGATCACGTATTACCTTTTCCTTGTCATCTGCTTTAACTATGCCACTTGCTAGTAGTACTCCTTCTGCACCTAGTTCTATTGATTTAGCAACGTCTCGTCCGTTTTTTACGCCTGCTCCGCAGAGTACTTTTACGTTTTTGTTGATTTTTTGTACTTCCTCTACACTATTTTTTACTATGTCTGGATCAGCTGTTGTGACTGATATATCTCCACCGATGAGTTCTGGTGGTTCTACTGCTACAAAATCAGGGTTTAGTACTGCTGCTGCCTTTGATGTTGTTACATTGTTTGTACAAACAATCTGGCCAAGACTGAGTTCTTTAGCTCGAGTTACACAAAAATCTATATCAGCAAGTTTCAGACGATGTTCACTATGATTAATCAAGGTTCCTACTGCTCCAGCATCTTTTACTCCTTCTGGAAGTGTCCAACCTGTATGGCTCCCTGGTTTCACGGGGTCAATATGTTCAGCATACACGGGTATATTTACATCTTTAAGTAGTCGTATATCTGCTGCTTGTACACTAATAGCCATGCTTACACCAATTTCTTCACCAATTTTCTCCATGTGTTTAGCTATCTCAAGTGATTTATTTCCAACAGCTTCAGCATATGTTTTAACATTTAAAACAATCACAGGTGTTCTTAACATAAAATATTCAAATCTCCTCTAAAACTTATTATATTCTATTTTTTTTCAAGTTTTGTGAAATCGATTACCTTTAATATAATCTTTGTTATTTCACCGGTCTGAGAACAAAAAAAATATGGATGCAATACCTCAAACATTACTATTTATTGGAATAGTTCCTGCGATAATACTATTATATATTAGTTTGAAAGGGTATGAGGGGTTATATAAAGAAAGAACAATGTATGTAATGTTTATTGCAGGTATTGTAGCAGGTGTAATCTCAATAATATTGGAATACTCAACTTTACAAGTTGGATTGATAGCATTAATTCTTTTTCCTTTGATAGAACAAATGTTTAAAACAGTTATACTTAACCTGCGTCGTTATCAGGAGAAAAAAGCAACACCAATATATGGTCTTTCGTTAGGTGTTGGATTCGGATCAGTATTTACTCCTTACTATATAATAATTACAAGCATGAATACAAATGATAACAATACTATCTATCTTGCTTTAGTGGCATCAATAGCAATTATAATTCTTCACGGTGCTACTGGTGTACTTATCGGTTTTGGAGTCTATAAAACTGAACTTATGAAATATTTTTTAATGGCAACTCTTTTGTACATGCCGGTTATAATAACAGCAAATATACAATATGCTTCCATAGCAGTTTTGATTTACAGTATTATAGTATACTGGTATGTTACAACCACAATATTGCCAGAAATCAAATCCAAAAAAAGAAAAAGAACAGCAAAAGCATAAAAAAATAAAATTTGAGGGCGGGTATCGATGGAAGAAGATGGAAAAGAAAATAATTATGTTAAAAAGACAAAAATCAAGCCTTTAATCGCAGGAGTTTTATTGATAACTGCTGGTATTATTTGTATGTTAATGTCTGCGCCTCTTCTATTGATTAATGATGAAACAATAGATTATATAAGAGATACCAATGATTTCTTTAAAGATACTTTTCAAAATGTTACAAACTCTCAATTAAAACAAAGTTTCATGATGGTTGGAGCAATAGGGGTGATTTTCTCAACTTTTGGGTTCATTGGTGGAACTCTATCAATTTTTAGAAAAAAATGGTTGATAACATTGATTTTTAGCATAGTAAGCATTTTTACAATTTTATTTCTAATACTACCGGGTTTATTTTCAATAGTTGCTGTGATACTAATATATTTATCAAAAAATGAGTTCAAAGACAAAAAAAATCTTGAAATAGAAGAATAATTTTTTTATAGATACTCTATAAATTTTTTACCACAATATGGACATAGTTTTGCATCAAATGGTATGGGTCTTCCACAATTTGTACAGATTCTTCCTCTATTATCAATATAATTATTTGGATGAC
>CAYMOC010000056.1:0-5066 GCA_964391965.1 uncultured Thermoplasmatales archaeon | reverse complement strand
TTGCCACTAAAGTTTTGATTTCCAAAATTTGAATTACCTGTTTTTGTAATATAATTAGGTCTAATAATCAACCAAATAAATATACCTATAAAATTTGTCAACAATACAATAACTAACCATAATCCAGGTTTTTCTCCTCTTTTTTTAGCATCATTAGATACCCAGATAGCAGCAAATAAAATAATTATGAACAAAACCAAAATTGAAAGCAACAACATACTAAGTGAATTTTCTGATTGAACCATAGACTCTTCAACAGAGATATGGTTTTGAGCTAATGTAAAACTTTGAAATAAAAAAATTAAACTAAATTGAATAAAAAATAATGAAATCATAAAAACAATTATTTTTCTTTTAATGCTCATAATTCGAATCTTATAAAAAAATATTATCTATAAAAATTTTCTCTAAATTTTTTTACTGCAAAAAGGACAATAAATTGCGTTAAAAGGTATCGCTCTTCCGCATATGGGGCAATATCTTTTTTGATTATTATAATTGTATCGATATTTTTTTGAACCTCCTATTGGTGGTCTTATTACTAACCATACAATCAGTCCTACTAATCCTCCAAATAATGTAACTAAAAGCCATATAACAGGACTATCTTCCCCTCTCTTTTTAGCATCTTTGTAAACCCAGATTGATACACCTATCCATATTAGGAAAAAAATAATCATCAAACCAATAATTACCCATAATATCCATAGACCGTCATCTTGTGATTCATCTGCAAAGTTTTCATCATAATAAGAATTCTCATATGAATCATATGCTGTTACCGTATTTATTGAAATAAGTAAAAAAATTGATATGATTAATACAGTTTTTTTTATAATCATTCTTTTCTCCCTAACTATTTTTATTTCATTCAAATTTTTGTATTCCACAATACGGACAAACTTTACCATATTCGGGAATTATTTTACCACAATTTTTACATAACTGGCCTGATTTTTTTCTTTCTAAAAGAGGTTTTATTTCTTTTTTTGCAAATTTATTTGTGTTGTATTCTGAAAAAATTCCGACAACTATAGCTAATAATCCAAATGTAAAAATACCAACCACTATAAGGATTAAAGTGATATTTGTTGAACTAGAATATCTGTAAACAACAACATCGGATCCATTCTGCTCAAATATAATACCTGTAGATGTAAAAGGACCTTTTTCTATATGATAACCTTTCTTCTTATCTACAATTTTATAACCACTGTTTCTGAAAGTTGTTAAAGCATTTTGTTCGAAATATGTAAGATCTCTATTTGAAAAGGTTGCAAGTTTATATTTTTTTGAAATAAGTATTATTACAACTATAACAGCTATTAGAAAAAATCCAATAGTTAAATAACAAATTGTTCCATCCATTCTGTTATCTCCATGTTGAAAACTCGTTGAATTGATATCCGCAGTATGCACAAACAACATGATCTGATTGAACAACTCTTCCACAATCCATACATCTTTTAAGATGACTTGGTAAAGCAGAAACTAACTCTCCATTTTTAATTCTTTTATAAGCTATAAAAAAAGCAAAAAGGAACAACATTTGCCCAAAAATTCCAAGAGAACTTACCAGATTTAATTGTGTATTAAACCTTTCTATACCCTGAGATGAAGTATCGCTTTCCATAGCACCTGTTTGTGAGGAGGAATAATCTTCGCCCCATACAACAGAATCTGGTTCATTTGCTTCATTATTTATCTCATTTGTTAACTCATCTACAATAGGGCCAACTATTATCACAACTGAAAGAACAGTTATAATTGTAACAATAAAAGCTGCATATAGAATAGTTTTACCTTTTTTATTCTCCAATTGATGAACCATAAGTAAATGATATGTTGCATCAATAATTCCTGCGATAACAGTAATAAGAATAATGTTGAAAAAAAGATCTTTTATAAAATTTGTATTAATATCTCCATCTAAAGTTGAAACAGATGAAAAAGCAGAAAAAATCGAAAACACAATGTAGATTACAAGAAAAACAGCTATAATGATTGATATTATAAACAATATAAGACTCCATGTTACAAATTTTTTATGTTTATCGCCAAATTCTTTCCTACCAATAAACAATAGGATTATTCCGATAATAAATAAAATAAAACTTATAGGTCCTATTATTCCACTAAGACCATTTAAAACTAAAGCTTCTAAACCTTTTAAATTATTAGAAAAGAATGTTAGAAAACCATCAAGTATAGATAAAATCAAACCTATTATTAAAACTTTTAACCCTTTCTCAGTATTATTGTCCATTGACTCATCTTTAAGTTTTTTTAAAAATAATTTTATAAAAACTTAATCTGTTAAAAGGTCAAAATGAAAAAAAGAAAGAATTATGTTAGAAATTTTTATTGCCCAAATTTTTTTCCACAATACGGACAAACTTGTGCATCCGTCGGTATAGGTCTACCGCAGCTAGGACACATTCTATCAGGTTGTGAACTACCGCCGCTTAACCCTAATCCGTCTAGCACTGATCCGCCTTGGCTACCAGGTTGTGGTCTAATAACTAACCAAATAATCAAACCAATAATCCCTGTCACTAAAACTATTAACAACCAAAGAACACCGTTTTGCCCTCTTTGTTCTGCGTCTTTGTAAACCCATATGGCAAGTATTATCCATACAACAGTCATTATTAAAGGAATTATACAGAATGAGCCTGTAAAAAATGGAAAAAATCCTTGACTATAGTTTAGCATATTATTTCTGGCTAAAGCAAATGAAGTAGTTAATATTGATAAAAAACAGCCTCCAAATATAAACAAAATAAACTTTTTTGTTCTATACAACGTAAAACACCTCTATTTTTAGAATATACTCTTTTTTATTGATATTTGTTTCTATTTTTTTTAAAAAAAAAGAAAAAAAAGAATTTTTGGGTTTTTTTATTTATTGCCCAAATCTTTTTCCACAGTATGGACAGTTTTGTGCATCCATCGGTATAGGTCTTCCACAGTTAGGACACATGCGTCCACTACTTGCAGCAGGTCCACCAGATTGTGGTTTTCCTCCTATAGGTGGGCGTACTACTAACCATATTATTAAACCTATAATTCCTGTGAAGATCACTATTACAAGCCATAGTACTCCACTGCTACCACGTCTTTCTGCATCTTTATATACCCAAATAGCAATGATAACACCTATTATCAGCATTATTATTGGAAATATGCACATTAAACCACCAAATAATGCTACTTCTTCACCAGTGATATCATCATTTGCTAATGCAAAACTTGCCATACTAATTGACATCACAAGAAATGCCAAAGTTATGATTCCTGCTTTACTTATCCTATTCATAATTTCTCCGCACCTGGGCCATCAGAATAACTTTTATGTTTTAATTAGTTTTTGTTTTTTTTATTTATTATATTCTTTAATTCATCTATTATTATAACAATTGCTAAACCTGTTACTATACCGATTAGAAGACCGGTTATTACTCTTGTTAGATTGGTGCTTTCCCAGAATCCAAGGAGTTGCCCTATTCCATCTATACCTATCGGTATGAGCCCTATAATCATCAGATAGAAAAATTTTTCATCTAGATGTATTTTATAGAAAATCATAAGGCCGATACCTATTGTTACCCCAAGCCATATAGCTGTACATCTCGCGCAGAAGGGCATCTGGTTTTCATTTATAAAAAAAGACCGGCTGGCTTTTTGATGACAGAGTCTATCTCCAGCTGAATAAATAAAGCTTAGTGGTGAGTTCATTTTCTTTATTTGTTCTTCATTGTCTTCTAATGCGGTTAAACCAGAAAGATCAGTAACTGTACCTTTTGGAAGTATTATTGGTGCTATAAACTGTATTAGAATCCAAAATAATGCTATTATAAAAAAAATTATGATGATTTTAGAATTGTTTTCCCTTTTTTCCATTATCAAATTCATCTCTTGAAAGGAAGATTAAAATAAAGGCTATAATGCTTATTATTGATCCTGCCATGAAAAAACCTACTGATAGAATTCCTATTATTGATCCTGCGATTGCTACATCAATATGAAATCTTTTTACACATGCGATTGCTGATAGCATTGCAAAAACAGAAAAAATTACAATAATTATAGTGCAACCTCCTGTGTTGTATTGTTCTTCAACATGATCTGTTCCTTTTTTTAAATCTATAATGTGTGATGATTCAAAAAAAGGTGTTACAAGTATCTCCTTGGTTAAGTTTCTATGATTTTTTGAACTTATAGTTAATTTGTTTATTCCAAGTTCCACTTCTTTAAATTTAAAAGATTTGTTACCTGTTTTTGTCATGTCATTTATTTTAACAGTTATATTATCAAAAGTTTGATTTGTCTCATTTAACTCTACAACCACTGTACCAGTAAGACCTGCAGCAGTTCCTATATTTGAACTTGATTCGATAAACATTTCTGAAAATGAAGCGGTTACTATCCCTATAGCAAAAACACAAATTAATAATATTGCAGCGATATTGGGTTTATTGGTTTTCGGCCTGATTGATGAAAGAATGGTTTTTCTTGGTTCACCATGTTCTTCCCAGTGAAAATCTTTATCAGATTTTTGATTGGTTTTAATGATAAAGGTACTTTCACAGTTTGGGCACATGACTTTATGTTTTTCATGTTTTTCAGGGATATCTATGATGAAACTATGTTTACATCTTGGGCATCTGGTTTTACCCCTCACCATTGTTTTTTCACCGAAACTCATGATAGAATTTATGTATTAAGTACATTTCCATAAATTTTTTATGTGATTATTTTATCGAAAAAAACTTTTTGTTCTTTGGATTATATTTAAATAATATCTCCTTATTCCGATATTCCTATAAGATTCAATAGAATTTATTGGTCAGGTGTAATAATACTATGGCAAGATTTCCAGAGGCAGAAAAACGTATATTAGTAAAAAAAGTTTGTATGAAATGTGGTGCTTTGAATGCTCCACGTGCTAAAAGATGTCGTAGATGCAGAGCTAAAGAGTTAAGATTTAAAGCTAAAGAAGGAAGAGGAGTCTAAAAAAAGCTCTTAAATCCTTTAATTAGGATATTTTTTCAATTTTTTTTTTT
>CAYMOC010000055.1:0-12664 GCA_964391965.1 uncultured Thermoplasmatales archaeon | reverse complement strand
TCCATCAGTTTTTTACAGAAACATTCCTCGGTACCAGATTTTTCTGATCGGTCATAAACTTGGATTACTCCACCAGTACAGTATTCACCGCTTGTAGGATATGTTTCGATTTCATCCCATTCTATGTAATCGTCATCATCTCCACGAGATGTATCGATACCAGTTCCGCTGAGATCATAGTCTGTATCTAGCTCACCGTTTATTGCATATATTGCTTTCAAAACAGTAGCGTTCATAACTTCGATATCCTCGTGGGTACTGATTAAAACAACACCATCATATCCGATTGTGGTTACAACCATGTTTGGATATTTTTCGAAATCGTCGCTACCTGGGTTTTTGGATGCAGCACCAATATCAAGAATGCCTTCTCCAGAACCAATTATACCACTGTCACTTCCACCTTTTTTAACTTCAACGTTAAATTGTGGGAATTCTTTCATAAATGCCTCTGCAGCATCTACAGTTACAGGGTATACTGTACTGCTTCCACCGATTTGTAGAGTTGTACGTGTATCGGTATCTTCTACTCTTTCAGTGTTTGATTCTTGCCAATCTGCCTGGAATACAAAAAATACACCAGCGGATCCTACTGCAACAAGGACCAACATAAGTGTAGCTATAACCGGCGAGACAGCTTTTGCGTCTTTTACTAGCTTTCTACCTATTTTTTTTATGTTCATTTTCTTTTTTCCTCCAAAAATTTCTTTTGGGTTTTTTTCTAGCTTCTACGGGTTTCCTCCCCCCATCACAAAAAAATTTATTTGCTTAGAGTTCATTTGAAACCCATCAAAACGAGCATAAACTTTTACGCTCAAATCAGCAAACATAGCCGGTTTTTATAATAATTATTCAAATAAAGTAAATAGACAAAATTCTAGTAAATACCACTAACAACCAATATTGATTTATCATAACCAAATATAGCCGAATATAGCCTATATGTTCTATATACATCATTTTTTAATATCAATACTAGACTGATTTAGACCAGAGATTTACCCATGACAGAAGACTCAAAAAAACTTTTAAGTAGTTTAAAATGGAACAAAAACCTAAAATCCTATGAGATAACAAAAGAACAACTAAAAGAAAAATCAAAAAAACTAGATACATTCTTTACAAAAAAAGAAAAAACAAGTGACAAACTCATACTTCAAAAAGAAATGAATTTTATGAGAAAACAACTACAAAAAAGTAAAACCAACCTAAGTATCACCTACCCCGTAAACCCTCCCTTTGCATTCATAAATATAATGTTTAACAAAGAAGACAGTGAATTCAACTACATAGTCCTAGAACCAAAATTAAGAGAAGATGAACAAAAAAAACTAGAAGACATCAGATCTAAAGTAGAAGATATAATGGATCAGGAAGAAATACCAGTAAACGAAGAACAAATATTTACAAGATCACCAGAACTTAATAATTATCTAAAAAGAAGATTCAATGATGTAATAGAACTTTATGATATAGAAGTCCCTGAAAAAAGAAAACCAATCCTTTTTTATTACCTTAGTCGAAACATGTTCGGAATGGGACGATCAGATCCAATAATAAGCGACCCATTCGTTGAAGATATAGGTTGCAATGGCCCAAAAGTACCAATATATCTATACCACCGAGTCCTTGGATCAATGAAAACCAATATTATTTATCCAAATGAATTAGAGTTAAATCGTTTTATCCTTAAACTAGCACAAGTATCAGGAAGACACATCTCTGTGTATCAACCCATTCTTGATGCAGTTCTTGCAGATGGAAGCCGTATTAATCTTACCCTAGGATCTGAGGTTACAAGAAAAGGCTCTACTTTTACTATCCGTAAATTTTCATATGACCCAATATCACCAATCGATTTGATGCGTTTCGAATCAGTCTCAGCATTAGAACTAGCATACCTATGGCTATTAATAGAACACAAAAAATCAGTACTAATATCAGGTGGAACAGCATCTGGTAAAACCACTCTTCTTAACTCACTCTGTATGTTTATACGACCAGAAGACAAAATAGTAAGCATTGAAGACACACCAGAAATACATATAGACCATGAAAACTGGATACAATCAGTATCAAGAAAAGGATACGGAAAAGTATCCGGCCTCTCAGGATTATCAGGAATATCAGGTCTATCCGGCATAGGAGGAGGCAGTTCACCTGGAGATGTAGATCTATTTGATCTTCTAGTAGCTGCCTTAAGACAAAGACCTGAATATGTAATAGTAGGAGAAATAAGAGGAAGAGAAGCCTTTACTCTATTCCAAGCAATAGCAGTAGGACACTCCTCTATGAGCACAGTGCATGCCGGATCAATGGATGAACTTCTACATAGATGTGAAAACGAACCAATGAACATACCACGTGTATTATTCCAAAGCATAGACGCAGTAATCCTAGTTGGACAAGTAAACGTAGGAGACAGAAAAGCAAGAAGAACCAAACACATAGTAGAAGTTTTAGATTTAGACAGCGACACAAACGATATACTCACAAACAATGTCTTCAATTGGAATCCAAAAGGAGACTTCTTTCACTACACGGGCAGAGCATTTATACTTGAAAACATAGCAAAAGAAACAGGTAAAGAGAACAATGAACTAATAAATGAATTAAAAAGAAGAGAAAACTATCTGAAAATGATGGATCAAAAAAACATCAACTATTACAAAGAAGTAAGTAACGCAATAAACCAGTATTACACAGATCCAATGGAAGCAACCCAAAATCTAAAAAAGAGGTAGGAATTTCTATGAGGGGAAAAGAAAAAAAAGATAAATCTCAGATAGAATTTCAAAAAGTCATAGAAAAATATAAAAAAACATCCTACCAACTTTTCGGAAAAAAATTTGAACAAAAAAAACGTCCAAACTTAGAGGAGAAATTAGTTAAAGCAGATATGAACTACACTCCTGCATTATTTTACTCTTTAATAACTTTAAACACAATAATTGTCACAATCACCTCATTAATTACCTATTTTATAATCTTTAATATTATCTTAAACTATGAAAATTGGATTTTATACACTACAGCTCTAACTTTATTAAACATAATAACAACCATTGAGATATTACCTATTCTTTTAAAAATGAGAATTTCAAATAAAAAAATGAGGACCGAACAAGATTTACCTTTTGCGTTAAGCGAACTATCAGTATTAGCAAGCACTGGACTAACACCAATAAAAATCGTGCGGCATATGGCAAAAAACTCTGGAAGCGACATAATAAAAAAAGAATTCCAGAAACTTGTCCATAAAATAGACATCGAAGGTAAAGACATAGTCACAGCTGTAGGCGAAACAGCTAAAGAAACGCCATCTAACACTTTTAGAGAAACACTATGGGATTTAGCAAATATGATACATCAAGGAGGAGACCTAGACACATATCTCCGAGAAAAAGCAGATCAAACTATGCAACTACGAAGAGACATACAAGAAGAATTCATAGAAACCCTTGGAACCTACTCTGAAATTTATATAAGTCTTGTACTAATAGGCGTCATTTTCATTGGAATAGCCGCCTTTCTTTTAGATGCATTAGGAGAAAGTATGATGGGAATTGACTCTGAAACCCTTCTTATACTTCTAGCATATGGTCTAATACCACTCGCTGTAATCGTTGTTAATGTAATAATTTCATCAGCATATTCAAAAAACGGGTAATAAAAAAAATGTTAAAAAAAACAACAATAACAACAATCACAATATTAATTATGCTTCTTACCTCCACATTAGCTCTAGCTGAAGAAACAAACGATCAAAATACACACTACATAAAAAATATAACACCTAAAGAAAACCAAATTACAAACCAACCACAACAGATCATAAAAATCGAATTTTATGATAACTTTACAGTAAACCCAACAACAGTATCCTTAATAATAAACAACCCCTCAAAAATAGATGTCACACAATTAGAAGAAGAAATAACAATCACAAAAAAAAATATAACCTATACTCCACCAGAAATATTTTCCTTTAATAAAGGCAATGTAACCTGCATACTAGAAGTTGAAGATACAAATGGTACAAAAATAGTAAAACAATGGGAATTCAATGTCGACCCCTCAGCTAGTATTTCAAAAGAAGAACAACTAATAGATATATTTCAAATAGTAATCTACATAATAATAGGTCTAATAATAGGTTTTACAGGATTTGCATTATACATAATTTATCTTAAAAAAACCAAGAAGTTTACTTTTAGAAAATATTTTATACAACACCCAATGCAAAAAAACTACTTAGTCATATACCTACCAATTGCAACAGCATTCTTATTTATAATATTTGGATTAGCATATATAACAAATACACCAAACCAACCTTCTTTCTCAATGGAATACGTGATTATATTAGGCTTATTTATAGGTATAACACCTTTATCAATTGATTCATTAATAGAAAAAAATAATTTGAAAAAATACGAACGTGCATTTTCTCAATTCCTATTTGAAATGGCTGATGCTATGAGAGGCGGACTAGATCCTGCAAAAGCAGTTAATGAACTTGCGAAAACAGACAGCGGAATAATGGGAAATCAATTAGATAGAGCCGCTGAAGGAATCAAAATTGGAAGACCATTCCATGAAGTTATAACAAGAATGGTAAAACCATTCAAAAGCGATCTTATATCAAGATATGCAAAACTTATAGGAGAAGCAAGTAAAGTCGGAGGAGATGCCTCATTGGTAATATATCGTGCAGCTAAAGATATGGATGATTTCATAAAAGTAAAACAAGATAGAGTTCGCCAACTAACAGGGCAAGTAGTTACAATATATATTGCATTCTCAGTTCTCTTAATAGTAATCTATCTTCTTCTCAGTATATTTCCATCTTTATCAGGTATGGACCTCAGTTTAATTAATTCACAATCACTTGAATCGGCTCAAGCGGAAGATGTAGTAAGAATGAATTTCTATACAATAAAAGGTAGATTCCTTCATGTAATATTATTAAATTCAATAGGAACAGGTCTAGTTATTGGTGAATTTATGGAAGGAAAACTAAAACATGGCCTTATACACATCATTATTTTGACAATAGCCTCAATAATGTTTTTCTTATTAATGATAAAACCATTATAAAAAAAAAGAATTTTTTTTATTTTTTACCTTGAATTGTACTGTGAAAGATTTATTACACCAGTGAAATCACAATCAGAATTAGGACACTGCATTTTTTGTTTTTCTTCAGTACATTCAAAAGTAAAAATTTTACTACATTTTGGACATTTAACTTTAACAACCTGTACATTATTATTCTTAACTGATCCCTTATCAAATGTTTTTTCACTATTTTGTTCTTGATTTTCAACAGTTTCATTATTTTCCTTTTTTGAATCAGATTTTTCATCCTCTTCTATTTTAACACTAACAGGTTCATCCTCAGAATCACCTACGGGTTGACTGCAACCCGAATTTTCCATAACTGGACTAACTTGTATTATGTTCTGAGAAGATAATTTCTTAGAAGGTTTACTAAAATTTTGTTTTTTTGATACAACTTTTTTTTCCTCATTATTGTAATCTACAGATAGTCTTTTGTTTCTACTAGATTTCAATGCTTCATCAGTTAGTTCATCATCAATAGACATAGCTTTATTCTGAGCAGCATAATCCATAACAGATGAAGCAAGTTTCAGAAGAGTACGAGGGTTACCATTAGAATAATCATTAAGAATCCTAACCGCTTCTTCAGAAAATGGAAACAAAGGATCCATATCATCCACAAGACGCATCTCAAGAAGTCTCTTAGCAAGAATAAGAGCAGCTTCTTCGTCACTAAGACCAGTTATAATTATTTCTTTGTTAATCCGTTGATCCATAGAAGGATGAGTCTGCATCAATCGTTCAAAATACTCTTTCTCAGAACCAAGCATCACAAGTACACCCGGATCAAGATTATCAGATATAACACGTATAACACGAATGAAACGATTAAGACTTTTAGGATTTTTAAAACGATTAAGATCATTAATGAGAAGAACAGATGGTTTGTTTTCATTTAAAGCTGAAGCAATAGCCTTACCAACTATCTCAGGAGTATACTTTCTAAGATTTTTACTAATTTTTGTTAAATCCTTATACCATTTAGGTGCACTAAAAGCTTTATCAAATGCACCCAGATCAGCTTGTTTAAGAATTTCATTTATTATACTTTTAACAGCTGAACTAGCTTTTTCATCCATTGTTTTAAAAACAGAAAAAAAATTGTTTCGCTTCGCTTCAGAATAAACCAATAGAAGCTGATGAGTTTTACCGACACCATTACCACCCAACACAGCGATAACCGCTTTATTTACTCCTTCAAAAACATCTTCTTTTATAACCCTTATGTCATCATCAAAATCTTGTTTAACATGATAGATTTCAACATCTTCAAGTGTTTCACTAGACAAATCCCGAAACGGGTTACCTCGTAGACCATAACGGTCATAACCTCTATTGTTATTTTTTTCCATATACTGTAACTCTGCCCCCAAAAAAACATCTAATAACAAATCATAAATCGCATCATCTAACTCTAGATCTTGGATCTGCTTTCATCTCATGACCATCAAATTGATAGTAAATATTTTGATCAAAAGCCTCTTTATTAGTCCACTTCGGAAAACGAAGATAACGAGCAATACCATTAGATATTTCTTTAGTCAAAAAATGAACGATTCCATCAGATAAATACTCAGCAGTTATCTCCTGTTTCTCCTCAAGCATATTATCCTCAAGAGTCAAAAGAACAATAGCATTTTTTTCCTTACAAATCTTTCTAAGATCCTCTAAAACATCTCTAAACTCATACAATGATTTATCAAGCATCAAATAAGAAAAAGAATCAACAATAAGAACAGAATCCTTTTCAATATAATCCTGCCAATGACGAGCCGAACGCTCCTCAAGAATCTCAAAATTATTAACACCAGAATTAAAACTCTCAATCTGAGTTTTAATCTCATCTTTAACACGAGACGTAATATATTTAACCTTACGACCCTTAGTCCTAGCGGTACAACCAATATGCTGAGCAAAATAAACCTTAACAGGATCAATCCTACCTTTAATTAAGATAATATTTCCATCAGGAATTTCTTCAATGAATTGATCTAAACCAGCAATGTTAAACGGTATCGGCATAACTCTAATCCTTACTATTTTCTTATGATTATAAAAATTAAAATAAAAGGTACAATATTAAAACATTGAAAATAAACTATAAACTTCTATATATCATATATAAAAAAACATATTCTTTATAGTTCATTTACATCAATTTTAAGTTAGACATCATTTTTTTCTTATTTAATATGAAAACTTTTATTAAAAACCTGCGAGGGATATCAAACATAGTAGGTGCATTAATGCTTGTACTAATCGTTGTATCCGCATCAGCAAGCTTTGCTATATTTGTAAGCCAAAGACAACAAGAAAGACAAAAGGCAGAAGCAAAAGAACTAAGGATAGAACTAGAAAAACTATCTGTAAAATCAATTAATCATATCCAATATGACTCTAACAATACTTTAAGTGAAATAACATTTACTGTTGCAAATCTACATACTCATACATCCAAAATCAACATGATAACACTAAATGGATTATTAATAAAAAAATTTAATGTAACTGATATAGAACAATCTCAAGACAATACAGACTTCTGGGAACTAAACACTACAAAAGGACACTATACAAGTAACACCTCAGAAGAAAATAGCCCTCATTTAAATTTGAATCCGAATAAACGGATATTCATTACTATAAAAAACTTCAGCAATAGCAAAATAGGAATTGGAGAGATAAAAACTAACGACCCTATTTCATTTGAAGTTTCAACAATTCTCACAAATACTTTTCAAAAAACATTTTACCCACCAACATCCATAATAAAAATATTAACAGAAACACAGTGGGATGACTACATTAATAAATACAAAAAAGTACCAATATTAGATGGATCTTTATCAAATCATCCTATAGAAGATGAAGCATACATCTCAACTTGGGAATGGAACATATCAATGCCATATGTTTTCCAAGATACGAACACGCCCAACTGGACATACAACTCTGAAGATAATAAAATTTCAACAAAACCACTTGGAAACTCAATAGCTAACAAAGGCGACAAAGGTGGTTTATATGGCAATGACACGAATGGAAATCCATTCATATTCAAAGACAACAATATCACAGGAAAAAACTGGACCTTAGATAAAGATGAAGAAATATTAGATAGAGATCCAGATGGTGATGGAGTAAACGCAAACCCAAAAGATGGAAACTTCGGAGGACTACTAGGAAATGATACAGATGGAAATCCATTCATATTTAAAGACAACAATACCACAGGAACAAACTGGATCTTAGATGAAGATGAAGAAATATTAGATAGAGACCCAGATAGAGATGGAATAAAAGCAAATAATTCAATAGGCAATTTTGGTGGAATCATCGTACCATACACTGTGCAACGTGGACAAAAAACAATTCCAAATATGGACTATTTAAAAATGCATCATAAAATAAAGTTAACAGTCACTGACAACTATGGTATGAAATCATCAGCGAGTACAACATATTATCAATAAAAAAAACAAAAAAAACGGAGTTTTTCTTTTATGAAAACTAAAATGAAAGTCAGAAAACTAAACCTCTGGTATGACAAAAACCAGGCACTCAAAAACATCAATATGAACATACCAGAAAACAAAGTAACAGCTCTTATCGGCCCATCAGGATGCGGAAAATCAACTCTTGTCAGATGTTTCAACAGAATGAATGACGTAATACCAGAATGCAAAGTTAAAGGTCATGTAATGCTAGATGGAAAAGACATATATGCAAAAAACACAAATGTTGTAGCATTAAGAAGAAAAGTAGGCATGGTTTTTCAAAAACCCAATCCATTCCCAAAAACCATCTATGAAAATATTGCTTATGGACCAAAAATACAAGGAATAAAAAAGAAAAAAATTTTAGATAAAATAGTTGAAACCAGTCTAAAAGACGCTGCAATCTGGAACGAAGTAGAAGACCGTTTAGATCAATCAGCAATGGGTATATCAGGGGGGCAACAACAAAGAATCTGCATAGCAAGAGCACTCTCCATACAACCAGACATAATACTAATGGATGAACCATGCAGCGCTCTTGACCCAATTGCCACAAAAAAAATAGAAGATCTTATAACCACACTAAAACAAACATACACCGTGGTAATAGTCACTCATAACATGCAACAAGCAGCAAGAGTAAGCGACTTCACAGGATTCATGTACCTCGGCGATATGATAGAATTCGGAAGAACCAAAAAAATCTTTGAAAACCCTGAAAAAGAAAAAACAGAAAAATACATAACAGGAAGATTTGGATAAAAAAAGTATCATAATTTATTAAATTCAACAGGGAATAACAATACATTATTACTCAAACTTAATTTCTTATTATTTTCTGAAAAACTATAATCAAAAACTGTCAAATATTTAGTACCTGATGATTCATCACCCTCTACACCTGTAGACGCATAAGAAAAAAAATCACAATCACCTGAAATCATTAGTTTATCATTTGTAATTTTCCAATTCCCCCAATATACTTCTGTTTCATCTGAATGTTTAGATTTAGAAAATTTTGATATCTGCAATGAACCATTATTATAAAAAAACCATTTTTCTGAATATTCACCGTTTGAATTATCAGCAGATAATAGACCCCACTCTCCATCAAATTCATCCTCAATATTATTTTTTTCAGAAAAAAAACCAGTGTAGGTTTCAACATCAAAAACATTTACACCCAATGCATAAAAACCTGGGATTAAAATCAAAAGCATGATAACAAAAACCGCAGTAAAAAAAATCAAACTACTTTTCCTACTATTAGGAATAAAAGGTTCTTCTAAATTAGTCTTTGTTTCGGTTTCAAAATCAGTTATAATTCTTTTTTTATTAGTTACTTTTTCAACTTTTTTTTCATCAAATTTATACTTGCAATATGGACATTTAGATATACCTGGTTGAATCCAACTCCCACAGTAAGAACACTGAGTTTTTTTTTGATTATCATCAACTACAGGATTTTTTTCGATTTTTTTATTCAAAACCTTTTAACCTCGATTCTATTTGATAAATTAAAAAAAAGATTGTCTTATAAATTTTAACTTACTTAGATTATAGAGTCTATATAGAAAATCTATATTATATCACAAATTATATAAAACGTGTATCTATTTAATAGATGATTTGTGATATTAGATGAAAAAGGTAACAATTATAACAATTTCGCTCTTAATAGTTACCATATTCTTATTTAACACCATAAACACCTTAGCATACAACAAAGAAACAAGTATAAATAATCAAGAAAAATGGTCGCAAGACATAGGAAATGGAAATCTTTCAAGTGGTTTTGGAACCAAAAGCAACATGGCGACTCGTGGTATAGCAATATACAAAAACGAACTATATATTGGAACACAAAATTTTAGACTAAATTTTTTACAATTTTTAAACATTAAACCATTTGTAAGACTTGCAATGTTTTCATACCGGGTTTTTGATTTCTTAAAAGTCAGCACTTTTGTACCATATTTGATAAACTATGTGATACCATTCCATGGATTCTCAAGTGATGGTTGTGAACTTTGGAAATATAACCAAACCACTGATTTATGGACTCCTATTGTTAGCAACAAAGAAGAAGCATTGTTATCGGCAGGTTTTGAAAACAACAATTTTGCAACAGCAGTGATACAAGAATTCAAAAATGATTTATATATTGGAACCGCAGCGAGTAGTTTCACGGGTTGTGAAATATGGAAATACAACGGAGAAATACTCGAAAAAGTAGCATCCAAAGGATTTGATAACACTCATAACAGTGGAGCATGGAGTATCGCAGTCTACCAGGATCATCTTTATATTGGAACTATGAACTGGAAACAAGGATGTCAAATATACAGAACCAACGATGGTTACAACTGGACGAAAATGGATATACCCGGAGGTGATGGATTTGGAAATCCTATGAATGTCTATGCATGGGATATGGGAATATATAACAACAAACTTTATGTTGGAACCTGCAACCTTGATCCAAATGGTGCAGCTCAACTATGGCAGTACAATGGAACCCAATGGAAAAAAATGAGCCTGCCTGGTGGTGACGGATTCGGAGAGCATGCAAACTATGGAATAAGAAACATACAGGAATATCAAAACAAAATGATGATAGGAACAGGTACAAGCTTCCTTGAAAACAAACAGGGATGTGAACTATGGACATATGAAGAAAACAATAACACCTGGGAATGTCTTGTAGGCGATCATGGAATAATAGAGGATGGTTTCGGAAATGTTAACAACAAATACCTATGGTCTATGACAGAAAAAACTGATGGAACACTATGGATGGGAACACTTAATATTGAACCATTTGTAAAAAAAGGGCCATTCAACTCAACAGGATGCGAAATATACACATATGATGGAGAAACATTTAAACAACAACTAGGAAACCAAAACCTTGGAGGATTTGGAAACCCTCATAATTTTGGAGCAAGGTCCCTAATAGAGTATCCAGAAAACAATGGAAACATATGGGTAGGAACTTTCACAGGAGATGTAACAGATTTTAAAGATTTTCAAGGCTGTGAAATCTGGCATACAAAAAAATAGTTTTGTATACAAATATATTTAAAAATACCAGCAAAAAGATTAAAACCTCATTTATATTTCAAAAAACCTAATGGATGAAATTTATTATCCTACAGTTGAAGAAATACAATATTATAACACAATTGCAATAGAATTATTTAGAAAAAGCAAACATGATCAAGCAAAAACAATTCATACCTCCTTTATCAAAAACGCAATTAACAAAGTAAAAAATAAAAATGGAGACCTATATGACAAAGCAGCAGTTTTACTAGAAGAATTAACTCAGATTCATGCTTTTGAAAGTGGAAACAAAAGAACAGCTTTTCTTACAACCAAAAAATTTGTTATTAATAACAAAGGTAAATTTAATATACCTGATTCAACAAATAATGTAAAAGTAATGATCGGTATTAGAGAGAAGTATTATTCTTTGCAAGAACTCAAAGAGTGGATAAAAAATGGTAAAATCAAAGAATTTAGAAGATAAAATTTCTGAGAAAACAAGAAAAAAAATCGCTGAAAAAGAATTAAGAGAAATAATAAAAATAGCAAACGGCCATAGAAAAACTTTAAGTGAACTTGCTAAACATTAAAATAACATATTATTTTTAAAAAAATATCTATTTTTTCCATCATTTAATACATGTATTAACAATAGTTTTTTATATAATCACTAATATAAAGATATATGGGTGGAGTATAGATGAAAAAGAAAATAATAATTCTGTTGGTTGCAACTCTGTTTATTGCAACAACAACAGTTGGAGCAGTTAATATAAACACCAACATAGAAAAAAAAGAAACAAACGATAACTCAAACTCTTTTACGGTGACCGTTCTAAAACAAAACGGAGAACCCGCTGGTGAAGGCATATGGGTACAAATAGAATGGACAAAAACCGGTGAAAACTATGAACGATTCAAAGAATATTTTGGTTTCACTGAATCAGATGGAACTATAACATTAAATGATGCAACACCTTTTTTTGACAAAAATA
>CAYMOC010000054.1:0-12826 GCA_964391965.1 uncultured Thermoplasmatales archaeon | reverse complement strand
TAAAAATGCTTTTTTTATAATCAAATAACCGTTGTCACGATTCCAGATTTTTTCACTTTCCTCAATAACAATTTTTTTCTCAAACGTTGGACCATCCAATACCAGTGTTTCAAATTCTCCTCCTTCACCTGCTGCATTAATCTTATACTTTTTTTCTATTTTTTTAAGATCTTTTATAGAATTGTTATCAATTTTTCTTCCGAGCCATTTTTCATCTAATCCTTCAGCGAAAACACCTATAATAATCACCTCAAAACCATCATTAATTATTTCTTTGAGAAGCAAATCCTGTTTTTTATCCCATAGCGGTGTAAAACTTTTCAAACCTAAATCTTTACAAATATTTTCGATTCTACTTTTTTGATAGTTTGAAGCTATAGCTCCACTTACAACACCGTCAATATCTAACTCTTGTAAGGCGTTTTTTAAATCTTTTAGTTCTTTTTCTTTTTCGCCTCTTGTTTTTTTAATAGTTAAAGGGATATTCATAGCTTCAGCTTGAAGCGCGGTCATATGAATATTTACAGTGTGAAACATCCACGAGTCTTTTTTCTCAGAAAATATTGATAAAAAATTGGTGACATTCAAACCTTTTTTTTCTGCAAGAAAAGTTGCATAAACAGAATCTTTTCCGCCGGATAAAAGTGATACTACATTCATCTTGTTTTTTCCTGAGAACAGGTATAACCTTTTACATTAAAAAACTCATTACCTACAATATTATATGAAAAAATATCAACTAATTGATCACACTGCTGACGTTGGAATTAAAGCATACGGGGAAAATATTTCAGAAGCTTTTGAAAATGCTGCCAAAGGTATGTTTGATATAATAACTGACAGCTCTACTATAGAATCTAAAGGTGAATACAAAATAAGTCTAGACTCAGATGATCTTGAACAATTACTTGTTGATTGGCTTTCTGAACTACTTTTTATTTTTGAAACAGAACAAATGGTGATGGGTGAAGTTAATGTAGATCTCGACATTGATAATAATTCCCTTAAAGCTGAGGTTTTTGGTGAAGAATTTGATACATCAAAACATAAAATTGGTGCTGAAATCAAAGCAGTAACCTATCATATGCTTGAAGTAAAAACAGAAAAACCATATCATGTACAAGTTCTTTTTGATATCTAATCTTCAGATATTGCTTTTAAATGCATAACTCCTCTGATAATAATAAGAATAATTGGTGCAACTAACAAAATTGTTTCAATTAAAACGACTGTATCAATAGATAAATCAGCACCTATTATGTATAAAACAAATGACGATACTGCAAGAAATATTCCTGCTATCACAAAATCTCTACCCATATGTTTGTTTGCTTCATACCATATTTCCTTATTATTGATTGTTTTAGATGTTCTAGAACCATAAAAAAAAATTAGGTTTTATTTTACCATAAATTAACGGAAGACCAATAATTATTTCAAGTACTCCTATCAAAATAAAACCAATATATGCTATTAGATATTCATCCATTTTTAAATCCTCAATAATACTTTCAGTTACCCTATATTGTTATATAAATATGAAAAAAAGCTTTACTAATTTTACCCTTTAAACTAAAACCGGACGGACCTCTTCCTAATAAAATCAGTATAATGTTCGATCCCTGTATTATTTTTTTTTCTCCTCCCCTTGGAGAAACCTTTCGATCCGTCCGGTTCTTTCCTCACCCCCCTCTCTTTTTTTTCTTTTTTTTCCAAAATACACATAAAACAAAAAATATTACCCCTTTGTTGGTATGAGTTCAAATAGCTGGTTTAAAAAATCTATAATATATCATATTCTTATTGATCGATTTGCAGGTTTTCCTTCAACTGAGGGTTGGGAGCAACCAGATTTTCTTGGAGGAAATCTTAAAGGAATAGAACAAAAACTTCATTATCTAAAAAACCTTGGTGTGAATACTCTTTGGATTTCACCATTCTATGAAACTAGTGCTTATCATGGTTATCATGTTACAGATTTTTATGAGGTGGATCCTCATTTTGGGACTAAAAAAGATCTGCAGGATCTTGTAGATCGTGTTCATGATATGAATATGCGTATTATAGCTGATTTTGTTCCTAATCATGTTTCAAAGATTCATCCTTTTTTTAAGGATGCGCAAGAGAAAAAGGATAGCGTTTACCGGGATTGGTTTTATTTTAAACGTTGGCCTGATAAATATCTGTGTTTTTTAAATGTTAAAGATCTTCCTAAACTTAATCTTGAGAATCCTGAAGCTCGTGATCATGTGATTAATGCTGCTAAGCAATGGCTTTCTGTGGGTTTTGATGGTTTCCGACTTGATCATTGTATAGGTCCATCACACAAATTTTGGAAAATTTTTAGAGAAGAAGTAAAAGCTGAGAAACCAGAATGTGTTCTTATTGGTGAGGCCTGGATGAAGGGAATAAAATTCTCTGAACTCAGAACTATTAATATTCGTTGGAAGTTTTTCAAATGGCTTTTTGGAGCAGCACCTGAAAGTCTTTTCAAGGAATATATTGGTGAGCTGGATGGTGTTTTGGATTTTAAGATTCAGGAGATACTTCGCGATAAAGTCGCTAGAAATTTTATAGATGAAAAGGATGTTAAACAAAAAATAAAAGATCATTACAATAAATACCCTGATGATTATTTTTTACCTAGTTTTCTTGATAATCATGATATGGATCGTTTTCTTTTTGAATCAAAGAATGATAAAAACCGGTTAAAAAAAGCAGCGGAGATACAATTTTCTATGCCTCAGCCGCCTATAATTTATTATGGAACTGAGATTGGCATGAGTCAAAACAAATCAGTTTGGGGGGCACAGGATCATGGTGATATACAAGTGCGTCAACCAATGCAGTGGAGTAAAGACTATGATGAAATATTTGATTTTTATCAAGAACTAATCAAAAAAAGAAAAACAGATATGGATTCTACATAAGACTTAAATGTTATTTCTGTGTTTGACTGTTAATAAATTTAAGGTGTTAAAAATAATGGCTGAAAATAAAATAACTGAAGATATGAATATACGTGAAGTTCTTGAGAAACATCCTGAGGTTGTACCTGTTTTTCAGAAATACAATATGGGATGTGTTGGTTGTATTGCTGCTAGTTTTGAAAAAATAAAAGATATAGCAGCTGTTCATGGGATTGATGTAAAAACTTTTGTTAAAGATCTTAACGAAGTTATTAACTAATTTTTTTTTTTCAGTATTTTTTTATTTGAAAGGAAAATTTTGTGCTACAAAACTTAAATACTTTTTTTATCAAATATAATCTATAAAAAGATGTTAGGTGTGATAAAAAAATTATGAAAAAGCAAATATTGGCTATTTTAACAATTTTATTATTTCTTACTATAAGCGGAAAAAGCCTATTGGCAGAAAAAATAGAAACAAATAATGATGATTCTTTTGTAAATGTTAAAGATAAAAAAGATATTTCAAAACGTAAAGTCTGTTCATCATCAAAAGATGGTGATGATGAAACTATTTCAAGTTTGGATTCTTCAAATATAAAAACTGGTCACTATTATAAAAAAGTATATTTTTTTGGTGTATATGATTTCTGCCTAAAGAGAAATGATGAAGGACGCCGAGTGGGTGCCTTTGACTATACTTTTTATTATAAGATTCATTTTGATGAAAATGGCATACCCTTTGATACAACGACACATGGCCCAGCTCATCATTGTGGACTAAGAACCAGTCTCATTGATTTTCCATCAATTAACTTTCTTGCTACAGTAGGAATGTCTCCAATTATTATGGCTACATATCTCGGTTGATATTATTTTTTTATATTTTTATTTTAGTTGATACAAGTTCCCCATGTTTTATTCCTTTTAAGGCTTTAATGTTATCTGATAGTTTCTGTATATTTTTGTTTTTTCCTTTCAGTACTAGTACTTCTAAGCAGTTGTTGTGATCTATGTGTATATGTGTTGTAGATAGTATTTCTGTTGTGTGGTCATGTTGTATGTTTAGTAGTTTTTTTGTTAAGTTTCCAGTATGATGGTCGTAGATCATGGTTAGTGTTCCCATTATTTTTTCTTCTGGTTGGTGTGTTTGTTTTTCTATTAGGTCTTTTCTGATTAGGTCTCTTATTGCTTCGCTTCTGTTGTTGTATCCTTCTTTTTTGATTTTTTTGTCGAATTTTTTTAAGAGTTCTGGTTCTGCTGATACTCCAAATCTTGTGATTTTTTCTGTCATGGTAGCACGTTTTACAGGTAAGCGTGTTACGAATTTAAAGTTTTTGTTACCGAAAATTTTTTAATAGAATTCCGCATTCTGCGTGCTACGAAAACAAAAAAATTAACACTTAAAGGAGATAAAAAATGAAAAGAAAACAAAAAATGATTGAAATAACCTTGCTAATTGGATTATTTCTAATGATAACTATGCCGTTAAATGCTACTGCTGACGAATCTGAAGACACAATAAATATTGTTTGTACAAATTCAATACTTGCAGATTTTGCAAAAAATGTTGCACCAGAAGAAATCACATCAGTTGAATATATTATGCCCGCGGGAGCATGCCCAGCTCATTTTGACACATCACCAAGTGATGTAAACAAAATAATTGGGGCAGATATAATAATCTCACTTGGATGGGAGCCATGGCTTGAAGATTTAATAACTAAATCAGAAAACAAAGACTATAATCAAATAGTATGTTCTAAAATTGGAGAATGGAATATACCAACAGGTGCAATTAAATATGTTCAAAAAATAAAAACAGGTCTAAAAGAATCAATACCAAATTATAATTCAACAATAGAACAAAATGCAAACAATTACATTCAAAAAATAAATACAACAGCTGAAAAACTCAAACAACAAATAGAAACAGAAGGCCTACAAAATAGAAAAGTAGTTTGTATTGAATGGTACAAAGATTTCCTTGAATATTTTGGTTTAGAAGTTTCATATTATTATGGAGCACCAGAAGGATTATCTGTTCAAGATGAACTAAAAGTAATAGATGCAGCTTCTCAAAAAGATGTAACAGTTGTTATTGATAACCTACAAAGCGGTACAGAATTTGGTGCGAAAGTTGCATCAGAAACAGGTAAAACCCATGTCATTCTTTCCAACTTCCCAAACGCTGTCCCAGGAACAGACTCATATCTCAAAACCATCCAATATAACATTAATCAGACAATCGAGGGAATACAAACATATGATTACAAACAAGGAGATATCCAAAAACTTGAATCACAAATAGACGAAATACAGCTGCAAAGAAATGCATCTTTTTCAATAATTGGGATTCTAGCGGTTTTAGCAGCAATAATTTTTCTGATGTATAAAAGAAAATAAAGAAAAAATTGGTGACATTTATTATGGATGAAACATTAAAAAAAATTGAATCATTTCATGGTCATTTAGGACCATATGCAGTAATCGGATATCGTATGGGACAGATTGCTTGTAGACGACTAAACAATGATCCTTTTTCAAAAAACGCAGAAGTAATGACTGGAACAAAACCTCCAATTTCATGTATAGTAGATGGAGTTCAACTTGGATCAGGATGTACTCTTGGTAAAGGAAACATAACAATATCAAACAAAAAACAACCTATAGCTGTTTTTAAAGACAAAAATGGTAAACAAATAACAATAACACTAAAAAAACAGATACATGAAGAAATAGACGACACTGTTACAGATGAAAACATAATAGAATACGCTCAAAAAATCTACAAAAAACCAGAAGAGCAACTCTTTGAAATAAAATGAAAGAAAAAAACAACATTATCGATTTAAAAAATATTTCAACTATATATGAAGGAGAAAGAATACCTGTAATAAAAAACATAGATATGCAGGTTAAACCTGGAGAGTTCATATCGATAATCGGCCCCAATGGTTCTGGTAAAACAACCCTTCTAGAAACAATAAATGGAATCCTTGAATGCAAAGAAGGAGAAGGTTTTGTTCTCGGGAAAAAAATATCAAAAAACAAAACATGGATACGAAAACACATAGGTTATGTTATCCAAAATTTTGAGATGGATCCATTAGCTCCTTTTCTATGTAAAGACATTGTTATGTCTGGAAGATCCGGGAAAATAGGTTTATTTCGTTTTACAAGTAAAAAAGATTGGGAGAAAGTCTGGGAAAGTATGAGTCTTGTAGGTATGATAGATTTTGCAAAAAGACCAATTGGAAAACTCTCCGGTGGAGAGTTTCAGAAAATCCTGCTTGCCCGAGCTCTTGCTCAAGAACCAGAAATACTTCTACTTGATGAACCACTTTCAAACTTGGATTTTCAAGCAAGAAAACAAATGGAGACTCTTCTAAATCGTGTTCACAAAAAAGAAGGAATAACCATTGTAATGGTATCTCATGATCTTACAAATGTACCATCTAACTGCAAACGAGTAATAGTTCTTGATAAAGGCCATATTATAATGGATGATAAAAAAGAAAAAATTCTTCATTCTGACAATATTGACAAGATTTTCAACAATAATAAAAAACAGGGAGGATAAATTTTTTTTATGATGGATATTCCTTTGTCTTTTCTAGTTCCTTCTATTCTTGGTGCAGTTCTTGCTGGTTTTGCATGTTCAACCATGGGAAATTTTGTAGTTAGAATGAATCTATCATCAATCGGGTACTGCATGAGTCATGCTGCTTTTGCAGGTGCAGCATTTGGGATACTAATTGCTGTTGATCCAATGATAACCGCTGTAATTTTTGCGATAATAACAGCTATGGTTCTGGGTCCATTAGCTGAAAAAGCAAAACTAGAAAGCAATGTAGTAATCGGTTTTATGTTTTCATTTATGATTGCTCTCGCTTTTATTTTTCTTTATGCTAAACCCGGGGAAGCAGCTACTGGTAAAGCACTTAGTATCTTATGGGGTAGTTTGTTTTCCGTAGATTTTAATGATGTGATACTACTTGGATTCCTATCTTTTATACTATTAGTTTTTATAACAGTATTTTACAAAGAACTTCTAGCGGTTATGTTTAATCGTAAAATGGCAGAATCCGCGGGGATTAACACACATGTTTTTTATTTTGCAGTGCTTTTTTTCACGGGTTTTGCAGTAGCTTTATCTTTAAAATTAGTAGGAGGAATTCTTGTTTTCGCACTAATTATAAACCCTACTAGTACCTCTTATCAGTTTTTTTATGATTTCAAAAAAATAATGATTTTTTCTCCAATCTTTGGAGTGATTAGTTGTCTAGCTGGTTTCTTTTTATCTTCCTTTTTTGATATGCCGATTGGTGCATCAATAGTGATTATTTCTTCTCTTATGTTTGCCTGTGGGATTCTTTTATCTCCTAAACGAAAAAAAGGGAATGTTTTTAGAAAAAAAGTTTAAATATGGAAATTTTTATTTTAATTTTATGAAAAAATATACTAATGTTTTAAAAATTTTGTTTTTGATCGCAGTATTAATCATATTTCTAACATCTTCCACTCTGTCTTTAAAGGTTAAAAACACTCAAATTGAATATAGATTAGATGATTTTGACAATAAAATATCCACTTTAAATTTAGATTATACTATCGTAATACCTGATGATTATCCTACCATAAAGGAAGGCATAGAAAATTCAGAATCTGGCGACATTATATTTGTTAGATCTGGGATTTATTATGAAAATATAGTTGTAAATAAAACTGGTTTAACATTAATTGGCGAAAACAAGTTTAATACTATCATAAATGGTGGTAAAACTAAACATGATGCTATGATAATAGAATCTTCAGATGTCAAAATAACAGGTTTTACTTTTACAAATGCTATAAATGAACCGTCCCTTTGGAATATTTCAGGTTTAAGAATTAAGTCTTCAAGAGCAGTAGTAACAGGAAATAGGTTTGTTTCAAATAGACTAGGTATTTCAGTTATGGCAAATTCAAAAAATTTAGTTATCTCAAATAATTCATTCATAAATGATGGAATATTTTTAGGGAATTATCTAAATTCAAAAAGTCTTTCAAAACAAGATTTTTTACATACAATAAAAAACAATACTGTCAATGGAAAACCATTATATTATTACAAAAACACAAAAGATTTCATTGTTCCTGATGATGCAGGGCAAGTTATCCTTGCAAATTGTGTAAATGTAACTGTTAAGGATTTATATTTAACTAATACTGATTTTTCTATTATACTTGGCTTTTGTAAAAACTGTACTATAAAGAATACAACGGTTTTAGATACTGATGGTGAAGTTATACTTTGTAAATCCTACAACAATGTTATACAAAATAATAAACTGATAAATAACTTACATGGTGTATGCATAGATTACAAATCAGATAATAACACCGTTGAAAACAATTATGTATCTGAAAATATGATAGGTATATCTGCTTTAACTTCATCTTCAAATAACCAGATTTCTAATAATATTGTAACAGATAACCAAGTTGGAATCTATCTTTCAATGTTTTGCTTCCCGGGTCAACATGACAACATAATCTCTAAAAATATAGTTGATAACAATAAAATCGGTATAAATCTGAAAGATAACTCATATAACAATATAGTTGAAAAAAATACGTTGTCAAACTCAACTATTGGAATACAACTTAGTAACTCCTCTAATGGAAACCTGATAAAATCTAATGTTTTTAAAAATAATTTCTTATCTGCTTTATTTATTGATTGTGATAAAAGCAATGTCTGGTCTAATAATTATTGGGGTCGACCAAGATTGTTTTCAAAAATAATATTTGGAATAAATCATTTTGGCAGAATACCGTATCCTATTATATCTTTTGATAAAAATCCCCTGCGGTAAATCTTACAGTCTATAAAAAAAATAAAAAAAATGTTTTTTTTTACTCTTCGTCTTGTTCTTCGGTTGTTTCCTTGGTTTCTTCTTGGCATTCTTCACCGTTTTCCTCTTCGTCTTCTTCCCCGTTGCTTATTACTTTGGATACTGATACTACTTTATCGCTTTCGTTTAGACGCATAATGCGTACTCCCATGGTGTTTCTTCCTTGTTTACGAATACTTTCCACAGGGATTCTAACAACCATTCCCTCGCGGCTTGTAAGCATTATTTCGTCTTCATCTTCTAGTTCACGGACCCAGATGACTTTTCCGTTTCTTTCATTTGTGATAATTGTTCTTACTCCTTTGCTTCCTCGATGTGTTTTTCTGTATTCGGTTATATCTGTTCTTTTACCAAAACCATTCTCAGTAATAGTAAGAAGCGCTCCTTCTTCACTTACAACAGCCATAGAAACAACTTTATCACTTTCTTTCATCCGTATACCTATAACACCACGAGTCACACGTCCCATAGATCGAACTTCTGATTCATCGAAACGACATGCTTGACCTTTAGCTGTAGCTATCATAATTGTTTGATTACCATCACTTAAACGAGTACTTATCAGTTCATCGCCTTCATCAAGTCGAATTGCTCGTATACCATTGACTCTGATGTTGCTGTATTTTGATAGCTTGGTTTTTTTGATATATCCTTTTTTTGTTGAAAAAACTAGAAAGTGTTCATCATCAAATTCATGGATTGGTATAGCGGTTTCCACATATTCTCCCTCTTCAAGTCGTGGCAACAGGTTTATGATTGCTTTTCCTTTACTATGCCGTCCGCCTTCAGGGATTTTATATCCTTTAAGCCAGAAACATTTTCCATGATTTGTAAAAAACATGATGTAATCATGAGTACTTGTGATAAATGCATCAACTATGACATCCTCATCCTTGGTTTTCATGCCGACAAGTCCTTTACCGCCACGATGCTGTGTACGGTAGGTTTCACAGGGTATTCGTTTAATATATCCGCTATCAGTAATTGTTATCATTACATCTTGTTCAGGTATCAAATCTTCCATATCAACAGTGATTTCACCTTCAACAATATTAGTTCTTCGTGCGTCACCGAATTTTTCTTTAATCTCGTGTAGCTCTTTTTTGATTTCATCAAGAATGTACTGCCTGTCAGATAGGAGCCATTCAAGCTCTTCGATTAATTTTTTTGTTTCATTATAGTCTTGTTCGACTTTATCTATTTCCATGCCTGTAAGTTTTTGAAGCCTTAAATCAAGAATAGCTTTTACTTGCTCTTCAGAAAATTCAAATCTTTCCATTAGTTTTTCTTTTGCTTCATCAACAGTTCTGCTACCTCTTATTATTTTGATTACTTCATCGATGTTCTTAAGAGCGAGCATAAAACCTTCGAGGATATGCATTTTTTCTTTTGCTTTTTTAAGATCATAGTTAGTTCTTCTGGTAATAACTATTACTCTATATTCGATAAAATGCTCGATTAGTTCTTTAAGACCAAGTGTTTTTGGTTCACCTTCTACAATAGCTAGATTATTCACACCAAAAGTAGTCTGCATCTCAGTATGTTTAAATAATTGAGATAATACAACTTCATCTATTGCATCACGTTTAAGAAGGATTACAACTCTCATACCTTCTCTATCTGATTCATCACGAAGATCACTTATTCCTTCTATTTTTTTGTCTTTTACTAGTTTTGCAATAGACTGTAATAGTTTTGATTTATTTACTTGATAAGGAAGTTCAGTGATAATAATTCTTTTTCTGTTATCTTTTTCTTCGATATGGGTTTTAGCACGAACTCTAAGTAGGCCTCTACCTTCTGAATAAGCCTGAAGAATTCCACCTTTTCCATAAATTGTTCCACCCGTTGGAAAATCAGGGCCCTTTATTGTTTCCATCAATTCAACCGTGTTTATTTCAGGGTTATCAATAACTTGAATTGTCCCATCGATTACTTCAGAAAGATTATGTGGAGCCATATTTGTTGCCATACCAACAGCAATACCTGAAGATCCATTTACTAAAAGATTAGGGATAACTGCTGGAAGCATCACAGGTTCTTTGAGACTGCCATCAAAATTATCCGTCCAATCAACTGTATCTTTGCTGATATCTTGTAACATTAATTCTGATATTTTTGCAAGGCGGCTTTCAGTATATCTCATAGCAGCTGCTGAATCACCGTCAATACTTCCAAAATTACCTTGTCCATCAACAAGAGGATAACGAAGTGAAAAATCCTGGGCCATACGAACCATAGAATCATATACTGCTTGATCGCCGTGTGGATGATATTTACCAAGACAATTATGTGATATCATTCCGTTTGCTACAAATTCATGGTCATTTTCAACCTGAATGTCATATGTTTCCTGTGCTTCAATTTTTTCAACTGATGAAATCTTCAAAAAAGTAATCTTGTTTTTTATTATTTCTTCAATAAATTTGTTAAGATTCGAGCCAATCCTTTCAAGTTTATCTTTAATTCCCCATTGGTCGATTTGTGTTAAATGCAAAGATTTTTCATTCAAATCATTTGAATATCTTATTTTACATCCATCCGGATACTTAATTCCACTTCTAAATTTTTCTCCATTTATATCTTCATACCATCCTCCACCAAGATGATATTCGCTCATTTCTCCAAAGATTTTTTTACCTGCATAAGGAATAACATCATATTGACACCATGCTTTTCTTTTTGTTACATTATCTGCTGCTATTTTTTTTGCAAGCATTTTTTTTCTTGAATGCATCAAACTTAGATTAGCAGATAATTCAACCGCGTTGCTTCCATTTATTTCTAAATAAAAAAACTGATGACGATCAACTATTTTTCTTTCATCTATATAATGCTCTCCGAGTTTATTAACACTGTTTTTTGAGCTGAATATTCCATGATGTTGAAGTAAAATCATTAGTTGATTAATCATTTCTTCAGAAATTGAACCATAATGTATTGCGTTTCTGTTCTTATGTATTGATCCGTCTCCATCTATCAATCCTGAAATAAAAGAATATACTACTTTTTTAGGGGAATTAAAAATCTGCTTAGGTATCTTTTTAGTCAAGGCATTTACATTTTTAAGATTGAAATTATTTACAAAAAATTCATTGATTTTTTTCCTGTTAATTCTGACATAATAAATAATTTTTTTCTTTCTTGACTTTAATTTATATTCTTTTTCCTCAATTTTAGGCTTGTAATCAAATTCTTTTTCAATTATACTAACGACCTTTTCTGCGATTTCTTTATTTGTACCGCCGTAAAAACAGATTCTTGGATATTTCTTAGAACAATAATCTTCTGAAATCCATCCATCTGAAAGAAAGATGCCTAATAGATATCCTATATTTTTATTTAGGTGCTTAGATAATTTTTTATATTTATCTAGCTTTTTTGGTTTCTTTAGATTAGGATAATCATATCTTACAACAATATAATCGTCATTTTTCAGATCCTTTGCTTCTTTCCATTCAAATCTAAAATCCTTTGTTAAAATCTTAAATTTTTGAGATTTTGTAACTTTGTTTGTCATGCCATTTTCTAATGTTACCTTTAGAAGTTTACGTTTTGGCATGATATATAATTCATTTACTTTTTCAATTCCGTCGTGTGTGTATACTTTATCTCCTTTTTTAATCTCTTTTATAAGTTTTAACCCATCTTTAGTTAGAACCATTGTATCTTTGGTAAAACACTCACCAACAACGCGAGCTGATTTTTTATGAGCTTTGTTATAAGTCAGCCCCATATCATTCATAGCATACAAAATACGCCTATGAACAGGTTTTAAACCATCACGTACATCAGGCAGGGCACGACTCATAATAACACTCATAGAATAATCCATGAATGCACGTTTCATCTCTGACTCAAGAGTTTTAGTAATATCTTTTTTAGGAGTTTCTTCATCAGTCATATAAATTCACCTTAAATATCTAAATTTTCAACCTCTCTAGCATGGTTTTCAATAAACTCACGTCGAGGTTCAACCTTATCGCCCATAAGCATAGTAAATAGTTCATCTGCTTC
>CAYMOC010000053.1:11518-13144 GCA_964391965.1 uncultured Thermoplasmatales archaeon | reverse complement strand
AAAATGTAAAAGATTTACAAAGCAAAGAAGAATTTCAAAAAACAATTAAACAAAGACAAAAAGAATACAATTTTTTATTTGATAAAAAAACCACAGCTCTAATGATAATAGATGAACTAGGAAGAAACAAAAAAAGTATAAAAAAAATAAATGAAATAAAACCAGGTGACGAATGCAGCATAGAAGCCAAAGTAAAAAAACTGGGCGACATCAGAGAATTCAAAAGAAAAAGCGGAAGCATAGGACGAGTTACTAATCTAACATTAGAAGATCAAACAGGAACCTGCAACCTAGCAATATGGGATAAAAAAATACAAACAATAAAGGAACAACAAATCAAAAACAATGATAAAATAAGAGTCATAAATGGTTATGTAAAAAACGGATATCATGGAATAGAAATCAATCTAGGACGATGGGGACTAATAGAAAAAACAGAAAACGGAAAAGAAGAAACAGAACCCGAAAAAATCCAAGGAAAAATAACAAAGATAACACCAACTCATTCATTTATAAGAGACAACGGAGACTTTGGTTTTATATCAGAAATAACACTTAAAAACAAAAAACAAAATCAAAAGATATCAGTATGGGACAAAAAAGTAAAAGAAATACAAAAATACAAAATTGGTGACGAAATAGAAATAGAAAAATATGATATAAGAGAAAAAAACGGTAAAGCAGAAATACATCTAAACGGAAATAGTATAATTAAAAAAACATAAAATTTTTTTTAACTAATTTTTTTCAGATACCCAAAAAAAGCATTTATCTCTAAGTTTTGAATTATATAACTTTCTGAACATGCCGCCAGCTGACAATCAGAACATATCTTTTCATTAACGATTTCTTTACGGCAACAACAAGAACTCATCTCACCCTGATACATACACCGAGTAATCCATAAAGGCCGAGTCCAATCATTTTTTTTCAAATGTTTTAAACCAGTTTTTGAATTAAAAACAAAACCAGGATATTTTTGTTTTAATCGTATTAAATTATCAAGAATTTCTTCCTTAAGATTGGAATCCAGCATTTTCATAGGTAAACCAACAAAAGGAGTATACATATTGAAAAGGATGCCTTTGATGTTTTTGTGGTCTTTTAACTCCAAAATAGTTTTCTCAAGTATCTGATAATTTTGGTTAGTTATCGTGTATTGGATATAGATTTTATCATGACTGCTTTCATCAATGTTTTTCATTATAAGATCATAAGATTTTCCATCCATTTCATCATGAGTTACCTTGTTCCCATCAAGACTTGCCATCACTTGAGTTGCATTTGTATCAATAGGAAACGTTCCATTTGTACATAAAATAGTTTCGTAGATACCAATTTTTTCAGCATAATTGATTACATCCTCGATATCCTTATCATTTTCCCTCCATAACATTGGCTCCCCACCAGTTATTGTTAAAAAACGTACACCAAGATTGTATAATGTTTGAATGTCTTTTTTGATTTGTTCAAAAGAAACAACCTCTGGATCAAAAAGTTTAACAGGACAATATTCACAGTTCAAATTACAAGAGTCATTGGTTATAACAACACCGATAATTGGTCTTTTTTTATTAAAAAAAAGTTTTTCAAAAGCAAATTGCTCGACCCCCGTACGTGGGTTCG
>CAYMOC010000053.1:0-11508 GCA_964391965.1 uncultured Thermoplasmatales archaeon | reverse complement strand
GTTTTTCAAAAGCCCATTTTGACAAATAACCAATTTTATTTATTAATTTAAACATAAATCCCCTTAGATCAAAATTATTTTTAATTCTCTCTTTTGTGTAAAGATTTAAATGTAAAAAATGTTTCTATTAGGAAACATTGTGTTTAGAAAAGTAACCCGTCAAGTAATCAAAAAAATTTTAACTGACTCAAAAAGTCTTGTCTTAAAAAATTCTTTACCAGATTTAAAAAATATAAAACTTGAAAACATAGGGCTTTATCTTCATGTTCCTTTTTGTAGGAAACCATGCCTTTATTGCCCTTATTTTAAAGAAGTTTTCAAAAAAAACAAAGCTTTAGAGTATAAAAATGCAGTTCTTGAAGAAATAGACTTTTATTCTTCCATTTTAAAAAACAAAAAGATAAACTCTTTTTACATAGGCGGTGGAACTCCAACAACAATGATAAACCATGGTTTAGAAGAAATCATTAAAAAAACCAATGAAAAATTTAACGTAGAATGCAAAATATCCTCAGAGGGTCATCCAAATGATATTGATTCTAAGATGATTGAAAAGCTACATAATTTAAACATCAAAAACGTTAGTATGGGTATCGAATCTTTTAACAATAAATTTTTAGAAATAATTGACAGGCCTTACAGAAGCAAAAAAGCAGAAGAAGCAACTCAATTGCTTTCAAAAAGTGACTTTGAATGTGTTAATATCGACATTATGTTTGGATTGCCGGATCAAACTATAGATGATGTAAAAGAAGATATTAAAAAAGCTATAAGTTTAGATGTAGATCAGATTTCAACTTATCCGATTTTTACTTTTCCATATACAAAACTTAAGAAGCGTGTCAAAGAATATAATGCCCATCTTCCAGGCATTATAACTCGTAGAAAAATGCTAAAAGAAATAGAAAAAATTTGTTATAATGCAGGATTTGAAAGAACATCTGTTTGGGCTTTCACTAAAAAAAATGTATCAAAATATAGCTCAGTTACTATACCCGAATACATAGGACTAGGAGCCGGATCCGGTTCTTTAATCCCAGGATACTTCTATATCAACACATTTAGTGTAGATAATTATGTAAAATATATTAAAGCAAAACGTAAACCACCAATTGCTCTAACTATTGATTTTGATAAAAGAGAAGAAATGATCCACTGGCTTTACTGGAGGATATATGAAACAAAAATATACAAAAAAGAATTCAATAAAAAATTTCACAGAGATTTTGACAAAGAATTCGGAAAACTTTTTGCACTTTTTGAAATACTAGGTTTAAGCAAGGATTTGGGAGAAAAAATAATTATGACTGATAAAGGAAACTACTGGATTCATGTTATTCAAAATCTTTTTTCTCTAGATTTTATTGGAAACGTATGGCAAAACTGTCTATTCACTCCTTGGCCTTCACAAATAGATCTAATCTAAAAAAATGTTGCAATAATCTGTTTTTTTTTTAATAAATCATCCAAATCAAAATTAATACTTTCAATTAACTCTACCACAGTTTTATAAAGAAAAATCAAATTACAAGATACACTACGGGGTTATTTTTATGACTAAAAATGATGAAAATGAAAACAAAGAAATTGATGAATTACCAGGTGTTGGACCGACTACAGCTGATAAATTAAGAGAGGCAGGATACCAAGATGTTATGCAGATTGCAGTAGCATCACCAGCTGAACTTGCTGATGCATGCGATATTGGTGAAGCTACAGCTGCTAAAATAATAAGAGGAGCAAGAAGTAAAGCAAAAATTGGTGGATTTGAAAAAGGCAGTGATTTATTTGAAAAAAGAAAAAAAATTGGGCATCTAACCAGTGGATCAAAAACACTAAATGAACTACTCGGCGGAGGTTTTGAAACACAGTCAATAGTTGAACTCTTCGGAGAATTCGGTTCAGCTAAAACACAAATAGCTCATCAACTATGTGTAACCTGTCAACTTTCAAAAGACAAGGGAGGACTAAAAAGCCCAGCTATTTTTATTGACACAGAAAACACATTCAGACCAGAACGAATAATACAAATGTCTGAAGCATATGGACTTGATTCTAAAAAAATTTTAGATAATATTCATGTAGCAAGAGCATATAATTCAAATCATCAGATGCTTCTAATGGAAAAAGTAAATGAGATGTCTAAGAAACTTAAACCAGGTCTTTTAATTGTAGATTCACTTACAGCACATTTTAGAGCAGAATACATAGGTCGTGGAGCTTTAGCTAATCGTCAGCAGAAACTCAATCAACATATGCATGATCTTCTAAGATGGAGCGATCTTCATAACGGAGTGGTCTGTGTGACAAACCAAGTTTCATCTAAACCTGATACCTTTTTTGGAGATCCAACTCGACCAATAGGTGGACATATTGTTGGTCACACTGCAACCTTCAGAATTTACTTACGTAAAAGTAAAGGCCCAAAAAGAATCGCAAGGCTTATCGATTCACCACATCTTCCTGAAGGCGAAGCTGTTTTTAATGTTATAGATAAAGGAATTAGAGATTAAAAAAATAATTTTTTTCTTTAATTTTTTTCATTCTTTTTGCCCAGTATATAAAAGGCGTATCTGATCCTGCAACAATTATTTTTAGTATCATCGAAGTAAGAAAGATCTGCCCTATGACATCCCATGAGAATATACCCACAAAAGCAATCAATGCAAAAACAGTGTTATCAATTAATTGACTTGATATTGTCGAAAGATTGTTTCTCAACCACAGATTTTTTCCTTTTTGTTTGACCTTAAGTTTTGCAAAAAACCATACATCAAAAGTTTGCGATATCAAATATGCAGTAAGACTTGCAAAAGCAATACGTGGCATCAAAGAAAATATCGCCGTTATATGCTCACCTAATTGATCAGATGTATGAGGAATAAAATAAAGAGTTATCTGCATCAAAACTGTTGTTACAATAAGAGCAAAAAATCCAATCCATACAGCTTTTTTAGCATCTTTTTTAGAATGATTCTCATTTAGTATATCTGTAACTAGAAACAAAGAGGCATAGATCACATTTCCAAGAGCAGTTACCAAACCAAATATTTCAATTGTTTTCATAACCTGAATATTTGCAAGAATAACTGCTACAACAGTCCAAATATACAGACCTGTTTTTCCAAATAGTCGATATGCAATTATAACCATAAAAAAACAGAATATCAACAGACCTAACCAAAGTAATTCATTTATCATAATAAAACAAGAAAATATTTAACTCTGTTATAATCTTTCGATATTTAATGGGTTTTTTGAAATTTAAGACAAAATCTGAAGAAGAAAAAGCAAGAACGGGTGTATTAGAATTAAAACATGGAAAAATAAGCACCCCGGAATTGATGCCTGTTGCTACTAAAGCAACTGTTAAAACACTGTCAAACGATGATTTACATGAAATAGATGCTCAACTTCTAATCTGTAACACTTATCATCTGATGCTTCAACCATCAGCAGATATAATAGAAGAATTAGGAGGCCTTCACAAATTCATGAACTGGAATAAACCACTCATAACAGATAGCGGCGGCTTCCAAGCATTCTCATTAGGTTTAGGTAAGGAACATGCAGTTGGAAAAATGTTTTTCCCAGGAGAAGGATACTCAGAGAGCAAACCCAAAGGTAAATCAATAGCTAAAATAAATGACAAAGGAATAAGATTCAGATCGATTTATGATAATTCACGCCAGTATCTGACACCTAAAAAATCAATAAGAATACAAGAAAAACTTGGTGCAGATATGATTCTTGTTTTAGACGAATGTACTTCACCATTATCCAGTAAAGAATACACCTCAAATAGCCTAGATCGAACACATAAATGGGCTAAACAATGCTTAGAGATACACCAAACAGATCAAGCCATAGCTGGAATTATACAAGGAGGACACTGGCAAGACCTTAGAGAAAAAAGTGCAAAATATATCTCATCTTTAGATTTCGACAGTTATGCTATAGGTGGATCACTTGGAAAATCCAAAGAAGACATGCATAATGTATTAGATTGGGTTATACCACATCTCCAAAAAGACAAACCACGTCATCTATTAGGAATAGGAGTAGTTGAAGACATATTTGAAAGTGTTGAAAGAGGAATAGACTTATTTGACTGTGTTTCACCAACAAGAATAGCAAGAAGTGGATATGCACATATTAACCCGCCAAATGGAACAAAGAAAAACAAATTCAGATTCAAAATAGCTTCAATAAAAAACAAAAAAAACCCAGAACCCTTAGATCCAAACTGTGAATGCAAAGTATGTAAAAACTATTCACAAGCCTACATCTATCATTTACTAAAAACAGATGAAATACTTGGTTTAAATCTTGTAAGTTACCACAATGTATATTTCATGATACAATTAATGAAAAAGATAAGAAAATCAATAAAAGAACAAAATTTTCAGAAACTAAAAAAAGAATGGTTAAACTAAAAAAAACCTTAAGGAGAGATATAAGGAAAAACTTAAATGCTTTATAAAACATTCTTAGAGTCCGAGGTAGATAGTAAAATGGCATATACTCATAATGGTTGGACATTATATAGTAGAGAAGTTGAACTAAAAGGTGGGAGAAAACAAACAATTTATTTCTTCAGCAAAAAAACTCCAAAAAGTGGATCACCATGTGATAAACCAGATAATATGACTGTTGGTGTAAACAAAAGAACTGGTCTTCCATATCTAAAGAAAAAATAATTCTTTTTTATTTTTTTATAGCTGACAAAAAAAATTTGTCAGCAATCAAATTTTTTTTTTAAAAAATATTGATGGTACAGTTTTTATATAGTAAATTTTTTATTCAAAATCTGGAAGCAAAACATCATGGGTAAAAAATATAAAATCGGTTTTATCGTAAATCCTATAGCTGGAATGGGAGGCCGAGTTGGACTTAAAGGAACAGATGGAGTTGTAGATGAAGCTATAAAAAAAGGAGCGAAACCTATAGCTAGAAAAAAAGCTACAGATATGTTAAAAACGTATGTCTCAAAATATAATTCAAAAGACAACATAGTATGGTATACCTGCAAAAACAAAATGGGAGAAAAAGAATTAAAAGAAGCAGGAATAAAAAATTTTGAAATAATTTATAGTTCTAATAAGAAAAAAACCTCGCCAGAAGATACAATAAAAGCTTGTGAAAAATTTTTAGAAAAAAATGTTGATTTAATATTATTCTGCGGAGGAGATGGAACAGCAAGAGACATCTATAACACTGTTGAAACAAAAATCCCGATACTAGGTGTACCCTCAGGTGTTAAAATGCATTCAGGGGTTTTCGGGATAAACACCGATGCATCTGCTAGAATACTTCATGATTTTGTAAATGAAACATTAACAGTCGGTGAGGCTGAAATCATGGATTTAGATGAAGACCTTTATCGTAAAGGTGAATGGAAAGTAAAATTATTTGGAACAGCTTCAGGAATCGTTGAACCAACATATGTACAAGTCGGTAAAGCATCATTTCAATCAGTCTCTGATGATTATGTTAAAGATGAAATTGCAGATCATATAAAAGAAGAAATGGAACAAAACAATGATTACCTATATCTAATGGGTTCTGGTGGAACAGTAAATTTTATAGCTAAAAAAATACAAGTTAAAAACACCATACTTGGGATAGATGCCGTATATCAAAAAGAAAACATTGGAGAAGATTTAAACGAAAAAGAAATCCTTAAAATTTTAAAAAAATATTCAAAAGTAAAAGTAATCCTCAGCCCAATTGGCGCCCAAGGTTTTATACTAGGTCGAGGAAATCTTCAACTCAGCCCTACGGTTATCAAAAAAATTGATTTAGATGATATAATTGTTGTATCAACTCCTTCAAAACTTTCATCAACACCTGTGTTACGTGTTGATACCGGTGATAAAAAACTCGATAAAAAATTTATCGAAAAAGAATATTTTATGGTAGTAATTGGTTATAGATTAAGCAGGGTTGTAAAAGTTCAGACCAATAATTTTTAATAGACTTATCTATTTCCCTGAAGCAAATCTAAAGAAAACCGTAAAAAAAAATTTAACGGGGGTTAGAATATTTATGAAACGAGATCCAACAGCATTTTTAAAAGAAGAATTTGAAGAACTTGTAAAAAAAGATTTAAACTGGCAGCTAAGAATTTTAGAATCAGCATCGACTCCACATGCAATCGTCGACGGTAAAGAGGTTATAATGCTTTGTTCAAATAATTATTTGAATTTAAGTAATCATCCAAAACTTATCCAAGGGGCAATAGATGCAGCTAAAAAACTTGGGGCAGGAAGTGGTTCAGTAAGAGCTATCGCTGGAACAATGAAGATACATATGGATGTAGAAAAAAAACTCGCTAAATTCAAAGGAACAGAATCTTCACTTGTATATCAAACTGGTTTTGCAGCAAATGCTGGTCTAATTCCTCAATTAGTAGGTAAAGAAGATCTTATAATTAGTGATGAATTAAACCATGGAAGTATAATCGATGGTGTAAGACTTACAAAAGCAGATAGAGCAGTATACAAGCACTGTGACATGGGAGAACTTGAAAAAGTTTTAAAAGATGCAGATAAGAAAGAATACCGAAGAATTCTAATTATTACAGATGGTGTTTTCTCAATGGATGGAGACATCGCACCAATGGATAAAATCGTTAAATTGGCAAAAGAATATGGTGCTATGACTTATGTTGATGACGCTCACGGTGAAGGAGTAATAGGACCTGATGGTCGTGGAATCGGTGCACATTATGGACTTGAAGGAGAAATCGATGTAGAGATGGGTACATTTAGTAAAGCATTCGGTGTAGTCGGTGGACTTGTAGCTGGAAGTCAAGATTTGGTAAATTATGCTTTTAACAAATCAAGAACCTGGCTTTTATCTGGATCTCATCCACCTGCAGTTGCTGGTGCTCAACTCGCTGCAATTGATGTTCTTGAAAATGAACCAGAACATGTTAAAAAACTATGGGATAACACAAAATATTTCAAAAAAGAATTAGAAAGCATGGGTTTTGATACTGGAGAAAGTGAAACACCAATAACACCAGTTATTGTTGGAGAATCATCAAAAGCAAAAGAACTTAGTGACAAATTAATCGAAGAAGGAATATTTGCTCTACCAATAGTATTTCCAATGGTTGCCAAAGACAAAGCAAGAATAAGAACAATGATGAATGCAGGACTTAGCAGAGAAGATTTAGATATAACTCTTGAAAAATTCGAAAAACTAGGTAAAAAATTAGTAATAATCTAAAAAAAAAAATTATTCTTCTTCTTTATCTTTCTTTTTTTTACTCCATTTTTTCTGACTTAAAACCTTATTAACAATAGTTTCTTCATCAGCTTCAACCATAGATTTATCTCTATCCGATGTATGTTTTCGAAGAGCTTTTTCTATGGCATCAGCATCTGCTTTGACAATCATACCATTATCTTCAGGGTTCTTCTTTTCTTCCTTTTCCGTTGAAGGAGAGTCTTGTTTTTTATCCTGGTTTTCTATTTGAAATTTTGATTCCTGAGAAGGTTTTTTTTCTGTTTCTTCAACATTTTTTTTGTTGAAAACTGATTGTGTTTGTTCTAACTTCTCTTTTTTTTCATCGTCCGGTTTTGTTTTTTTTCCTGATGATGTTACTTCAAAAACTGTTTCTTTTTTTTCAGGTTTTTCTTCTGTGGTTTGAGAAAATGGAGAAGGCTTTTCTTTTTCATCTATTTCCTCTGTTTCAGAGGAACCTGGTGTTACTTTTACTTTTGGCTCTGTAGTTTCAGGTTCAGGAGTTGGAGTAAAATCTTCTTCAGGTTCTTCATCAGATGGAGTTGGAGTAAAATTTAATTGATTTTCTAAAGGTCTAGAAGGTTCTTTTGCTTCCTCTTCTTGTTCAAATGAAGGAGCGGGTTCTTCAGTTTGAGGTACGAATTCTTCAATATCTTCTTCTTTGGTTTTTTCTTCAGAAAACTCGGTTTCAGGCATAGTATCATGTGATTCAACTGCAGGTTTTGGGGTGAATTCTGGTTCTTGAGAAGGTTCAGTCGTTTCGTTTTTATCACCTGGATTTGGAACCTGTTCTGGTTTTGATGTAGCTGGGTGATTATCGTTCATTAAATCAAATGTTTCATCTAATAATTCTTTTTCTTCTATAGTTGGTAACCATACATAACCTTGAGTGTCTTTGAATATATTTGGAGAATTTTTATCAAAATGTGCTAAAATTTTTAGACTATCAGTATTCTTGTCTCTGTATACCTCGATTTTGATGTTTATATTTTCGTTGTTAGTCATAGAATCCTTATCTCTCCAAGCCTTGTTAACTTATATGTTATTAGGTTCTTAATAATTTTTCTTAAAAATCAGAGTGAGAAATATTGAAGAAAATCTGTTAATTATTGATAACAAAAAATTGTTTATTTTTTCTTTTTTAGTAAAAATGTTATCATTTTTTATATTATTATCGTTTGATTCTCCGTATAAGAATATATTTCCATCTTTGTTTTCAAAAATATGGGATCCTTCAATAGTGTTATTGGATGATGAGGATAAGTATATTCCATGTACTGTGTTATTAAAAATTTTACATTCTGTTATTAGATTGTTATCATTTGATTCAGCTATTGCATCTATTCCGCTGTGAGTGTTTTCAAAAAATTCACATTTTATTATTTTGTTGCAACTGGAGTATTGTAGTTCTATTCCGTCGGAGTTATTATAGAAAACACAATTTTTTATTTGATTATTTTCACATTTTGAAAATTTTGAGCCTAAAAGAGCGATTCCTTCATCTTGACAATTTGTGAAAGTACAATTTTCTATTTTGTTATTTGATGTCCATACTAAAATTCCAATTGGTGTATCTAGAAATTCACAGTTTTTTATTGTACTGTTTGTAGAAGAGATCCGTATTGCGGTTGTATAAAGACCAGGAGCCCCATTTGTTACTGTTAAATTTTCGATGTAGATATTTGGGGCTCCTAAGCGGATTGCATATTTGTTTCTTTCTGAGATGGGATTTATTTCGGTATTTTCCTCACCCACTATTTTTATTGTTTTTCTAATGTTAAGTATTTCAGAATAAGTACCTTTTTTTACATAGATTATTTGATTATCTTCTGAGTTATTTAATGCATCTTGTATTGTTGTATAGTCTCCTGTACCGTTGATATCTACTATTATTTTTTGAGAATTGTTGATTTTTACAGTGATTTTTTCAGATTGTATTGTTGATGTAAATAGTAACTGCGAAATGAGCAGTATTGTTATTAGTGTGATTGCTTCCCTTGATTTTTGTTGCATCTCTACCTTACCACGCCAAGTCATGTTATTACATGACGTGATATTTTGTGTCAAAGACCATATATAAAATTTATTTGTTAAAATAACAAAAAAGAAAAAAGACCAAAAAAACTATCCAATAACTTTACCGCCCAAATCCAAACAACGAGAAACAATCTTTCCTCTAATATCAGGAGCACATTCTAAGCAAAGAACAATATTATCACCATAAGTTGAATCTAAAACAAAAGCCTTATCATGAACCCAAGAAACAAAAGAATTAACACCTTCATTAAAAGGCAAGGAAATACTTAACTCAGTTAAATCAGGCAATGAATCAAAAACTAAATCCAATAAAACATCCATATTTTTTTCTTCTCTAACAGAAGTAAAAACAATTTTTTTATCTTTCAAAATTTCAGATTCTTCAAAAAAAAATTTTCTATATTTAATCTCATCATCAGAAAGTAAATCAATTTTATTAAACACTACAATAACTGGAGAAGAAACACCGATGTCTGTTAATTCATCAAGTGAAACTTTTAGTTTATTTTCAACAGTTTCAATATTTTTACTAACATCTACCACTAATAAAATAACATCAGCAACTTCTATTTCCTCAAGTGTGGAATGAAATGCATCTACTATTAAAGCAGGAAGATCCTGAATAAAACCTACGGTATCAGTGATCAAAACAGGAACTCCATTATTTTTAAGCCGACGGGTTGTAGTAGATAGAGTAGAAAATAATTTACCTTCAACTTTAACATTTTCTGAAGAAAGATAATTTAAAAGACTGCTTTTACCTGCGTTAGTGTAACCTGCAAGAGATACAAGGTAAAAACCTCCTACATGCCTATGTCTCCGTCTTATTTCTCTTTCCTGTCTTATAGATTGTAAATCTTGTTTAATTTTTTTCATCTGTTTCTTAATCATCTCATAATAATCGTCAACCTGATATTCTCCACCAGCCATAAGACCTGGATGTTCTCCACTTCTAGCTCTGTGGATTAATTCTCTAACAAAGGGTCTTTCATATTCAAGTTGAGCTAATTTAACTTGGAGACGTGCTTCTTTTCTCTCTGCTCTATTTTCAAATATTTTTAATATTAATCGGATTCGATCATAAACTTCAACTTTGAATTTTTTTTCTAGATGAAACCATTGTGAAGGTTTAAGTTTACCATCAACAATTATTAGATCTATTTTCTCATTTGTTTCTTCAAGGTATTCTTTGATTTCGTTTACTTTTCCTTTTCCAATATAACTTTTTACATCAGGCTTTTTTCGAATTTGTATGAATTTTTTAATTACATTATAATCCAGAGTTTCTGCTAAATCTATTATTTCAGAAACATCTTTTGTAAAGGATATAACAATTGATTTTTTTGTTTTTGACATATTTATCCAGTTAGATATTTTTTTTAACAATCTGTTTTTGGGGGTTTTTAATACTTTGCAAATAGTTTTAGTATAAAACAATATTTTTATTCTATAATTTTAATTTTAACCTAAATATTTAAATATGTTGCAAAACAACATATAATAAGGGAGACAATGTCCAAGATAGAAATAATATACCTTAAACACAAAAAAACTGAAAAGGTTTATTTCGAAAACCATCAAAAACAAAGGAATGGATACATACAAGAAAAAAACAAAACAGAAGAACTAAACTCCCAAGTAAAAATACACAAAAAACCAGAAAAACCAAAAAAAGAAATAAAAACAGAACCGAAAACAAATTATACATACAAAAAACAAAATTTCAATCAAAGAAACTACAAAAGAATTTTTTCAATATTCACAATAATCTGCATAATGATAAGCTCAATTAGTTTCATAGCCTTCGACACAGGTTATCTACCCGTAAAAGCATTTCTCCCAGTAAAAGAACCAGTAGGAACCATAGGAAGCATAGAAATCGACAGTTTTATAAAAGAATACAAAGAAATAACCGATATACCTGATATCGAAGATCTAAAATACAAAATATATATCTCAGATGCAACACCAGATAATGTAGTTGAAAATTATAAATACCAGTTAAAAAACGAAGGATATAAACTAAAATACCGTGGGATAACAACAAAAAAAGGAATAGAACTCCAATACTATGGATTCACTAAAGGAATAACAGCAATCGGACTGCTAATAACAGATGAAATAGATCAACTAGTATCACAAAAAACAACTATTCTTTATACTACAGGAAGCATCTTTGATTACAAAGACATAATGTCCTGGTACAAAACAAACAAC
>CAYMOC010000052.1:10027-13398 GCA_964391965.1 uncultured Thermoplasmatales archaeon | reverse complement strand
AACTATTTTTCATTTATATCACAATATGTTAAATAATGACACATTATAATATATACCATATTATGTACTTATAATTTTAGATTGAAAAAAAATTGATAACAGCATAACCCTATTAGATATGATCTCTTACTATCACACTTTGTTCCATTGGCTTGATTGCTTCATCAAAAGGTGCAGTAGAATTAGTTAATGAGTTTTTAAAAAAATCCTCATCTTTATTTAACTGTTCTTGGAAAAGTTCCCAATCTAGTTTAATACTCTCACCTGAATCCATAAAGTTCTCTGCAGTAACATTAATATGTTTAATATGAACTGTAAGAGTAAAATCTGTCCCCGGTGTAAACTCATCTGTTATATCTCCTTTAATCATCACATTATGTGTTGTTTGAACCCTTCCTTTAGTAACAGTTATAGTAAATGGTATCAATGTAATATCTTGCTCAGAATCATAAGATATATTCTCAGGAATTTTATCTTTAATAATAAGTGTATCCCCATCTTCTAAAGTGTCAAATGATATTGTAATACCAGTTTTATATAGCTGCCAAGCAGTTATATTTCCTTCAGTATTTTGATCTTCCATAAATCTTTGAATAGACCATGTATAAGTATCCCCATCAGAAGTTTTTTCAGTATCACCATTGTCATCTTCTTTATCTTCAACACATCCACTAAAAAAACCCAGAGCAACAATAAAAATTAATAAAACAACAATAATATTTTTTTTCATCCCAAATCCTCAATTATTTAACCTATGATAACTATAAAATACTTATGAAAAATCAAACTCACAATGTATGATCTCTATAACTAATATTTTATTTTTATATTTGAATTAATACTTTCAACTAACTCTTAACAGGTTTAATAAAACATAACAGAACTATTTTTGGATATGAACAAGGTAAAATATAAATATAATAAGTTATATAGTAACTATAGTGAATGTATAATGAGTAATACAACAACCATACAACTTGATAAATCTGTAGTAAAATCACTCAAAGAAGCAAAGGAATACCCTCGACAAACCTACAACGAATTAATTAATCATATGATCACAATCTTTATTGAAATAAAAAAAAGAAACCAATATGATGAATTTTTACACAAAATACAACAACCAAAAATGAAAGAACTATGGCACAATAAAGAAGATGAGGCATGGGAAGATGCCTAAAACTGGTGATGTTGTTTTAGCAAAAATACAATATACAGATACATTCGAAATAAAAAAAAGACCAGCACTTATTCTTTTTGAAGAATACGACAATATAGTAGTAGCAGGAATCACAAGCAATCCAGAAATGAAAGGAATACCTTTAACAAAAAAAGAAGGAGCAATAAAAGACAGCGTCATTAAATTAAACTATATTTTTACTATATCAAAAAAAATGATAGAAAAAAACCTTTTTCAGTTAAACAAAGAAAAGAAAAAAAGAGTCTATAATGAACTAACAAAAAAACTAATCAACTTAAAAAAATAAAATCAGATTTTTACTAAAACTAAACTCGAGTTTAATAAAAGTTAACTAACCTGCTAAGTATGAATTTAAAAAATCTAACTAAGACCATCAAGCCAGTTAACGATATGTACAAAGATATCATCATCTGCGTTATCACCAAGAAGTAGATCACAATGTGAATAATTTGCAACACTCATGAACTGTTTTTCTTCACTACTCACTCTTTGAAATCCTTTATACATCCCTTCTTTTGGATCCTGAAGACGGTCTTGATCACCGGCTATTGCAAAAAAAGGAACAGTTATCTTATCAAGATTCTCTGAATAATCATACAAAGTCTGCGGATCAACCCAGTTTCCATCATAAAGTCTTGGATCCCTACCCCATATCATATCAACATATACTCCCGCAGGTTCATCATCATTTGCAAAATGAAATCTATATTGAACATCTTTTGATGTTGTATCTTTATAGAACAATTCATGATTAGTATCATTTTTTTCAGCTATAGTTTTTAAACGTCTCTTTGAAACATGGACTCGCCCTAGTCCAATTGGGTTTACAAATGATCTTTTTCCAATTTTTATCCCATATCTAAGTAACATCAAAAATGAAAAATTCCTTGGATTACAAAAAGGAGTTGAACCAATAGGAACAATTCCGGCGAGGTCTTCTTCACCTATCAACTGCGGATACGCATAACACAAGTATCCTCCCATGCTATGACCAATGAGAAAAACTTTTTCACAATTGGAACTATTTTTTATAAAGTTTACACCTGTAACTAAATCCTGTCTTAGATATGTTCGATCAAAATCCCAGTATCTGTTTATCTTTTCTCTATCACTATCAGGATCAAACCAGAAATCACCATCTCCATCATGGGTTCGAAGACTTATCACCCAGGTATCCCAACCATTTTTATTCAAAAATCTAGCAAGCGAATGGTTTTCATCCATATCATAAATTTTATAGCTACAAGAATAACCAGGTATTAACAATATCGAAGGTTTTTTTAATCCATTATAATGAACAAGTGTTATCTCTGCACCATCATCAGTTTTAACTTTAAGCATTTCTTTTTCAACACTTGTTTTGATAGTACTATTGTTCACAACAGATTGCTTGGAAAAAGATTGAGCTGTAGTAGTTAAAAAAAAGGACACAATTACAATAGAAACAATTTTTTTAAACATATATAAAAAATTATAACTCCAATAGTATATAAATGTTTTACATCTTTAAAAAAAATATTTTTAAAAAAACTGTCAACTAAGAATTTAATATTAAAGTTTGATTCAGAATTTTAAATTTTTTTACTACAGTTTAACAATATTGAATTCCTACTATTTAAGAATTATAATACAACACTTAAAAAAAAGTTTTATTATACCACTATGTTTAAAAAAATTTATTTAGTTATCTGACTGAGATCTATTGCTTTAAAACCATTTATAGTTTTTAAACTAGAATACTTTACTAAGTCTCCTGCATGAAGTATAGTCAAAAACGGTAAATCTTTTTCATATACCATAACGTCTTTACCATCTTTTCCTTCAATGAGACCATGTTTCTTGATATCGCTATACCAGTTAACAATTCCTTTCATATTTGATAATCACCTCGCTTTACTTTTGTAATTTATTTAAAAAAATGTTATTAAAATGAGTTTTTACAGTTTACACAATTACTTTTCTTATCTGAGTTTGTTTTTTGTACAAACGAAGAACAGTTATCAGTATTAAATACTGGTTTGTTATGTACTCTACATCTCATTACTTCAGATTTTGTCTTATTAAACCTATTGTTTCTTCCTTTTTTACGACCCATTTTTTAATACACTCTTATAAATTTTTTTTAATATAGCCATTTTTTATTCATTACTAAAGCAACTTATTCCTTAAA
>CAYMOC010000052.1:4072-10017 GCA_964391965.1 uncultured Thermoplasmatales archaeon | reverse complement strand
CTCTTATAAATTTTTTTTAATATTTTATATTTGAAAAAAAAGAAAAAGATTAAAACTCATCTTGATTTTTTTAAAAAAAAATGAATATTCAAAATTCCTGTTTTTTCCTACACCCCCTTTACAGTATGTTATGTTTATATAGTTTTGCATAAGGTTATTTGCCTAACTAAATTATATCTAAGAATAAACTACAAAAAAAACACAGAATTTTTAGTAATTTCCAGATATTCCAAAAATGATATATGTATATCAGTGATGCCATCTAATATGTACAAAAAATTGATATCAGTTTCATCAGCCGCTATATTACTTACAGCTTTAACTTTAATGTTATTAAATTATATTACCCCTCTTTTGTTCTATCTAATCGCAGGCATAGCAGCTTTGATAGCATTTTATGTAGTCCCAAAAATTAAGGATTAACACTTCTGTTACACCTCTAAATATTAATTATTGTTAAAAGAATAACTATTATTTTTTTACTTGGCGGGATATCTCTTCAGCCCATGTTTTAGCAAGTTCAGGTTTTACTGAGTTTTTTTGTTTTTCATTCTCAGCCCACTTTTCAGGGAAAATACCAGGGAACGACACCATAGATTCTGGTTTAAGATCATATTTTTTTACAAGAGGAGCTAGAAATTTTTCTACAGCTTTTTTTGGTTCTTCCATTGCCATACCGCTAGATAAAAACATGTAAAGAGTTTTGTTATGAAGTTGTTTTTGTTTTAAAATTTTTTTCCAACGTCTATAAACCATGAATATTCTGACACCTGTACCAAGAATTATTGTATCAAAATTTGAAATATCTGGTGTTTCTTTTTTAAGATTATAAATTTTAACATTAAAGCCTTTGGATTGTAGTGTTTCTGCTATCGTCTCTGCGTATTTCTCAGAGGCTCCGCCTTTAGTATAATATGCAACCAAGATATCTGGATTCATTTACAATTCCTTCTATGATGGATTAGATATTATTTAATGAACATTTCTATGAAAGATGTTATTTGAAGATACATAAAAAATTATTGTAAAAAACATTATAAAAATTTTTTTTTAATGCAAAGGTACTTAAACAGGAGCCTATATAAATTACAAGAAAAAGTACTCTTTAAAAAAAAAAATTAATAATTTTTATTTAGGAATTAATTTGTTTCAATTATTTATTTTTTTTTCTTAACATATGGGGAGGATTAAAAAAGTTTTATGAAAGGAACTATCCGATGGTATAATAACCTAAAAGGTTTTGGATATATACAAAACGAAGACGGAGAAGACATTATTGTTCGTAGTTCAGATTTAGATGAAAATGTAACTCTTTACGAAGGTGAAAACATAGAATACGATATTGAGCTCAAAGCTGAAGAAAAACATATAAAAAATATTACTAAAGCACCATAAAAAAATTTTTGAGTTGATCATTTTTGGCAAAAAAAAATAACACAGAACTAATCGAAGAAAAGTCTAAATGTCCATCTTGCGGCAGTAAAGAACTCGCTGAAGATTACTCTCGAGGTGAAAAAGTATGTCAAAGTTGTGGTCTTGTAATAGCAGAAGACATAATAGACCAAGGACCTGAATGGCGTGCTTTTGACAGTGAACAAAGAGATAAACGTTCTAGGGTTGGAGCTCCTGAAAACTATTCAATACATGATAAAGGACTTAGTACACGGATAAGCTGGCAGAACCGTGATGCATACGGAAATGTTATTCCCACTAGAAACCGCGCTCAAATATACCGACTACGTAAATGGCAGCGAAGAACTCGTATAAGTGATGGAACAGAAAGAAATCTAGCTGTAGCCTTATCAAATCTAAGTAGAATGTCATCAACACTCAATCTACCTAGAAATGTACGTGAAACAGCATCAATGATATATCGGAAAGCAGTAAGAAAAAAACTAATACGCGGAAGAAGCATCGAAGGGATAGCAGCAGCAGTATTATATGCTGCATGCAGACAATGCAATGTACCAAGAACCCTTGAAGAGATGAGCAGAGTTACAGATCTTCCAAAAAAAGAAATCGGGAGAAACTACAGACATCTATCAAGGGAACTAGAACTAAAACTCCTTCCAACAACTCCACAAGACTATGTTTCTAGATTCTGCGGAAGATTAAGTCTACCCGCGGATGTGCAAATAAAAGCCCTACACTTGTTAAAACAAGCTCAACAAAAAGAACTCACTAGTGGACGAGGGCCGACAGGTATGTCTGCTGCAGCAATCTATATAGCTTCAGTAGTTTGTGAGGAAAGAATAACACAAAGAGAAATCGCTGAAGTTGCAGGAGTAACAGAAGTCACCATCCGTAACCGTTACAAAGAACTTGTAAACAAATTAGAAATAGAAATAAATGTTTAAAAAAAAAAAAAATTAGTTTTTAGTGAAACTACGTACATAGTTATCACCATAGCCAGCAATTATTCTTTCACCATTATTTGAGATAACTGTGCATATAATTCCTTTCTGGCTTCCTTCACTGGCTCCACCACCAATTGTTGCCCATTTATCATCAAGAATCGAATCAGTATTATGGTCACTTGTATGTTCAAAAAGTGTTGTACCTTTTTTATTAAAAACTGTTAGATGATTAGCAGGTCCTGCTCCAACAGCTAAATAGTTACCACAATCACTTATTGATACGGCGTTATGCCCTACAGTACTAATTTCTTTGTCAACTGTTTCACTATGCTCTGTTTGTTTATGACGCCAGATTATTTCACCTGAATCTGAATCAACACAATAAACCCAGCTACCAACGGAACCAAGATATAACCTGTTCCCATCAGCTGAAATCACTCCACTTGTTATAGTGTGATCCGGGATTCGTAGACTCCAGCGAAGCATTCCATTAGAATCATATGAGAAAAGAGTTCGTCCTTTACCAGTGGCATAAACATTTTTATCATCATCGATTTCTAGGAACAATGGAAACTCTCCCACCCATTGCTCCCAAATTTTCTGCCCTGAACCAGTTTCATACATTGCAAGATTTCCGCCACCCATACCAACAACAAATACTTCATCATTTTTACTGAAACAGGAGTTTCTTATCCATTCACCATAAGAAAACTTTTTTTCTAAAACACCAGTGGATACATTATAAATCCCAAAGTCATAATTATCATTACCATCAGCAACTGGACCAGTTAACAGCAGATTATCATCATTTGAGAATTCTACCCAACGGTTCATACCACCTGAATCCGCCTGCCATCCTAGTTCACCACTATCCGATTCTATAACATAGGTATGTGTATCATGACTTCCAGCTGCACAAAAACTTCCATCAGATGTTATATCTGAACCCCAACATTCACTATTCACAGGATAACTCCATTCTTGATTACCAGTAGATACATCAAACATATACACATTTGTGGAAACATAATCATCGTTTTCATCAAAAAGCTCAGGTGGATGTTTTGCCTGAGTCGCGAAACAATTATCCCATTCATCATCTACATTTAACCAGAAGAAACCATAGTGATCACTAACTTTCTCATCCCAATCCAACGAATAAGAATCCTGATTCTCAACTGGTTCAAGATAAATATCAAGCTTATATTTTCCACCACTATCAAGGGTTATATCATCAGAATAAAAATATTCATAACCAGAATAATCTACAAAAACAAAATGATTTAAAGAATCATAAGCAAGTTTTTGACTACCAAAATATGAAACAAGATCACTTGTACTTGGAACCTGTAGATAATATTGACCTTTGTCATTAGTATTCTCCCTCCAAGCACGTTCACGACCCGTATAAAAATAACTCTCAACCTCCACATTCTCCAAAGGTTGATTAGTTTCTTTATCATAAACAGTTCCATAAATCAAAGCATTAGATGGAAAATCAATACGATTACTCTCAGAGTAAAACATTACATCAAAAGAAACCTTATCAGATTCATCTGATTCCTGCCAGAAACTAAAACTAAGATTAAAACTACCCGATGAATCCAAAGAACAAAAATAATGAAAACGTTTAGTTTCACCAGGTCCAATAACATTTGTAGTATTCTGAAAACTAAAAAAATGCATATTCCAAGAAGGAGGCTCACCCGAAGGCGAAGAATAAACCACTTCTGATGAAGAACCCTTATTTTCAACATCAATAAAAAGATCTCCACCTAAAAAATAAACAGTATGAGCATAAACAGTATCAAAATAACTAATCTCAAGATCACCAAGAGAAACAGTTTTTAACTCACCCTCCACTGGGATTTCCGGAAAAGAAGTAGATGTATCAATAGGTGGAAAATCATAACTATCATCATCATAACCAACGTCATCATCAGAATTATTCTGCAGATCATTATTACCAGAGTCGTCTAACAAATCAGAAGTTTTTTCTTTATCAGAAACTTCTTCAGTACAACCACCTAAAAAACCAGCTAAAACAAACAAAAAAACCAAGGCTATCATCAACATTTTTTTCATAACAAAATCTCTCCAAAGAATACAAAAAACAAAAACGATTTCATAGTACATAAAAACATTGTTTAAAAAAAAAGTTATTGTATAAACTTAAGTAGTAGATTTTTATCCAGAATAATAAAACAAAATACCAAGGAGTTGAATAAACATATTATGACAATTAAAATACTTATCACCGGTGGAACATTTGACAAAGAATACATGGAACTATCCGGAGAACTTATTTTTAAAAATACTCATGTTCATGAGATGCTGAAACTAGCACGTTGTAAACTTGACTTGAAAATACGTACTCTTATGATGATAGACAGTTTGGATATGACCGATTATCATAGGAACATAATACTTGAGAAATGTAAAAACTCCAAAGAAGATAAAATAATAATCACTCATGGCACAGATACTATGACAAAAACTGCTCAGTATCTTGGTGACCAAATAAAAGATAAAACCATAGTTCTTACTGGAGCACTAGTTCCTTATGCTTTTGGAAGCAGCGACGGGCTTTTTAATTTAGGTAGCGCCCTTGCTTTTGTTCAATCACTTCCTAAAGGTGTGTATATTGTAATGAATGGTAAATACTTCCAATATGATCGAGTAATAAAAAACAAATTAACTGGTATGTTTGAAGAAAAAATAAACAACAACATAACAGAATATTAAAGAAAATAATTACTTAGAACCTTAACTACAAGAAAGTTGGTATTACCTATTGTTTATACTGAATTATAATAGAAAAAAAAGTTGTAACAAGTTTTGTGTTGCAATTTAACAAAACATTAAATTATTCAAAAAAAATATTTTTTTAATGATAAAATTTATATATAAATTACTGATAATAAGTTTTCTCCAAAGAGATGAAACTTATGGAAAAAATGAGAAAGATAATATTAACATTTTGTGCTATAATCTCAGTATTTATAATGATTTCTCCAGTAAATACTATAGGTGTAACTCAACAACAAAAAACAAATTTTGTAAATGAAGATGATAAAAACAAAACAATCCATGTCGATCCAGATATTTATTTATCTAAAGAAAAACATTTAAAAATTTTAAAATTGTCAATAATTTTTACCAAAAACAAAGAAACTAAAGAGATAATACAAGAGATAATAAACTGTTTAAACAATCCTGAAAAAGGATATGTAAACAGCAGAGATATACAAAATATTGCTGAAGAAAAAACAACATCAGATTTAGAGATTTATGGATTATGTAATGTCGAAAGTCAAGGTGTAGGAAAAATAATTCCAAAAAAATGGTCGATGATTCTTTCAGTAGTTCTTGGTTTAGGATTAATCCCAATTCCTTTTTTTGCATACTGGCAAGGAGGTATTTTATCCCAAACAAAAGTAAGTAAAATATACACAGAAAAAACGTTCTCTGGAAAACATACTGGATTTGCAATAGGATTTTTTGATATTGACACCTACCAAAACGAAAAAATCTACAAAATGGGTGGAGAAGCATTTCTAATTTTCATCCAAAAGTAAATTTTTTTCT
>CAYMOC010000052.1:0-4062 GCA_964391965.1 uncultured Thermoplasmatales archaeon | reverse complement strand
CCTAAATAAGAAAAAAAATAAACAATGACATAACAGAATATTAAAGAAAATAATAACTCAAAATAACAACTATCAAAAGACTTGGAAGCATATTAAGAATTTTTATTTTTTTAATCTCTAAAATATTAATAGCAAGACCAATCAATATCAATCCACCAACAGCGGTCAACTCAGAAATTATCACAGTTGTTAAAAAATCCTCTAAAAAAACAGCAAGAAATGTAAGACCGCCCTGAAAAAAAAGCAATGGTATAGCAGAAAAAACCACACCAGCACCAAGTGATGCAGCCAGAGCTATTGATGAAAAACCATCAAGAACAGATTTAGACAACAAAAGATTAGGAAAACCACCGAGTCCCTCCTCAAAAGCACCAAGAATCGTCATCGAACCCATACAATAAAGCATAAAAGCTGTGATAAAACCCTCAGAAAACTTATCATTATTTGAACCAATTTTACTTTTCAAATAATTTCCGAAACGATTAACATATTTATCAATATCTACCCAAGCTCCAATAACAGACCCGAAAACAATACTAAGAATCATAATAAGAAAATTATTAGTTTCAAAAGCCATAGAAACACCAAGAAAAACAGTAAACAAACCTATAGCTTGAAACGCAGTAGTTTTCACCCTATCAGGAAGATTTTTATGAATAACTAAACCAATAACTCCACCAACAACCACTGCTGATGCGTTAACTATAGTACCAATCATCAAATGAAACCATTAAAAGAAAGAAAACTAACTATAAAAAATTAAATAAAAAAAAATAAGGTTTTTTTAGGGTGTTGAACCATAACCTGTTTAATCTAAATAATTTCTTTATGATTTACCAGATTTCTTTTTATCTGATCTCTCATCCAAATCAATTTTAATAGGTTTTTTATCAAGATTTTTAAACCATACTGTACGTTGTGGAAATGGTATAGTTATACCTTCTTTTCTAAACTCTGAATCAATCTCTGAACGTATATCACTCATTGCTTTCCATTGATTCATAACTTCATCCACCCAGAATATACACATAAATTTCAAACCGTTTTCTCCAAATTCAATAAAACGTACAAGTGGTTCAAACCCTTCATCATGAATAACAGCAGGATGATGCATAGCTGCATCATAAATAATCTTCATAACCTTCTCAATATCTGAGCCATATGCTACACTTACCTCTACCCGGTTACGAATCTTAGTATCTGGTTCAACGATGTTTATAATTTTTTGATTAGCTACCGTGTTATTAGGAAGGACAATTATTTCATGATCAAAAATACTATAAAGTTTAGTTGATCGCATTCCAACACTTTCAACTCGGCAATACTCACCAGTTTCAAGTTTAATCATATCACCAATCCTAAATGGGCGATCTAACAAAAGATGCATTCCACTAAAGTAATTAGATAATGTATCCTGAGCTGCAAAAGCTAAAACTAAACCCATAACTCCAGCACCCGCTAATAAAGCAGTAACTTCAATACCTACTAAACCTAGGCCAAAAATTAAACCACCGACAACAATAACCACTATACCTACTTTTTTAAAAACAGGTCTTAAAACATTACCAAAAGTACCTTTCTCACCACCACGATGTTTAGTAATCTCATCAAGTACCTCCTCAAAAACACGCCATATAACAAAAATAGCAATAATAACAAAAACAATCGAATAAATCTGATACAAACTAGCCTGATAACCTATGTTAATACCAAAACGAATAACAGAAATAATAATACCATACAACAAAACCAACAACAAAACAGGCAGACGAATAATTTCAATAATTGCATCATCTAACTCAGTCTTAGTCTTTTTAGCAATAACAACCAAAACATTTCTAATTATAAAATATACAACAAAAGCAATAAAAAACCAGAGAAGAATATTCAAAAGCAAGGTACCATAAGGATTATCCAAAGGTTTAGGTAAAGGATTTTTTAAACCACCAAAAACAGTATTCTCCTCACCCGAGTAAACACCGGTTATATCAACAAAAATTTCTTTTTCAACAACAGTTTTACTAGTACCATTCAAAGGTCGAAATTCAAAAATAACGCTACCACTATGACTTTCCTCCTCAGGATACTTAGGAACATTGAAATCCAAAGTAACAACACGATACGATTCCTCTTCAGACAAAACAAAATGCTTAGGACTCACACGACTAGACCAATCATCAAAACCTTCAACACTAACAGAAACAGAAAAATTTCCACTATCATTACGATAAACAGTCCAATAAAAACTACCTTCAGAGTTAATACTTATAGTTTTACTGTAAACATCATCCTCACCAACAAAAGGATGAGAATCCTTAGAAGAAACACCAACTGAAAACAAAACAAAAAATATAGTAAACAATACTAATAAAGCACCAAATTTTTTAAACATTTTTTTTGTACGCCCCCAAATAAAAATTTAATTAAACATTATGACAATGAATTTTTAATAAAGATCATAGTTTATATACTTTAATAATTTGATAAAAAAATAATCCAAAACAAAAAAAACTCTATTAAATATCTAGACGGGTTTTTTATAAGACTAAACATTTATTATCTAAAAAAAATTGGATGTTTTTTTCAAATGAGATCGACAAACAGATTAATTGAACAAGCAGGAACCGCATTATTACCCCTTTATTTAAAAAAAGAAGGAATCAAAGCATATCAAAGCCCAGAAGAGGATGGTTACGATTTTGTAATATCAGTCGAAGGACGATTCATAAGACTAGAACTCAAATCTATAAACGGAGATAGCAACTACCTGACAGCAGAAAAAATAACAAAAAAACAATTCAAAAAAACAGATTTCATAATAATATATCTTTTAGACAACAAAAAAAACCGTTTTTTCACGATTCCCGTAAGCAGAGCTCCAATGAACAGCCCATTACGTTTCACAAAGAATAAAAAAGGAAAAATTGTAGGAAAATGGACAAAATATGAAGGATTTGACTACCTTAAAAAACAAATTGAAGATTTAGGATATTTCTCAGAAGAATAAAAAAAAAATTCAAAATTGGGGGAATAAAAGGTAGAAACAAAAATAATTGATTTTTCAATAAAATCAATAACAAGAGCTCTAACCTTAATTATTCTACCATTATCAATTTATACAATTAGTCTATTTCCAATAATATATTCAACTATATTCTTTCTAAAAAAACTAAATTTTAATCTAACGACTCATCTCCTATTTTTTACGATAATACTAATAATTGAATTCCTTGTTTTCATAATAATAGAAACATTTCTAACAGCATTAATAATCAAAATCTTCAAAATCAAGGTTAAAATGGGGGAATATGATTTATCAATAAAAAACAAAGAATTTTTTAAACATCTACTATTCTTCACACTTTACAGACCCTCACTAAAACTAATAAACATAATACCTTTAGTTCCTCTACGGTTAAAATTTTTAAAAATCATTGGTTTAAAAATTGGTAAAAACAGTATAATTTCAGGAACTGAACTGATAGATGAACCTTTTTCAGTATCAATTGGAGAAAACACTGTAATAGGTGGAATGAGCATTATTTTTACTCATTTATCTTTTAAAAAAATGATACATAAACCCGTTATTGTAGGTAACAATTGTTTTATTGGAAATAAATCTGTACTGATGCCAGGAAGTATTATAGAAGATAATGTAATACTGGAACCTAATAACGTTGTAAAAACAGGTCAGATCCTTAAAAAAAATAAAACATACTCTGGTAACCCTGCGGTAGAAAAAAAATAAAAGGGGGGCTTAAGAAAAATAAATAAAATTCAACCTGTTGAAATTCACAAAGATTTTTTAAAGAAACTTAATCTTGATCAAGATCATCTTCATCTTATAAAAGACGTTCAGTATACACCTGTTTTTATACTGGGTTTTCATAGATCTGGTACAAGCATCCTTTATAAAATGGTTCAATCCACTGAAGAATTCAATAGTGTAACAACGTATCATGTGATGCAATATGATAGATTAATTTACAATAACATTAATAATATTCAGGCTTCATCCCGTAATTGAATGAGTGATTCAATTTCTTAGAACTTTTTCTTGTC
>CAYMOC010000051.1:502-13456 GCA_964391965.1 uncultured Thermoplasmatales archaeon | reverse complement strand
AAAAAAGAAAGAATCATTAAATAAATTTTAAAAAAAATTTAGTACTTTCAATTAGCCCTTTTTTAGTTTTAAATAAAAAAAAGCTTTTTTCTATTTTTAAAAAAAGAATTTATCTTATTGGAGTATTGGACAAAAATGTATATCTGGAAATATAAAATAATAAGTAACTCTGGGCCGATATATACTTCAAATACTATGTTTGCTGAGAAAAAAAGTAAACTTGGAAATCTGGTTTTTTGTAAAAGAGAAAATGATTTTTTAAAATTCAGATAAAAAATAAAAATTTAGTATTATACAATTTATTTCTTTTTTCAATTTTTTTAATTAATAAAGATTCAAATATTTTATATAGTAAACCTTGTTAACAAAAAATCCGGGAGTAATTCATATGGCTGAAAAATCAAAATATACACGCCAGCCAATAGTTAGTGTTTTAGGGCATGTAGATCACGGAAAAACTTCATTATTAGATTTTATTAGAGGATCAACGGTTGCGGATAGAGAATCAGGTGCTATAACTCAACATATTGGTGCAACAGAGGTACCAATTGGTTCAATTTATGAAATCTGTGGGGGTCTTTTAAAACAAAAAAAATTTACACTACCTGGTCTTCTTTTTATTGATACACCAGGACACCATGCATTTACTACTCTTCGTTCACGAGGTGGATCTTTAGCAGATATAGCAATTTTAATAGTTGATGTCACTGAAGGTTTTAAACCTCAAACCTATGAGGCTTTAAACATTTTAAAACAATACAAAACTCCTTTTATTATCGCTGCTAATAAAATAGATAAAATTTCTGGTTGGCAAAAAACCGAGCATACCGCAAAAAAAAGAATAGAATCTCAACCTCCTAAAGTACAAGGGCTCTTTGATGAAAACATCTATGAAATGATAGGAACTCTTTTTGATAACAAAATACAAGCTGATCTTTATTATAAAATAGCTGATTTCAAAAAAACAGTTGGTATTATACCTATCTCAGCTAAAACAGGTGAAGGAATTTCTGAGCTTTTAATGGTTCTAGTAGGTCTTGCTCAACGGTTCCTTGAAGATAAATTACACATTGAAAATGGCCCAGGGAAGGGGACTGTTTTAGAGGTAAAAGAAGAAATAGGTCTTGGAACTACTCTGGATACTATTGTTTATAATGGCCATATAAGAAATGATGACACTATTGTTATAGGCACAAAAAATGATCCCATAGTTCGTAATATACGTGCTCTTTTAAAACCGAAACCTCTTGATGAAATTCGTGATCCTCGGGAAAAATTTGAAAACATAAAAGAAGTTCATGCAGCTTCTGGAATTAAAATAAATTGTCCAGACCTGCAGGATGTACTACCTGGTGCACCTGTTAGAGTAGCTGAAGAAGAAAAAATAGATGAAATAATTGAAGAAATTAAGAAACAATCAAAAATAGAGTTGGATCTTGATGAATCAGGTATAGTCATAAAAGCTGATACAATTGGTTCCCTTGAAGCACTTATAAAAGAATCAAAAGATAAAGGTATACAGATCCGTAAAGCAGAAATTGGTGATGTATCCAAAAGGGATATAATAGAAACAGATGCCACTGAAGTAGAATTAAATAAAGTAATTTTTGCATTCAATGTAAAAGTTTTACCCGATGCTAAAGAAGAATTATCTAATGTTGATATCAAAATATTCAATGAAGATGTAATCTATACAATAATGGAAAACTATGATGAATGGATAGTTCAGAAAAAAACAGAGATGGAAGAATCACGTAGAAAAGATTTTACTCATCCAGGTATGATGAAATTTTTACCCGATTATGTTTTTAGGATAAACAACCCAGCTGTTATTGGTGTAAGAGTTATTACAGGTCGTATCAAACCGGGTACACGTTTAATTCGTGAGGATGGAAAACCAGCTGGTAAAATAAAAAGCATTCAATCAGATGGTCAACCTGTTGAAGAAGCAAAACAAGGAGATGAGGTAGCAGTTTCAATAGAAGGAGTAACCGTTGGAAGACAAATAAAAAGAAATGATATTCTTTACACAGATATGCCAGGTAGTGATGCAAAAAAACTCAAAGAAATGGATGTTTTAACTATCGATGAAAAAGATTTACTAGAAAAAATAACTACAATAAAAAGAAAAACTGATAAATTCTGGGGCATGTAAAAAAAAAGTTTGGAAAATATAAAATAATTATTGTGGGATATCGGGGAAAATAGGAAAGATGGCATCAAAAAAATTAATTGATATAAAAAATGCTGAAAAAGATGCTCTGAAAAACATAGAACAAGCTGAAGAAGATTCTGAAAAATCTATAGAAAAAGCAAAAAATGATTCAGTTAAAATCAAAGAAAAAATTATTAAACAAGCACAAGACAAAGTAAAAAAACAAAAAACCGAAGCTGAAAAAAAAGCTGAGAAAAAAGTAGATGAAATCAACAAAAAAACAAAAGAAGAAATTCAAAAAATACAAGAAACTTCTGAAGATAAAATGAAGGAATCCGTTGATTTCATTATAAAGTTTTTAAGCCAGGGGGAATAATCAGATTTTATTTCCTGCCACTATGAAAAAAACATCATTGGTGGTACATCATAGTTATTTAGAAGATGTTGTGAAAAATCTTCATAAAAATGGTTTAATGCAGATTATAGATATCAAAAAACAAGAAAAAAATAATGATTTTTTATCTGATGTAAAGAATGCTTCTGAAAACCCTAAAGCATCTGGATGTGCAAATTATCATCTAAGACTTAGTCGACTAGTTGATATCCTTAAAAAAATACGTAAGAAAAAAACAGGGATAAAAGCTCTTCTCAACCCGGAGCTTCCAACTATTAAAAAAATTGAGGAACAAAACCTTGATGAACTTTTTGAAGAGGTTGACACACTTTTAGATGAAATCGAAGAAAAAATTATAGATCAAAGAGAAAAAATTGATGATATTAAAGAAAGAAAACAGGCATTAATAGATACAAAAAATCAGATCAAATATCTTAAAGATGTTAATCTTAAACTCTCTGATTTTGGTACTTCAGAATATCTATACATAACAGCTGGAAAAACAAAAAAAATTGAGGATCTTAAAAAAGGGATAAAAGGCAACTCCTTTTGTTTCCTTATAACAAAAAAATATGGAACAGGTAAAAACGCTGAATGGGCTGTTATCGTTACTTGTTTAGTTGAACAAAAAGAAAATGTTTTAAAAATAATTCGTGAACATTTAGAAGAATTTAATATCCCAAGTTTTGATGGAAAAGCTAAAGATTTTTTAAAAAAAATTGATGAAGAAATTGATGAAAACAATGAACAAAGAAAAAAACTTGTAAAAAATCTTAGGGTTTATGCTGAAAAAAATCTTAATGATCTTTTGGCCCTTCGTGAACAAATACAGCTAGAACGAGCCAGGCTTGAGGTTCCGAAAAATTTTGCAAAAACAGATTTCACTTTTATTATTCAAGGTTGGGTTTTAGAAAAAAATACTGAAAAACTAAAAAAGATTGTTGACAAGGTCAGTGATGAAAACGTTGAATATAGTTTTGAAACACCTAGTTTGAATCCTGATAACCCGCCTACTTATGTTAAAACACCCGAGTGGGCTAAAGCATTCAAAGGATTAGTGGGTATGTTTGCAACACCTCGTTATAATGAACTTGATCCCTCTATTCCTATGGGGATTTTTTTTGTATTGTTTTTTGGTGTGATGCTTAGTGATGCAGGATATGGTTTAATCCTTTTGTTTTTATCGTTGTTAGGATTTTATAAATATAGTAAATTCAGTGAAACCATTAAAGACTGGTCTTTTATGGGTATATGGCTGGGTATAGTTACCACAGTTATGGGTTTGCTTACAAATGGGTTCTTTGGTAATCTTCTCACCAAGTTTTTCATAACCGGTCGAAGTACTATATATCCACCTCTTACATTGTTTAATATAACTTTTCCAGTTGAACCACTTCGTGATCCATTAGCTATCCTTACAATGTCACTTATTTTGGGAATAATTCAGCTTAATTTTGGAGTACTTTTAGGTGTTTATCAATCTTTTAAACAAAAAAACTATAAAAAAATGCTTACTGAAAACATGTGTTGGTTTCCACTTCAACTTGGAGGAGGCCTTTTAATAGGGAATTTTATCCTTGGATGGGTTATATCAAACACAATATTCTATATAGCTGCAGTATTAGTTGTTATAGGGATTCTTATGTTATTTATATCGCAGGGTCCTGTAGGTTTTTTTGATATCACAGGTTATGTAGGAGACTGGCTTTCATATGCTCGTCTTTTAGCATTAGGATTAGCTACAGCAGGTATGGCTCTAGCTTTCAACGAGGTTGGAACTCTTATCTCAGGTATGGTACCAGTTCCAGTTTTAGATGTTATACTTCTGGTTTTAATTATTTCATTTGCTCATGTAGCAAATCTTATACTTCAAGCTTTAGGAGCTGGAGTACATTCACTTAGACTTCAATATGTAGAATTTTTTAATAGATTCTACAGTGGCGGAGGACATGAGTTCTCGCCTTTCGAAATAAAAAGAAAATATACAACAGTTAAAGAAGAAAAATAAAAAAAATATTTGTTTGGAGGAAGAAAAAAGATATGAAAAAAATGAGAAAAGCAAACATATTTGCTGTTATTCTTCTAGCATTTTTGTTTACAAGTGCTGGAATAGCGGCAGCACAAGAAGTAACAGAAGCAGAATCCGAGTCAAACAAAACCCTTGTAGTACTTGGTTGTATGCTTGCAATGGTTATAGCAGGAATCGCTTCAGCTATTGGTTTAACATTAGCTGGAACCTCTGCAATAGCAGTCACAGCAGAAAAACCTGATTTGTTTGGTAAACTACTAGTTCTTCAGGTTTTACCTATGACACAAGCAGTATATGGTCTACTAACAGCTATATTATTGATGATGGGAGCAGGTCTTCTAGGTGGCACTGCAACAGTTAGTCCATTAATGGGTATGGGAGCAATTCTAATTGGTCTCGTTGTTGGAATAACTGGTGTATCAGGTGTAAATCAGGGAATGGTAGCATCAGCTTCAATAAGTGCAGTTGGACGTAACCCTGATGTAGCAGCACGTGGAATCATTTTCACGGTTATGCCAGAAACCATTGCAATTTTTGGGCTTCTAGTTGGAATACTTTTGATGACAGGACTTGGTTTATTAAAAAAAAAAGTGTAAAGGTTGTCTATGTCAGCTGAAAAAATAATAAAACAAATACAGAAAGATGCAGAACAAAAGATACAGAATATTCAAAACGAAGCAGAAACAAAAATAAAGAAGATAAACAAAGAAGCAGAGATAGATGCAAAAAAAACTGCTGAGGAAATCAAAAAACAAGGAGAAAAAGATAGTGAAAACATAGAAAAAATAAAAATTTCTAAAGTTAATCAGGAATCTAAGAAAAAAATCTTGAATGCCAAAGAAGAAATCATAGATAAAGTTTTCAAAAAAGCAATAGATGAACTCGGAGAAATAGATGAAGAAACATACAAAAAAATCGTTAAAAGACTACTGAAAGAAGCTGAAGAAAAACTTGGATCTGATTGTAAAATCAAAAACAGTTGTGATATAGACAAAAAAATAGCAGAAGATCAAAATATCAAGGTTTTTGGAAAAATAGAAGCAACGGGTGGTTTCATTGCTTACTCTTCAGATGAAAAAGTAACCCTGGATTTAACATTTGAAGGAATAATGAAACGCGAAAAGGATAAACTAAGAATAAAAATCGGGAGTTTGCTTTTCTCATAAAAAAAAATGTTTTGTGAATAGGTGGAAAAATAAGATATGATGGAAATGTTTGAAGCGTTTTTTAACCCATCAAACCTCTGGTTCTGGGTTTTCATAGCTTCAACTGTAGGTATCATAATGGCTATTACAGCTCGTGTTTTTGCAACCTATGCAAAATTTGTTTATCCAAACGCGAAATTTGAAGCAATGGGTAATCCTTTTGTTTCTGAAAAAAAACTAAATGATCTAGCTTCACAGAACAATTTAACCTCATTAATTGATTCAGTTAACACAAATAAAGACTACAATTTATCTGGTGAAAACACTTTCGAGGTTCAAAATTCGATTGATAAACATTTTCTAAAAACAATAGAGATGATGAGAGTTGATAGTTCTAAAAAAATGAAAGATTTTTTTGATTCATATCTATCAAAATATGATTATTATCTAATTAAAAAAGTTATTAAAGATAAACTCCGAGATAAAGAAATCGATGAAGAAATTCTAAAACGTCCTCTTGTTGAAGAATCAAAAAAACTTTTGATTAAACTTTATAATGCTGAAAAAGAAGAAATACCAAAAGTGTTAGAAAAAGCAGAGTTTAACCAAGATATAATAGACATGCTAAAAGAAGAAGACATAGATTTTTTACTACTTGACATCGCTCTTGATAAAGAATTAATACAAAAACTAGAACAAACAAAAGTCCCATATAAATGTAAAAAAGCTAAACAAAAAATGATTCATACACTATTAGATGTTTTCAATGTTAAAAATATACTTCGAGCTAAACAAAGAAACTATGATGTAGATTATTGTAAAAATTTGTTTCTAGGTGAAGGTCAAGAAATACGTAAATGGCTTTTTGATGAAATGGCTGAACAAGAATCAGTGTCACAACTGATAACAAGGTTAGATGGAACTAGTTATTATGATTATCTTAAAGATAAAATAGAGGATTATAATAAATACAACTCTGTACAAGTTCTTGAAAATGGTGTAGATCAAGCATTTCTGAATATAATAAGAGATATTTCAACAGAATTTTATGTTACAATTGGACCAACTATTCGTTTTATTGTTTCAAAAGAATACGAGGTTAGAAACCTTAAAGTGTTAGCCAAAGGCGTTGGTGAAAAAATTTCAACTGATCTTATAAAACGAAATCTTATCGTTGAGGTGCTAAAATGAAAATCGCGGCTTTAGTTGACAAAGATACCGCAGTTGGATTAAAAATCGCAGGTATAAAAAATGTGTTTATACCCAAAAAGGATGATGAAAAAAGTCTCTGGTTTGAACTCACTGAGGATTCAGAGATTGGTGTTTTATTTATAACTGAAGAAATTGTTGAAAAAATTTCAAAACAAGTTCATGATTACCGACTTCGGAATAATGTACCAGTTATAGTTGAAATACCTGATAAAAACGGTAGAAAAAAAGATCATGAGGATTATATTTCTCAGCTTATTAAAAAAGCAGTAGGGCTGCAGGTTGAAAAAAAATAACTAAATAAAAATTTTAGATTTGAGGGAAAAAGTTGATGGTAGAAAAAACCCATGAAGGAAAAATAGTTAGAATCTCCGGACCTGTTATCGAAGCAGATGGCATGCGTGGAGCAAAAATGTATGATGTTGTAAGAGTCGGATCTGAAAACCTTATAGGTGAAATAATACGGCTTGAACAAGATAATGCAATTATACAAGTTTATGAGGATACTAGTGGACTTAAACCGGGTGAAAAAGTAGTATCAACTGGTATGCCATTATCTGTTGAACTTGGTCCAGGTCTTGCAAAAAATATTTATGATGGTATACAACGACCTCTTCCAGCTATCCATGAAAAAACTGGGGATTTTATTTCTCGAGGAGTAGAAGCTGATGCTATCGATCGAGAAAAAAAATGGAATTTTAAACCCACTGCTAAAAAAGGCGATAAAGTCAATTCTTGTGATATCATCGGAGAGGTAGAAGAAACCTCTATTATTACTCATAAAATCATGATACCACCAGATGTTAAAGGAGAAATAGAATCCATTGTAGAAAAAGGAGATTACACAGTTGAAGAAACTATTTGTAAAGTTAAAACAGATGATGGGGAAACAAAAGAGATTCAGATGCTTCAACGATGGCCGGTTCGTAAACCTCGTCCGGTAGCAAAAAAATTCGATCCAAGTTATCCACTTATAACAGGGCAACGAGTTATTGATACTTTTTTCCCAGTAGCTAAAGGTGGAACAGCTGCAATCCCCGGAGGGTTTGGAACTGGTAAATGTGTTACTCCAGATACACCTATACAACTTTCAGATGGGACTATCTCAACAATGAAAGAAGTATATGAAAACCATAAAAAAGATGGAAATTTTGTAAAACAGGATACGGAATCATTTACAAAACTAAGGGAAAATATCCCTGTTTTTTCGTTTGATAAAAAAAAGTTACAAGAAGGTAAAGCAAACGTTGTTTACAAAGGAAAAACAGATTGTTTTTATAAAATAACTACAAGAACTGGACGGGTAGCTGAAGTTACTCCAGTACATAAACTAATGACAATTACATCTGATCTAAAAATCAAGGATCAGGAATCAAAAGAATTATGTGTTGGTGATTTTCTGGTTATGCCAAGGAAGATAGATTTTTCTGGAACAACACAAAATGTTGATATTCCTAAAATTTTTGAAAATGAAAGAATAGCTGACGATTCTGTATTAAAAAAGATTCCTTCAATTATAAACAAAGCAGTAGAAAAAACAGAAACAAAAAAAGCTTTAGCAGAAAAATTGTCAGTAAACTATGATGTCTTAATTGGTTTTTACTTAGGAAAAAATAGGCCAACTGTTGGTTTTGTACAGAAGCTTTCTAGCTTTCTTGGTGAAAATATTTCCTATAATGTCCTTAAAGGGCAAACTACTGCTAATCCTGTTCATATCCCCGATAAGATTGATAATTTGTTTGGAGAGTTTTTAGGTTATATAATTGGTGATGGCTGTGTAAAAAACAATGGTGGAATATTTTTCTATAATAATGATGATCAGTTACGTGAAAGATTCAACAGAATTACCTATGAATTATTTCATATACATCCAATTGAAGGAAAAGATAAATCAGTTAAATATTCCATGATAAATAGTAAACTTTTGAGGAAATTATTAATTTCGCTTGGTGTTCCAAAGAAGAAAAAATCTCAGAATTGTTATATACCAGAAATAATCCTTAAATCCGCTAATGAGGTTGCTTATAGTTTTCTAAGTGCGTATTTTGATTCTGATGGTTATGTATCACAAAGTGGAAACGAGTTGGAGCTTACTACAGCTAGTAAAAAAATGCAAATTCAGATTTCTTATCTTTTCCTTAGACTAGGTGTTGTTTATTCGCTTCGTGAAAAGAAGATCAACAATCGTTCGTATTATAGATTATTTATCCGTGGAAAAAAAGAGATTTCAAAATTTTATAAATGTTGTAGGAAAGAAACAAAAAAGTTCAGAAAAATAAAAGCATATATAAATGATGGAAAAAAAGGATACAGCGCTGTAGATATAGTTCCTGCTTCTGCAGATTATCTTCAAAATGTTTATGGTGAAATGGGTAGCCCTCATGGTGATTTGGAGCTTGCAGGTGTTAATACTTCAAATTATTTCGGTATGGGAAATCAGGAATATATGGGTATAGACACTTTTCAAACATTTTCTTCTTTTTCAGATGATGACCAAATCAGAGATGTTTCTGATAGTCTCGATGAGGTTTTTTATGATAAAATTGTAAGTATCGAAAAAATTGATAAAACTACTGATGTGTATGATATCACTGTTCCAAAATATCATAACTTTATCGGTGGTTTTGCTCCAATGTTTTTACATAATACTGTAACTTTGCATCAGCTTGCTAAATGGAGTGATGCTCAAGTTGTTGTTTATGTTGGTTGTGGTGAACGTGGTAATGAGATGACTGATGTACTTCGTGAGTTTCCGGAGCTTGAGGATCCGAAATCTGGTGAGCCTTTGATGAATCGAACTGTTTTGATTGCTAACACTAGTAATATGCCTGTTGCTGCTCGGGATGCTAGTGTGTATACAGGGATTACTATAGCGGAGTATTATCGTGATATGGGTTATGATGTGGCTTTGATGGCTGATAGTACAAGCCGGTTGGCGGAAGCGATGCGTGAAATCTCTGGTAGACTTGAGGAGATGCCTGGTGAAGAAGGCTATCCAGCATATTTAGCTAGTCGACTTGCAGAGTTTTATGAACGAGCTGGTCGTGTATTGATTCTTGGTCAAAAAGAAAGGGAAGGAAGTGTTTCAGTTATGGGAGCAGTTAGCCCGCCAGGTGGAGATTTCTCAGAGCCTGTAGCTCAAAACACTCTTCGGATCGTTAAAGTTTTCTGGGCGTTAGATTCAGATCTTGCTAATAAACGTCATTTTCCATCTATTAATTGGTTGAAATCTTATTCTCTTCATTTTAATGAAGTTAAACCATGGTGGCATGAAAACATTGGTGAAAACTGGGCCTTATATCGAAATAAAGCACTTTCATTACTTCAAACCGAGTCAGAACTACAAGAAATCGTTAAACTAGTTGGACCTGATGCACTTCCACCAGGTCAAAGAGCAACTCTTGAGAGTGCTCGTATGATACGTGAGGATTTCCTTCAACAGAATGCGTTTCATGATGTAGACACATTTTGCCCGGGTAAAAAACAATATGAGATGCTACGTTTGATTTTGAAGTTTTCAGATCTTATCAAAGAAGCAGTAAAAAAACATGTACATATAGATGATATAATCACTATGAAATCCCGTGAGAAACTAGCTCGTATGGCAACAGTTTCTAATGAAGAATTTGAGAAACGTTTTAAAGAAATAGAACAAGATCTTGAAAAAGAAATAAATAAACTAGAAGAGGGGGCTAAATAAAAATGGGTAAAGATGTTGAATATACAACTGTAACAGAGGTTTCTGGTCCTCTTATGATTGTTGATAACATTAAAGATGTAGCCTATAACGAGGTTGTAAAAATTAGAACTGTTGATGGTGAAGAAAGAACCGGGCAGGTTCTTGAAGCATTTCTTGATAAAGCAATCGTTCAAGTTTTTGAGGGCACTAAAGGTCTAGAGACAGATAAAACAAGTGTTAGATTCCTTGGTGAAACCATGCATCTTGGTGTTTCAAAAGACATGCTTGGAAGGGTTTTTGATGGAACAGGTAACCCACTTGATGATGCTCCACCTATAATCCCAGATGAAAAACGTGATATTAATGGTGCACCAATCAATCCATACTCGCGTGAGTATCCTCGTGAGTTTATACAAACAGGTGTATCCACAATTGATGGTTTAAACACCCTCGTTCGTGGTCAAAAACTTCCTATTTTTTCTGCATCTGGTCTTCCACATAATGAACTAGCTGCACAAATTGCTCGTCAAGCAAAGGTACTAGGTAAAGAAGAAAAATTTGCTGTTGTTTTTTGTGCTATGGGTATCACATCAGAAGAAGCAAATTTGTTTATCCGTGATTTTGAAAACACTGGAGCTCTTGAGCGTACGGTTATGTTTCTAAATTTAGCTGATGATCCTGCTATTGAACGAATTATTTTACCTCGTATGGCTCTTACCGCTGCAGAATATCTTGCTTTTGATCTTGATATGCAGGTTCTTGTTATTCTTACGGATCTTACAAATTATGCTGAGGCACTTCGTGAGATAGCTGCAGCACGGGAGGAAGTACCTGGTCGACGTGGTTACCCTGGTTATATGTATACTGATCTAGCTATGATATATGAGCGAGCTGGTCGAATTAAGGGTAAAAAGGGAACAATCACACAGATTCCTATGCTTACTATGCCTGATGATGATATAACACATCCTATTCCAGATCTCACAGGCTATATTACAGAGGGACAGATTGTGCTTGAACGAAGTCTTCATAAAAAAGATATATTTCCACCTATAGCTGTACTTCCATGTCTTTCTCGACTTATGGACCGGGGGATAGGGGAAGATAGAACACGTGAAGATCATTCAGGTGTTGCTAATCAGCTTTATGCAGCATATGCTGAAGGTTTAGAGTTACGTGATCTTGTTGCAATAGTTGGAGAAGAAGCACTTTCTGATCGTGATAAAAGTTTTTTAGAATTCGCTGATAAATTCGAAGAAGAATTTGTTAATCAAGATAAAAACGAGGATCGAAGTATAACAGAAACACTTGATCTTGGTTGGAAACTTTTTACAATTCTTCCAAAAGCGGAGCTTAAAAAAATCGATGAGAAATACATAAAAAAATATTATCCAAAAAAAGAGGCAACTGAGGAAAAGAAAACAGAAGAAACTTCAGAAAAAAAAGGAAATACTAAAGAAGAAAACTCTGAAGAAAAAGAAATAGATGAAGAAACAAAAAAAGATGAATCTAAAAAAAATGATGAGTAAACGATTATGACAGATGAAAAAATAGAGGGTGTAAACCCGACAAGGATGGAATTACTAGAGATACGTAAAAAAATAGAGTTAGCTGATAAAGGACATGAACTTCTAGAAGAGAAAAGAGATGCACTTGTAGAAAAATTTTTTAAAATAATTGATAAAAGAAATGAACTAACAAAAGCACTTGATGAAAAATTTGATGAAGCATTTCAATCTTTGATACAAGCTGAGATGATACTAGGTGAAGAACGTGTTGAAGAAATATCTGATTTTTCATCTGAAGTTGGAGAAGTATCTTTTGAGACAACAAATATTATGGGTGTAAAAATTCCTTCTATGAATTATGAAAAAGTTAACACAGATTTGAAACCTATTTATGGTTTTATGGAAACCTGTGGTGAACTTGATAATGCTCAAAATAAATTCAATGAACTCGTTGGTACTCTTGTTAAAATAGCTGATTTTGAAAGCGGGATTAATGCTCTTGCTGGTGAAATTGAGAAAACTAAAAGACGTGTTCATGTTCTTGAAAATAATCTTATTCCTAAGCTTAAAAACACTCAGCATTATATTGAGATGCAGCTTGAGGAACGTGAACGAGAGGATTTTATTCGTCGTAAAAGACTTAAAGCGTTGATGGAACGTCGTAAAAAAGAGGCGAAAAAATGAGTAATCTTGAGGATGACCCTGTTATAGGGCATTTATTTGATACATCTGAAAAAAAAGCTAAATGGCTTATGCGTTTTAAAATTGGGTATATTCTTTGGATTATTTTTATGATAACAGGTTTTGTAATTTTTTTTATATGGTTTTTGTTAAA
>CAYMOC010000051.1:0-492 GCA_964391965.1 uncultured Thermoplasmatales archaeon | reverse complement strand
AATTTTTGGTGTGTTTATTTTTTAGACGTCTTTTCCGAGATCCCATATTTCTTTGATAGCTAGTATTCCAACTGTTGGTGCTACAAATATTGATAAACTCATTGATATACCTGATAAAAGAGAGCCTAACCATGGTGTAAGTTGATAAGTTGTAATTGTTGTAGAAAATACTCCACCCATTACAACTAATGCTATTCCTGCTAGAAGAAAACCCTGTGTTTCTTTAGCTGTTATTGTACCTAAGCCTAATGCTGCTAATATTCCAACTAGTGCTCCGAATATTGCAAGAATCCAAGCTACTGTTGCTCCAGTCTCTGTTTCAAAAAAAGTTTCATCTTTAGGGTCTAGATCGCCATTTATTTCAGCTTCTAGGGTTGAAGCATGATATACTCCTACAAGTAAGGCAATAATGATTCCTACTAAAAATATTAGGCTTCCTATTTTTGGTAACATTTTGTTTTTATTCATTTTTTTTCCTCCCCAATAAAAATA
>CAYMOC010000050.1:0-13542 GCA_964391965.1 uncultured Thermoplasmatales archaeon | reverse complement strand
GTAAAACTAAAAAAAATTCTTTAAATACTAATTAATCTATAAAGGAATTATAAATTATTATAATTTTGTGAGGAAGAGATAATTGGTCAATAGAGAATCAATACCACTAATAATTGGATTTACCATACCCTTTATTCTAGTTTTCTTTGTAGCAGCCTATTACTATGAACTAAATTTTGTTAAATACCTGTTAGATTTGAATATAATTTATTATATCATTCTTTTTCCCATAATTTTAGGTTTTATAGTAATACTTGTAAAATTTTTCAGATCAGATTAAAAAAAATTTCTCTTTTTTGATAACACCTGTACAATAATTATTATATATACTAAAAAATAAAATTGTTTTTTGGCAAGAAACAATGAAAGTCATAGGATTACTGTCAAGTCAGAATGAAGCAAACGAAATAAAAAAAATCGCAAAAATATGCACAATAGAAGACCGCATACACTTTCTCGTAAGAATGGACAAAGTCAAAAAAATGATGAAGAAACAACGAAAAAACTAAAATAGTCAAACAACTTGAAAAAAAGTTGGTGAAAACAACAAACTATGACTATTTTAATAATTTCATCAACACAAGACCCAGCAAGCACCAACATAAAAAAAGGTCTTTTAAAACAAACACAATGGAACGAAATAAACACTTTTTTTAAAAACCCTGTATACCAAAACCAGAAAATAAAAAACATATACATGGTAACAATAAATGACAAAACAATAATACATGAAAACATCGAAGAGCAAGTAGAAAAACAACTAAAAATAAAACCAACACAAGTAATCTTCATATCACGACATAGAAGTAAATCAGGAAAACCAACATTAACAACACATCCAATAGGAAACTATGGAAAAGCAGAATTCGGAGGTAAAAACAAAACCCTTACCCCCGCACTTCCCAAAATGATGGCAGAACTACTAAGAATCATGAAAAAAAACGCAACCGAGGAAAAACTACCACATCAAGTCTGTTACGAAGTAACCCATCATGGACCCTATATGAAAACACCAACCATGTTTGCAGAAGTTGGAAGCGATGTAAAAGAATGGAAGAAAGAAAAACCAGCAAATACTGTAGCAAAATCACTTTTGCAACTATTAAATAAATACCAATACGAACAAAACATACCAAATGACATACCTGTTTTCCTTGGAATCGGAGGAGGACATTATGCACCACGTTTTACAGATGTAGCATTAAACAAAAAATCAGCTTTTGGACATATGATACCAAGCTATCACATAAAAAAAGGAAACATAGACAATACAACTTTTAAAAAAGCCCTAGAAGCCACACCAGATGTCAAAGGAGTATATTTTCATAAAAAAGCTTTAAAAAAATCACAAGTAACAGAATACAGCAAATGGTTTGAAAAACAAGACATACCAATTATTTCAAGTAAAAATCTAGAAGACCTATAAAAAAAACTATTGTTTATTTTTGTTTCTTCAATGTTTCAGTAGCATATTTATGAGCATTTCTAAGCGGCTCAGGATTCTTAAAAACACTCATATTATCAACAATATCAACACAAGTCTTTAAAGAAACCCGGTGACCCATAGAAACATAAACAGGATTTTTGATTCTTTCATTAGCAAAAAATGTTTTTCCAACGATTTGTTCATCAAACAAAACATCTCCATTTCTAACATTGCCACAAAGAAGATTTTTCGCAATACCAATAGATGGAACATCTAAAAGAACACCAGCATGAGACGCGATACCAACATTATAAGGATGCAATACACCATTTCCATCAAACATCAACACATCAGGAAAAATATCTGTTTTTTCCATTAATTTTTTTATAAAAGGAAACTCCCGAAATGATAAATAAGTTGGAATATAAGGAAAAAATATTTTATCAAAAACAACATTTTTTTCAAGAATTTTTTTCTTTTTATAATCCATGATTATAATAGAAGCACAAGCATCATCAAAAGCATTTTTTGGATATGCTACATCAAAACCAGCAACTGTTTTAATATCCTCATCTAATGAACCATCAAGAACAATTTTTTCTCTAATTTTTAGTTGTTTATCCCGTAGTTTTCTTAGAGGATAATCTGTTTTAAAATCAGTAAAAAGTATTTTTTCAAAATCTACTATTTCACCATTTTTAACTTTTATGCCATCTTTTCTTAATCGTCTTATTTTATCATTTATTCCTCTTCCGAAACCACCTATTTTACCATCAGAATAAACTATCCTAAAACAAGGCATAGAATCAGGATCTGGGTTTTGATTCATCATACGACCAACAGCCCTGGAAGCACGAATATCCCCTAAAGCTCGAGCAACTGAACCATAAGTTGAAACCATATGTTCTGGTATTTGTTTGACAAGATCATATGTGTACTTGAAGAGATCCATATTTTTAGATAGATTCCTATATATTATAAGTTTTTATTGTTGTTAAAAATTTTTAAAAATAGAAAGTTTATAAGTATTTTTCAGGATAAGTTAAAATCATGGATAGAATAAAGTTTCTTGGTACGGGTGGTGCTCGTTTTGTGGTTGCTCAGCAGGTACGTAAAACTGGTGGTATATGGTTGACTTTGGATGATACAAATATTCTTGTTGATCCGGGTCCAGGTAGTTTGGTTAATTGTTTAAATAGTCGTCCTAAACTCAAACCTACTGATCTGGATGGTATTGTTCTTACTCATCGTCATATTGATCATTGTAATGATGTTAATATTATGATTGAGGCTATGACTAATGGTGGCAATAAAAAAAGAGGTTTTGTTTTTGCTCCTAGTGATGCGTTAGATGAGGATCCGGTTATTCTTAAGCATTTTAGAAATCATGTTGAAAATCTTAAAATTTTGAAGGAGAAAGAAAGTTATAATTTGGGAAATATTTCTTTTACTACGCCTGTTAAGCATGTTCATGGTGTTGAGACTTATGGTTTGAATTTGTATGGTGAAAATAATAGCGTCTCTATTATTTCTGATACTAAATATTTTGATGGTTTAGAATCTTATTATGATGGCGATGTTTTAGTTCTTTATGTTGTTCTGAAGGATTCTAAAGAGAATGTTTCGCATTTATCTTTTGATGATGTTGAAAGGATAGTTGAGAATATTAATCCTCGTTTGTGTATTCTTACTCATTTTGGTATGAATGCAATAAGAGCTAAACCGTGGGTTTTTGCTGAAAAGGTTTCTGAAAAGTTAGGTATAAAAGTTGTTGCTGCTTCTGATGGTCGTAATTTTGAATTATAGTTGTTTTTTTCCCATTTTGATAAAATTACACAACAATTTTTTATAATGTTATTAACAGAGTATAACTTTAATCAGTTTATGATAAAATAATACAGATGAGGAAAATGGTGAAAAAATTAATGATTAAATACTGTCCAAAATGCGGAACAAAAAGAAATGCTACAGACCTATTTTGCAAAAACTGCGGACAAAAACTAAATAAAAAAGAAATAGAACAATTCGAAAAACAAATAGCATACCCACAACAAAACAGACCATACATAAACAACTACTACATCCAACCAAAAAAACAACAAAAGAAAAATATTAGCAGGAACAATAATAACAGTACTAATAGCAATGATGCTAATTTCAACAGCATTTTTTGTACAACTACAAACAGATACAAAAAAACAAGATAAAAAAGAAGAAGAACCAAAAATACCAGTAGAACCAGATAAACTAGACCCCGTAGAATATGGACCTAAAGTTAGTTTCCAATCACTCAGCAGTGGAACAGTTACATCAATACCTCAAGAAAACGCTAAAGCAACATATGGACTATATGATCAAAACGGCATATTTGGAACACCCGATCAAAGAATCGGAGAAATAAACGAAGAAAACCTTGGAAAAGTAACATTCCAAGGAGAACAATGCATACTCGTAAAAACAGAAGGCAGAATAATAATACCAATGGACGAATACATCGAAAGTTACAGATCAATGTCAACCACACAGGAACAACAAGAAATCCTAAATCAAATACCAAACGAAATATCCTACTATATCTACTCAGACTATTATCTAAAACCAAATGATTACACACCAGTATACATGGACTACAAAATAGATTTCACAGAAGCTTTTGAAATACTAAAAGAAATAAGCATATCATATGGAAACGCAAGCCAAGAACAACTAGAATTCGATGAAGTAATCATAGGATACATAATAGACTGGAATAGAGAAGAAAGCAAAGCAGATATGAGACTTTACATAGACGGCTTTTCCTTCATGAACATGGATTCAAACTTCACAGTAGAATTCTCAGAAGAATACTGGAATATGTGCCCAGAACTCGATGAACTATACGTAGGATTCGAAAAAATAGTAAACTTCACAATGAATCTAAAAATGAACGATTTCAGTTATTCATATAACGAATATGAAGAATACGAAACAGAAGAAGTAACGGTTTCAAGTTCAAACTCACAATCTCAGCAAATAGAAGAATACGAATACTCAGATTCTCAATCAGATATCTATGAAGATGAATCAGAAGATTACATATCCTCCATAGAAAACACAATGAAATTCAATGTAATAGATCAAGAAGACTTATATTTAGACTGTGGAAACTTCACAGACTGCTATGTGATAGAAATCGAACAAAACCAAATCAATTCATATGATTATAGTTATGAATCATCAAGTACATCATCAACAAAAATATGGATAAACAAAAACGGTGTTATGCCAAAAGCAGAATACACACTTCTTGGAAACTCAGGAATGTCAGGCTCCAGCAGCCAGAAACTCTTGATAATACTTGAGGAATACACAAAATAAAAAAAAACTTTTTTTTATCTTTTTTTATCTTTTATGATTCCAATTTTTGTCAGAAAAAATATTTTCTCTGAAATCCTCTGAAAGCTTTTTCTCATAATCAGTTAAAAAACCATCAACAAGTTTAACATCAAATTCTTCCTCAAAGCCTTTTTTCATATCAACAACTAAATCATCAAAACATACAGATCTACCAACCACACTCGAAACAGAAGTAACACTCTCTTTAACATTTTTAATAAGTTTATCCTTCATTTTCTCACTAGGCACCCTTAAAATCGAAAACATTTTATCAACATCTACATCCAAAAGTATTGTACCATGCTGCAAAAGAGTTTTTTTCTGACGAGTCTGAGCATTACCAGATATCTTCTTACCAGAAGAAAGAATATCATTAATCGGACGGTAACTACATTCCACTCCAAAATTATTCAAACCCTTCATAATACCGCCACAAATCCGACTGTAACTATCAAGAATATTCTCAGAAACACTATTATGACTCTCAGGAAGAACAATACTATAGGTGAGCTCTTTTTCATGAAAAACCGCACCGCCGCCTGTTATACGACGAACATAATCTACACCCAAATTATTACACATAGAAAGATCTATTTCTTCCTCAAGACTCTGAAAATAACCAATTGATATAGCAGAAGGAGTCCAACCATAAAAACGAACCGTTGGGCGAACATAACCCTTACTTGAAGCAATCATTATAGCACGGTCAACAGCCATATTACTAAATGCATCACTAAAACCAGTATTCAAAAAACGCCAATCCTCAGACAACTATTCAACACCTCGAAAAATACAATCTACAATACTTACTGGATCTATACCAATAAGTTGAACATTATTTTTCTTAACCACTTTATCAATTCTTTCAACTAAAACTTCGCGATCCAACAACTTATTTTTTAACCCATCCTCGATAAGTTCAATTGATTCAGGCGGATAAGCAAAAAAATCACCAGTAATCTTAACATAATTGATAACCTTGTTTTTTTCATTATAGTCAAGAAAAATCTTCAAAAGTTTGCCCTTCGGTACTTTGTATACAGACTTGGATTTCATCTATAAAAAAAGATGTATATTGAAGTGGTTTATAAAACCTGCATATAAAGAAAGATAGAATAGGAACCTTTTTTCTTTGTTATTTAAAAATTTAAGACACTTGCCTGTCTTTTAGTATACATAACAATCCTATGCCATTCATCGTTTTTTGTTCATAATCAACGTTTCCTATGAAAAAAGGAATACTAAATTCTCTGAAAACAGCTTGACCCATTTCACCATCAAAGCTAGTAACCAGAAAATTAAAATAAGGTCTAGGTGCAAAAAATCTAAGTTTAGTATGCATGCCAATATCTGGTCCTGTGCCCTCGTACGAATTTAGACCAGTTTTTTGAATTGAACCATAAGTTCCACTTACAATTGCAAACATAATAATTGTATCATCTGGAAGCAATCCAGTTGTTTCTTCATCTTCTGTACTCTCTTTATCATAATTTATACTTTCTTTTTCAGCAGAAACAATCGAAAAACAGCCTGTTATAGTTAATACAAAAACCACTAAAAATGTAAACATCTTCTTCATATTTATAAACACACCCATAATATTATAGGAGAATCATATATATATAAATATTATGTATAAAAATTATAATCATGTAAAAACAGAAATAGAATCTAAGAAATATGTTAAAGATTATAATATTGCTTTTTCTGCATGATAACTACTACGAACCAAAGGACCGGATTCGACATGTTCAAAACCCATATCTAAAGCAATTTTTTTGAATTCCTTAAATTCCTTTGGAGTATAATATTTTTTAATTTCAGCATGAGAACTAGAAGGCTGAAGATATTGACCTATTGTTAAAAAATCAACATCAACCTTTCTTAAATCCTTCATAGTACTAAAGATCTGATCCTTATTTTCTCCTAAACCAACCATGAAACCAGATTTAGACTTAACATCAGGATTAAAATTTTTAATACTTTTTAAAACTTTTAAACTAAGATCATAATCACCCTCTGGTCTAACAGAAGGAAACAATTCTTTTACAACCTCAATATTATGATTAACAACCACAGGTTCTGAATCAATAACAGTTTTTAAAGAACTAATCTCTCCTTTAAAATCAGGTATTAAAACCTCGATATCACAATCTGAATTTAATCTTCTAACTTCTCTAACCGTTTCATTAAAAACACCCGCTCCACCATCAGAAAGATCATCACGAGTAACAGAGGTAATAACCACATAATTCAAACCAAGATGTTTAACACTCTCAGCTACATCCAAAGGTTCATCTTCATTCAAACCATCAGGTTTTCCATGTTTAACATTACAATAACCACAGTTCCGAGTACAAACATCCCCAAGTATCAAAAAAACAGCAGTACCATTACCAAAACATTCAGCAATATTAGGACATTTTGCCTCTTCACAAATAGTATGAAGTTTTGAACCCCGGAGAAGTTTTTTCATATGAACAAAACGTTCTCCACCTCCTATTTTTACTTTTAACCAATCAGGATGATGCCTTTTTTTCATAAAAAATTAAAATTAAACCCCCATAGTTACTCTTAAAAGACCACGAAGCCCTGGAGAAAAACCAAGAATCAAAATACCAATTTTCAATAAATTAACTAAAGTAAGATGACTCTTCAATTCTTCCTTATACAATATATCAAAAATATAAATCACAACAATTATCAAAACAAATTTTGTAATTGGAAACAAAGGACCCCAAATATTAAGCAAACTATCAGAGGCAGGATGCTTTTCTATATAACGTAAGCCCAAATTCAAAGGATCTTTAATACTAATATACGTAGTAATTCCATCAAGTTGATGACCAAAAATTAAAGATAGATTCAAAGGATTTTTAAAAGGAGTAGAAAAGTTCTTGTCTTTCAAAAAATATGAAAACAGAAATACTAAAAAAGTTATCAAAGAGATAAGACCGATAACAATTAGAAAAACATCAAAACGAATACCACTAGTATCACCCCATCTATCACCCAATATCCATTTGGCAACAAAAAAAAGCGAAGGTAGCAGTAAACAAAGGCCGCCAACAAAAACAATATTATTAATTTTCAAAAACTTATGTTTATAGTTTTTTTGAAGATAGTAACCCAACAGAACAAAAAATATTGCATATAACCCTATTTGAAGATAAATCAAGGGTGATATAAACCAGTAAACCCAAGGTGGAGAGAAAAAACCACTATCCTCCAGGGTTCTTGCTACCGGCCCAAAAACAATATATGGTAGAAGAGCTAAAGCGAAATGCCAATCAACAACAATTTCAAGTTTTTTAAGAAGCCTATAAATTCCATACAGTGCAAGAATCAAAATAAGGCCATAGGTCAATTCTGAAAGATAGGTATAACCTTCAACTGCTTTAACACCATTATAAAAAGCTACACCATCTTGAGCATCAGCAACAACCGGGCCCCAGTAATATTTCCAAATCCATTGCTCATAAAAAAGCTCAGGAAATAAAACCAAACCAAACATAACAACCAACAAAACAGCAGCAACACAGTAAATGATGACTTTATCATAATTTTTTATAAGGTAATCCATAACTTTCATAATATAATTAAATCACGAAAACATGAAAGGAAAAAATAATATATTAAGCTCTAGGTTCACAATTTAGGAAAATTACTATGAAAACCTTTACCAAATCCAAAAGAATGGTATTCCCAAGAGAAATAATAGTAGGTCACAAAACCACGCCAGAAATCAAAAAACTATGCGACAGAGTAACACCTGATAAGAAAACATTAATAGTAGCTGACAAAAAAACAAAAAAAATATTAGGAAAAGAAATAGAAAAAATCTTATCAAAAGGAAACTATGAAGTTTCAGAAATCATAATATCCTATGCAACAGTAGATCAAGTAAACAAAGTAATAGATTATGCTTTCAAAAAAGAATCAGATTCATTAATAGGCGTAGGAGGCGGAAGTGTTATAGATGTAACAAAACTCGCCGCACATGACCTATCTAAACCATTCATAAGTGTCCCAACTTCAGCAGCTCATGATGGAATAGCATCACCAAGAGCAGCGCTAAAACACAAAAAAGGATCAGTATCAAAAACAGCAGTATCCCCAGAAGCAATATTAGCAGACACTGAAATAATAATGAATGCACCCTACCGGATGCTAGCTGCAGGATGTGCAGATGTAATATCAAACATTACAGCAGTAGAAGACTGGGAACTAGCGTCAAGACTTAAAAATGAAGAATTCAGCAGTCACGCTGCTGTATTAGCAACCACAGCTGCTGAAATGATAATAGACAACGCAGAAGATATTAGACCCAATTCTGAAAGAGCAGCATGGCTGGGAGTTAAAAGCATGATAGTATCAGGAGTAGCAATGAGTGTCGCAGGAAACACAAGACCCGCAAGTGGTGCTGAACACATGTTTTCACATATGCTTGATCATCTTGGACCCGGAATCCTACTAAAAAGCCGGAGAAATCAAAAACCATTACACGGAGAACAATGTGGTATAGGAGCTATAATGATGATGTACCTACATGGAGGAGATTGGAAACTACTACGAAACGCACTTAAAAAAATCGGAGCGCCAACCACATCAGAAGAAATAGGAATATCAAAGAAAAAAATAGTAGAAGCACTTGTAAGAGCACAAGAAATAAGACCAGAAAGATACACTATACTTGGAGAAAATGGTTTAACAGAAGAGGCAGCAAAAAAACTAGCTAAAAAAACAGGAGTAATATAAAAAAATGGCACATGTAACACTAATAGGAGAAAAAATCGCTAAAAAAGATTTAATTTTTAAATATCTTGGACCTGAAGCCGAATGTAAAAACTGTAAACTAAAAAACGTTTGTTTTAACCTAAAAATAGATAGATACTATAAAATAATAAATGTTCGAGACAAAAAACACAACTGTAAAATCCATGAAGGAGCAGTATCGGTTGTAGAAGTAGAAGAACAACCCATTATAACAACAATAAACAAAAAAATAACAGAAGGAAGCATAACAATTATTGAAAAAGAAAAATGTAACAACATCGGCTGTGAGCACTACAGAATCTGCCAGGATTTCAAACCAAGAAAAGATCAGAAATACAAAATAAAAAAGATAATTGATTCAATAGATTGCCCTATAGGTTATGAACTACAAAAAGCAGAAATACAAGAAGAATAAAAAGAAACACCTATTTTTTTAATGACAAATAACATTAAATATTAAACCATCAGAACCCTGAAATTCATCAAATCCAAAAGTTCCAACATTATCCCTAACTATTTTAGACCAAAAAAACTGATAATTATCAGTACCAAGAGTACTATTTGATATTTGAGCCATACCAACACAAACTATAGACGTACCAGATTTTTCACAATTCCAAGCCTCACCAAAAATCTTTATTTTTTCAGAAGAATTACCTTCTCCTTTAGATGCATTATAAACAAAATAAAAACTATTATGTTCATTATTTAGATTTCTTTCACCACTCAGCCGAGTTTTTTTATCTAAAACAATATTCTGATCAGAAGTTTTACTAATAATCATATCCTCTGTTTCATCAATCAAATCTTTTTCATCCATCATAAAAAAATTTTTCATAGTAGAAACAGTAACATAAGCAGGGAAACTATCATTTTCACATCTATAAGTGAAACTACAAAACCGTTCTAAACCCATAAAACCTTCTTCTCTACTGCTATTTTTAGAATCCCAATACCAAGTATCACCTAAAACATCAAAAGGAACGCGAGCAGGATTAATATCCCTGCCACTAAAAAGAATAGTTAAAACAATTACAACTATAACAAAAATCGCAATAATAACATAAAGTTTGCTCTCCTCAAAACCACTTCTAAGTTTCACAGAACAAAAAATAAAACAAAAGCGGTACTTTAAACTAACGAAAAAAAAATAAAAAAAGATTTTTTTAGCAGGCTTTCTTTTTCAAACCTGCTTCTTTACGCAAAAGATCTGCTTTATCTGTTTTCTCCCAAGTAAAATCTGGATCCTCACGACCAAAATGACCATACGCTGCAGTCTTTTTATAGATAGGACGCAACAAATCAAGATCTCTAATAAGTTCACTAGGACTAAGTGGAAAATAATTCCTAACAAGTTTTTTGATTTTATCAACAGGGATCTTATTAGTTCCAAAACAATCAATATAAATCGATACAGGATCAGAAACACCAATAGCATAAGCCAACTGGATCTCACATCTATCAGCAAGGCCTGCGGCCACAATATTCTTAGCTATATATCTACAGGCATACGCAGCACTACGATCTACCTTCGAAGGATCTTTACCCGAGAAAGCTCCACCACCATGACGACCTACACCGCCATAAGTATCAACAATAATTTTACGTCCAGTAAGACCCGCATCAGCATAAGGACCACCACGAACAAAAGCACCAGTTGGATTAACATGAACAGTTGTACTTTTATCCATCCATTTTTTACAAACAGGTCTAATAATTTTCTCAGTCACATCTTTTTTTATCTTATCATAAGAAACACCAGGATCATGCTGAGTAGAAACAACAATTGTATCGGCACGAACTGGTTTTCCATTATCATCATACTCGACAGAAACCTGAGCCTTACCATCAGGCCGCAGATAAGGGATATCTCCTTTTTTACGAATCTCAGAAAGTCTTTTAGTAAGTTTATGAGAGAGCATAATAGGAAGAGGCATAAGTTCCTTAGTATCATTACAGGCATAACCAAACATCATACCTTGATCACCAGCACCCTGCTTTTTATGCAAACCTTTGTTTTCACTAACACCTTGAGAAATATCAGGACTCTGTTCAGTTATCTGAACCCAAACAGAACAAGTCTCCCATTCAATACCATACTCAGATCTTGTATAACCAATATCTTTGATGACATCACGAACGACTCTTGGGATATCTATATATGATTCAGTGGTCATCTCACCAAAAACCATTACACCACCATTTTTGGTACCAGTTTCAACAGCAACACGAGAGTATTTATCATCATTCAAAGCTTCATCAAGAATAGCATCAGATATAAGATCACACATTTTATCAGGGTGACCTTCAGTTACTGACTCCGAACTAATAATAATTTTTTCCTTAGACATATTTTAATATCACCTATCCAATGATTTTTTTTTAAACAATTTCTTAGGGATAAGAGAATAAGAAACAAAAAACTTGTTTATTAACGTTTTTAAAAAAAAGAAACAAGATAAATATAAAAAAGAAAATAAAAAAAAAATTTTAGTTTATTTTAGATAGCTCTATATTTACTCGGGTAGTTTTCTAGTTACCCAAAGATCTTCTCCAAGAGAATCATAAATGGCTTCATCAGAAATATCTTCTATTGTTTTTTTGTTAGATAAAATATTTCCACCACGGGATGTTTCATCCTGAGCATATCTAAGGACAATATCTTTTCTCATAATCCAGTAATGGGTACGCCATTCTCGTCCATCATATAATGTAGTTTCTTCTCTTTCGGTTGTAAGCATGCCCTCTTCTTCAAGTAAGTAGAAGAGTTGCCTGTCTTCAGGATCTAATACGTTATCAATTACTCGGTCCTGAAAACCAAAAACATCCATTACAAATCCAGCGTCTCTTCGAGCTTCTTCGATACCTATTCCAACACGGTTAGCTATCGCTTTTGACAAATCATCAAGTGTTATAATATTCATAATAATTTCGACCCCTTTCCTGCATCATTTTTTTTTAAATTTTTTTATTCCATATAAGTCTGTAAATCCTAGTATATAAATATTTCTATGTTTTTGATGTTTTCACGGCAAAAAAACTACAATAAAACCAAATATTATATAAAAAATATCTATAAATATAAATGCACAACATTTTTATATTGAATAAAATCTAAGGGAATTGGATAAAAAATGAACATAGAACATGAAACAAAAAAATTTTCAGGAGAATGGCTTCTGCTTTTTGATGACCAAATAGTAGATCATAGCGCAAACATCGAAGACATACTTAAATCGGCGGAAGAAAGATTCCCCGAAGAAAAATACCCTGAGGACAAAATAAAAATATCAAAAGTATTAACAGAGGAATTTCATTTACGCTGATTACAATGAAAGCAAAAACCTTAGAATTTATATTTAACTACCACAGGTATCCGATACTACCTGTAAAATTTTACCATAAAGAAAGAAAAACACCATACATCGATGCACTCTTAGACTCTGGCGGAGATTTCATAGTGATACCACTACCTATCGCACAATATTTGGAATTAGAATTAGAAGAAGCAGGTTCTGTAAACACTGCTGGAGGAGAAACTTCTCTTTTTAAAGCAACCCTTGACATGGTAATTGGAAAAGGAAATACAACAGCCACATACAAAAAAATACTAATTCATGTTTCTTCTAGGAAAGATATACCTGTTCTAATAGGCAGACATCCAATATTTGAAGACTATGAAGTTATTTTTCGTAAACAAAAAGACCAAGTAATACTAAAATCAATAGAAAAGAACCCATAAGTTATTTATACAGGAATTATTATACCGCGTAGTCTGATTCATAATATAATAGATTATAATATATATACATTTCAAAAAATGATAGAGTTAATTTCATAAAAAAAATAGCAGGTCAGTTGAAGTAATGTCAAATATATTAGGTTTAATATGGTTGAGTCCTGGGTCTTAAAATAAGAAAAAATATTTTTTTGGGCCTGTAGCTCAGCTAGGTAGAGCATCTGGC
>CAYMOC010000049.1:3546-13911 GCA_964391965.1 uncultured Thermoplasmatales archaeon | reverse complement strand
AATAATATAAAGTATATGTAAATATTATAACAAATATATTTTTTTTATTGTGGTTTAATACGAAAAAAGTTAGAATATTTAAAAAAAGGACATTTTGTTATTATAATAACTTATGTGTTTCCAAAAATGTTTCCGATCATCCATTTTGGATTAAAAGGAATCATGTCGTCATATCCTTGACCCATGCCTATGAAAAGGAGTGGTTTTCCAATAGTATATGCAACTGAGAGGGCGCTACCTCCTTTTGCATCTGTATCAACTTTAGTTAGTATTACCCCATCTATACCTACGATTTCGTTGAATCTTTTAGCTTGTTCTACTGCATCGTTGCCGGATAATGCATCTCCTACAAATACTATTAAATCTGGTTTGGCTACTCGTTTTATTTTAGCCATTTCATCCATTAGGTTAGAATCAGTTTGTATTCTTCCTGCTGTATCCAGAAGTACTACGTCTTTATGTTTTGCTTTAGCGTGTTCGATGGCATCATATGCTACAGCTGCTGGATCAGCTCCGGGACCGTGTTTTATTATTTTTAGACCAAGATCATCAGCATGGACTCCTAATTGTTCTATTGCTCCTGCTCTAAATGTGTCACCTGCTGCTAGAACACAGGATATTTTTTTCTTTTTAAGAATAGTTGCAACACGGGCTATTGAAAGTGTTTTTCCGCTACCGTTTACTCCTACAAACATTATAACTACAGGTTTCTCAGTTTCACCAATAAATTCATCAAAATCGAGTTCGCTTGACATCAAAACATTTGATATAGCATTTCTTAAAACGTTTTCAACTACTTCACCTATGTTTCTTCTACTGATTGATGCATGTCTTAATTCTTCTTTGATATCATTTTTTATTGATTCAATAACAGAGTATGCTACATCGGATTCAAGAAGACCTACCTCTAAATCCCATAAAAGATCATCTAGTTTTTCATCACTAATCGATGTTGTTCGAGCCGGGTCTGTTTTTACTACATCTTCTATACTACGACGGGTTTTTAGAGTATGTTCTAATTCTGATTCAATGCTTTTTTCGATTTTTTTATCAAGTTCTTCTTCTCGTTTCTTCCTATCTCTTTCTCGTCTTTCTTTTCTGAGTTCTTGTTCGGTTTTTTCTGTTTTGATTTCTGGTTTAGATTCAATTTTAGGTTTTTCTATCGGTTTTTCTTCTGTTACAGGAGGTTTTCTTTCTGGTTCTTCAGTTGGTTTTTTAATAGGTTTTTCTGGTTCAACTTTCTTTGTTGGTTTTGGTGGTTCGGGTTCTGCTTTTCTTGTTTCTTTCTGAAGCTCGGATTCTATTTCTGCTTCAAGTTCATCTTCGAATTTTTTAATTCTTTTTTTAAGAAAGTTAAACATTTTTTACTCAAACCCTTAAAAAATTTTTTTTTATTGTTGGTTTCTTTGTTGATCCATATACATCTGTTGAGCTCTTTGAGTTAGTTGAGTTGCAGCAGTCTGCATTTTTTGTATCATATCTGATACTTCATTTTGTTTTTTACTTAGTTGATCGATTATTTCTTCTATTCTTTCTATAGCTGATTCACTTTTTTTTTCAGCTACAAGACCACTTCCAATATCAAATAAAACTTTTGATGGATCTATTGCTTTTGCGTTGATAAAAGTTCTTCCACCGATTGGTAATAGCATTTCTGTGTTTTTTTCGCTGTCTTTTATTTTGTTAAGAGTAATTTTTGCTTTATTATAATCTGATATTGCTGCATCGATTAATTCTTGTTGTTCTTCTAAAGCATTGATTTGTTCTTTGTATTGTTCAATTTGAAGTAGATATTTTTGAAGTTCATTATCATTTCCTAACATAGTATTTATTCCTCTGGTTTTCTTCTTATTTTTTATCCATTAATAGACAAGGTGTTATTAACTTATTCGCATCGGATGATTATCTTATGAATAATCATTTTATAATAAACACCCTATATCATATTTGATTTTGGTGAGCGAGATAAATCTAAAATATGATTCATAGAGATAGATGTAAAACAGGTATAGAACGTTTAGATGCTGATCTAAATGGCGGATTTCCCGTAGGAGCCACTGTTTTAGTTTCTGGCGGTAGTGGAGTTGGTAAAACAACTCTTAGTATGCAGTATCTAATTAATGGAGCTCGTATGGGTGAAAAAGGAGTTTTTTTTACAGCCACAGAATCTGTTCCTATGCTTAAAAAACATCATCAAAGTTTTGGTTTTTTTGATGAAAGAATAATTAAATCAGGTCAGATAACAATTCTTGATATCTGGAATATAAGTGATCGGCTTGGTTTAGATCCTTTTACTTATGATGCTGAAGAAGCATATATTATGTTTGAGGTTATTAGAGATATCACAAAAAAGCTTCATGCTAAACGACTTGTTTTAGATTCAATAACAAGTTTATGTTGTCGACTTCCAACTAGAGAAATCATACGAGATTTTATTTTTACATTAGGTTCGCATCTTGCAGCTATGCAATGTACCACTGTTTTAACATCGGAGATACCTCCTCGTAAATACATGTTTTCAGAAAACGCTATAGAGGAATTTATATCAGATGGTATAATTTTTTTAGGGGATAAAGAACGATCTGGTGATTTGATAAGAACACTTCAATTGGTGAAGATGAGAGGTATAGCTCATGATCGAACAAAGTTTGCTCTTAATATCTCCTCTGAAGATGGTATAGAATTAACACCTATGTTTAAATCAAATTATGAAAAAGAAGAAACAATTTTTTAAAAAAAAGTCGTTTATTGTTCTATTAGATTTTTAATTATTTTAAGATATTTCTCTGCATATTTTTCTGCGGTTTTTTTGTTTTTTGATTCAGAATAAACTCTGAAAATTGGTTCTGTTCCAGATGGACGAACTAAAACCCAACCGTTTTCTAAAAAAAGTTTAACGCCGTCTGTATCATCGATTTTTAGGATATCATCATGTTGATCGGTCATATTTTTTAATTTGTTCATAACCTGAGTTTTTTTGTTATCCGGACAAGATGTTTTTGTTTTTATCATTTCATAAGTTGGTATTTCATCAACGAGTACTTTTAATGATTTTTTTTCTTTTGCCATTATTTCCATGATTTTAGCTATCGTCATTGCTGAATCTCGGGAATGTTGCATCTCTGGAAATATTAAACCACCGTTTTCTTCCCCGCCGAAAACAGCATGGTTTTCAACCATGATTTTTGCTACAGTTGGAGATCCAACTTTAGTAGTAATTATTTTTCCACCGTTTTTTTGTATTATTTCTTCGAAACAGCTGGATGTTGTAACAGGTGTAACTGCTATGTCATCTTTTTTTACTATATATTTACCGGCAATCGATAAAGTTTTATCTCCCCAGATGTAGTTTGCTTTGTTATCTATAAAGATTGCTCGGTCTGCATCACCATCTTGAGCTACACCAAAATCAGCTTTTTCTTCTTCTACTTTTTTTATTAGTTCTCTAAGGTTTTCAGGGAGGGGTTCTGATTTTCTACCTGGAAAACTTCCGTCAGGTTCGCAGAATAATTCTATTATGTTGCAACCAAGTTTTTTTAACAGTTTTGGTGTAGCTAAACCACCGGCTCCGTTTCCACAGTCTAACACGATTTTAAAGTTCATATTTTTGATTAATTCAACGTTTACATTTTCTAAAATACCTTTTAGGTATAACTGTATAGATTCATCTGTTTGTTTTACTTCTCCGACTTCTTTCCAATCTACAAGATTAAAATTTTTGTTAAAATAAATTTTTTCGATTTCTTCTTCTATTTCTTTTGTGAATTCTCTTCCATCAGAGGTTACTCCTTTTATTCCATTGAATTCTGGTGGGTTATGAGATGCTGTTATTATGATTCCTGAATCTATATCATTCTTTTTTACATAGTATTGTAAGCAAGGTGTGGGAACTATTCCTAAATCGATAACTTGACATCCGGTAGATGTTAAACCGGCAGAGACTGCGTTTTTTAGCATATCTTTTGAAAAACGTGCATCGGTTCCAATGGCTACCTTTGGGTTATCAAGGTTTTTTTTTAGATAGGTTCCAAGTGATTTACCTATGTTTAAAGCTAGATCTGTGTTCATATCCTGGTTTACTATTCCTCTTATGCCATTGGTTCCAAATAATCTTGTCATAAAAATTTCATCCATTCTTTTTATTTCATTTGTTTTATTTTTTCTTCAGTTATTTGTTTAAATTTTTTAGCGATTTCTTCTACTTTTTCTTTGTTATCTGCTTCAACTGTTACTCTTATTATTGGGCTTGTATTAGATGCACGTATAAGAACCCATGAATCTTTTAGATCCACTCTTATCCCATCAAGAGTGTTCACATCATTATATTTCTCTGAAAGATCTTCTTTTAGTTTTTTTATTACATCAAATTTTTGTTGATCAGAACACTTGATTTCGAGTTTTTTAACAGGGTAACTTGGTATTTTTGATTTCAATGTTGATAATTCTTCATCTGTAGTTGAAAGAATTTCCGCGATTTTTAAAGGAACGACTAATGCATCATCGAATAAGAAATAATCAGGAAGAATTATATGGCCTGATGATTCAACTCCTAGTAAGGCTTTTTCTTTTTTTGCATGAAGAGTTAGAAAAGTATGCCCTACTTGTATCCGTTTTATGTTGAAACCTAGTGGTGAGAGTTGTTCATTTAATATCTTTGAGCATTCTACATTTGCTATAACTGTCCCTGTTTTTCCTTTGAACCCATGTTTTCCAATGATTACGCCGGTTTCATCAGAAGAAAGAATGTTTCCTTGGTTGTCAACAATTACTGATCGATCTCCATCTCCATCAAATGCTACACCGAAATCACATTTTTTGTTTTTAACTGTGTCAGCTAAAACAGTTAGATTCTCTGGTTTAGGATCAGATGGGCGATCGGAGAATGCTGGGTTGGGTTTGCAGAAAACTGGTACTACTTCGACTCCTAATTTTTTTAAAACACGTGGTGCAGAGAGCGTCATAGCTCCTCCTCCGCAGTCCACTGCAACTTTCACCTTTTTTTTAAGAAAAAATTTTTCTTTCAGATAATCTGAATATTTATCAGAAGGCGTGGGAGGATTTATTCTACCTGTTTTTTTGAAATCCACGATTTCTAGATTGTTTTCTATTGTGTAGTCTCGTATTTTTTGTAGTTCTTCTTCAGGTAAACCCACTCCGTCACCGTAATAAAATTTTAATCCATTCCATTCAGCAGGAAGATGACTTGCTGTAACAAATGCTATAAGGTTTTTTTTTCTGTTCCATCCTGAGAAAAGTGTTTCACCAAAAGAAGTGGTACCGGTATAAAAAACATTGATTCCACTCGCTGACACACCTGCCATAAATGCATTGACTAAAGGATAACTTGAAAGTCTTATATCGTTACCTACGGCCATGTTGTTTCCTTTTAGTTCTTCTTTTACGTATTTCCCTGCGGATAGACCTATTTTGTAAAAAATTTCTGGATCAATATCTTTACCATATATTCCTCTGATGTCATATGCTCTGAAAATATATTTAGAAATAGTTTTAGTTGTCATAATATCTAATCATAAACATAGATATATTATAAAAAAATGATTGAAAAAATAGAGAATTTTTTTTTATTCGCCTATAACATTTCCTATTTGTTTATCAGGGTATCCTTCTGGTTTAGGTTGAGTCCACAGTGGTTTATTATCAAGATTTGTCTGTGGTTCTACTTTTTCATTATCTCCAACTACAGAGTTTTTAATATTGCAGGAGTCTCCAATTTTACAGTTTTCACCGATTACTGAGTTTTGTATTACGACGTTGTTTCCGATTTCTGCGTTATCATAGATGATTACACTATCGAGTTTGCTGTTTTCTTCTATTTTGATATTTGATCCTAGGCAACATTTGTTTATATCTCCATTGATTTTATTGTTCTTTCCTTGATAGTTATCAATGTTTTTTTTGTCCATTAAAAACTTGTGGATTTTTAAATAACTACTAATCCGGCCTATATCCATCCAGTAACCAGTAAATTTGTAACCATAAAAAGCATCAGTATCATCGATTATTTTTGGAAAAATTTCTTTCTCCATCGAGATTAGTTTCCCTGGTTGGATGTATTCAAGAATTTTTGGTTCTATGATATATGCACCAGCGTTTATCAAATCTGATGGTGCATCCTCTGGTTTTGGTTTTTCAGCAAAACCAGTTATTTTACCGTTTTCTTCTACATCTGCTACACCGAATTCTTCGACATTGTCAACAGGCCAAAGAGAAATTGTTGCATTTGCTTGTTTTTCTCTATGAAAATCAAGCATTTTTTTAAGATCTAATGAGCATATAATATCGCTGTTTAAAACAAAAAAAGTACCGGTTATATGTTCTTCAGCAAATTTTACAGCTCCACCCGTACCTAATGGTTCGGGTTCATCATTTACTATTATTTTTTTATTAAAATTCCTTTTTTCAAGATATTTTTCGATTTGTTTTTTTCTGTAGTTAACAGCTAATATTACTTTATCAACTTCTTCCGGGAGGCTCTCTATAAGATAGGATATCATTGGTTTGTTTAATATTGGTAACAAGGGTTTTGCTCTACTATAAGTTAAAGGTCTAAGTCTTGTTCCAAATCCTCCTGCTAAAATTATTGCTTCCATAATTTTCTTCAATCCTCAAAAAACATTTTTTTTTTTTTAGGTTTTGTGAAAAAACATTCGTTAATAAGTTTTACTCTATTATTGTATCAATAATTGATTAAAAAAATAATTTTTTTAAATATAGAAAGGCTTATAAATCAAATAATATGTACATAGAGCCTGGTAATCATGGAAGACAAAAAACTTGAAAAAAAAGAAGATGTCAGTATGATGTTTCTTGAAGATGATATTGTCTTTGAAAATGATGATGAACTAGCTTTACATATTTATCAACGTTTCAATATTTGTAGAGACACACTTGAGGATATGCCTGCTTTTGAAAAACATTTGAACTGTTTATTTAATGTTAAAGAAGAAAAATAGTACAGGAATATCTACTTACAAATATATGAATTTTTTTACGAAATACATATAAAAGTAAGTGTTATATCTTTGATTCTGCTAAGGGTGGTTTTTTTATGGAAGATGTCACAAGATTATATTCCGATAGGGCTGGAAAAATGAAAAAATCAGTTATTCGAGAGTTGCTTAAGGTAACTCAGGATCCTGAGATTATTTCATTTGCTGGTGGGCTTCCAAATCCTAAGACTTTTCCTGTTGAAGATTTGCAGGATATTGTTTCCTCTGTTTTATCTAAAAATGGTAAAAAAGCTTTGCAATATGGTACCACGCAGGGTGTAACTGAGCTAAGAGAGGTTCTTGCTGAAAGAGCAAGAAAAGAAGGTATAGATGCTGATGAGGATGATATTATTATCACTAGTGGTTCTCAGCAGGCTTTAGATACTATTGGTAAGGTTTTTTTGAATCCTGGTGATACTGCACTTGTTGGGCTTCCGACTTATCTTGGTGCGGTAAATGCTTTTAGAAGTTATGAAAGTAACCTTGAGGGTATACCTTTGGATGAAGAAGGTATGCGTGTAGATATCTTAGAGGATAAAATTAAGGAGCTTTTAAAAGAGGATATAATTCCTAAGTTTGTGTATGTAGTTCCTACGTTTCAGAATCCAGCAGGTGTTGTTATGCCTGAGAAGAAACGGAAAAAATTGATTGATATTGCTAATGAGTATGATCTTGTGATTGTTGAAGATGATCCTTATGGTAATCTTCGTTATGATATGGATCCTGTTAAACCAGTAAAGGCTTTTGATGATGAAGGAAGAGTAATTTATCTTTCTACTTTTTCAAAAATTTTAGCTCCTGGTTTTAGGTTGGCTTGGGCAATTGGTCCTGAGGAAATAAAAAGAAAAATGATTATTTGTAAACAAGCATTGGATCTTTGTACTAATACATTCACTCAATATATTGCTAATGAGTTTATGAGAAGTGGTTCTTTGGATCTTCATATTATGAAGATATGTGAGATGTATAAACCAAAAAGAGATGCTATGATTGATGCGATGAAAACATATTTCCCTGAGGGTTATATTTGTCATAAACCAAAAGGTGGTATGTTTGCATGGGTAACATTGCCTTTTGATGGAATAGATACTGAGACTATGTTTCTTGATTCTATAAAAGAAAATGTTGCTTATGTTCATGGTAAAGCATTCCATGTTGACGGTGGCGGTGGACAATCTATGCGTTTGAATTTTTCTTATTCAACCAATGAACAAATAAATAAAGGTGTAGAAAACCTAGGTCGTGTTATAGACAATAAAATTAAAAAAAAAGAAATGATAACCTAGATTAAAAAAAAAATTTGTGTGTAAAAACAATGAAAGGTTTCAGAGGGCTAATATTTTCAGTGTTAGTAGTTTTATTTTTATTATCTTTGATGTTTCTTTATTGGTTTATAAAAAATGATACAGTAGAGGAAAATTTTTATTTTGATTTCAATGAAAAAGAAGTTGTTGTTTTTGATGATGATGGTTTTCCTAGTGTAAAATTTAGTTTTAATTGTTCAAATTTTGTGAAAATAAAAGTTGTTGATTCCGATTCTGATGTTCTAGATATTGATTATTTTTTAGGTGGAGATGATAAGGAAGCTGTTATGCGTTTAGGTGCTTATAGACAAACAATATCTGACAGTGTTTATAGTATAGATTTTTATGATGTGTCTAATAAAAATATTTACTCAAAAGAGATAACTTTTAAAGCTGGAGATGTCGACATTTTAGATTGTGATATTTACAGTTGGAATAAATCTTCTTCCGAAAAATATGTTATGGGTTTAAATTTAGAATTGGAAAACAAAGGTGAGTTACCTGTTTATCCTAATAAAATTCAGTTTAACAATAAGCAAGGTTTTGCGTTACCTGATGTTTTAAATCCTTATGAAAAAACTTCTGTAGATTGTATGTCTTTATTTAAAATAAATGAGGATATAAAATCTTTTAATGTTAGTGTTTATAATTCTAAGGATAATCTTTTGGCTTCTAATTTTTTTGATGATACTTCTTTTTTTGAGATTGATGAAAAAAACTTTGTGAATTTTAGTTGTAATGATTCTGTGTTGTCTCTTCCTTATCCAGTTTTTTTATATGATTATTACAAAAACCAGGATAGAGTTAATACTGAGGATTATAGTGTTTATGTTTTAGATGGTTATGATGATGATTTTATTGATTTGATCTCTGAGTTAATTATTGAATGCTACCCCGGGGGTAGTACTGGTTTTTATTCAACTTCTGATGAAGGTAAAATAAATTATATTGCTTCTTTTGTTCAACATATTCCTTATACTTCGGATATTGAGGAAACTGGTTTGGAGGAATATCCGAAGTTTCCTATTGAAACTCTTTTTGATAACAGCTGTGGTGGAGGGGATTGTGAAGATAAAGCAATACTTACTTCTAGCTTTCTTGATTCTTTGGGTTATAATCTTACTCTGATTAAGTTTTCGAATCATATGGGTCTTGGTGTGCAACTTGAAAAAAATGCTGTGCCTGATAAGAGTTATTTTGTTTCTGATTATTATTATTTAGAAACTTCTAGTACGGGTGTTAATGGCAGTTCTGGTAATGGTGGTTTTGAATTAGGTGAAGTTCCTGTTAATTATACTGCTTCTATGGTTGTTGATCTTTTTGAAATTTCTCCTCGTTTTGTGATGAATCATTTTTGGAAAGAAAACAGTTTAACTGTTTTTAAAAATTCTCCATTGGGTCATCTGGTGAAAGTATCTTTGATTGTTGAAAACCTTGGGTTGTCTGCAGCAGAGGATATACAGATACAGGGTATAATCTATGATAATGATAGTTTCTTTGAGGATTATATAGTTTCTAATTATGAAACAGAATATATTTCATATTTAACAGCTGGTGATAAAAAAGAAGTTAATTTGATAGTTGAAATTGAATCGGGTAATCATTGGTATTTTAAAACAGAGGTCCTTATTGATGGTTCTACTAAAGATACCGTGGAATCTGAACGTACTTTTTCTATATAATAAATTGATGTAAACATTTATTTACTTTGAACTGCTTTTTTATTAGTTGTTTGGGTGTAGGTGGACGGCTAACGGCGGAATTCGCTGAGGAAAGTCCCCTCTCACTCTGGATCGGGAAACCAAAATAAATTTGGTAAAGGCGGGAGTCTTTGCAGAGACGCAGAAACGACACAGTCTACTTGATTATGCGATGATGCAAGTTTAAGTTGCTGAGATCTCAGTAGGATTTGATGAAACGTGTCCATCTGTTCCTGGAGCAAGTCTAAAACGTAGGATCAGTTATCCAGACTGCCTACAGGTAAGACGCATTAGTAGAATGCCGTTTAAAACAGAAAGGGGCTTATGGCCTACACCCAACAACTTCTGACC
>CAYMOC010000049.1:0-3536 GCA_964391965.1 uncultured Thermoplasmatales archaeon | reverse complement strand
CAGGGTGTTTTTACCCGTTTCTGTCTTGTGTTTTACTGCTTCTGGATGGTTAGAAGTTTTTTTACTGGTAGCTGAATTCTTTTTCTGTCGTTGAGGAATTATTCAGTGAACTTATGACTTGCAGGTAAACCTCTTGTGTTATCTCACCACTTGCTAGTTTTTCAGCAAGTTGTATCCTAATATCCTTGTTGTTATTGCTTTGTGTTTTAATTTCTGCTTCTGTCTTCTGAGTTTTGTTGTTATTATACAGGTTCATGGATTTCATGTATGCGTTTTTAACATGGTTATTAGACATTTGTACATAGCTTTGTAGTGTTTCGTATTTTTTGTGTCTGCTCTGCATACGTATTTCCTCTAAGTTTAGTCCTTTTTCTGCCATATGGGTGATACTTGTTATTCTAAAAAGATGAGGATAAACTCGTTTGTTTATACCTGCTTTGTATGCATATTTTTTTACTGTACAAGTTAAATCAGTTCTTCCTATTCTTTTTCGTTCCCGGTTTAAAAATAATGCATCTTTAAAACCTACATCTGGTAGATCTCTTACTTTTAAATAATTAGCAATTGATTTCAAAGCATCAGGATAAATATTGATTTCATCATACTGATTTCCTTTTCCTTTGTTTATACGTATTTTTTGCCTCTGAAAATCAACATCTTCAACGTTTAGATTTATTAGTTCAGATCTTCTAAGTTGACCATAATAAAGTACTTTTAAAATAGCATTATCTCTAAAGTTTTCTTCTGATGCTTGAAAAATTTGTTTGACTTCCTCTATAGTTAAAGGAATTTTGTTTTTAACTCGTTTCTTAGGGGGTTTAAGTCTAATATCTTTTTTTAGGTATTCCATAAAAGAATTTATTGCACAGTATTTTGGAATCAAAGTGTTTGTATCATATTGTTTTACTTGGATAGCATATAGTTTGTATTTTTCAACATCTTTTTCGGTGATTTCGTTTGGATATTTGTTTAGAAAATTTAGTAGTTGTTTTATTGTTCTTGTATAAGATGTAATAGTTGCTTTAGAGCTGTTATTGCTAATTAAATAATTTTCAAATTCACTAATGTATTTTTGATATTTCATTTAAAAGTCTCCCTTTTATACACTGTATACAGTGTATACATATAAACTTTACCCTAACTTGAAAATTGATGTATAAAACTTTAATATTATACAGTGTATACAGGAAAATAATGGTTCGTAAACCTACAAAAAAAGGATCAACAAAAAATCCAATTGATGCAAAAATGCCTACGATACGAGTAATGAAAAATGTTAAAGATGAACTTTTTGAAATAGCAGAAAAAGGAGAAACATATTCTGAAGTAATAAAAAGGTTAATTAATTATTACAAAGAACATAATAAAAAAATTAAATAATTTATATTTACATTTTTAACACAAATAATTTTACTAATAGTTATCGTGCCCATCTAAGTAGTTTTTGACTGTTACATAGCTTACTGCTTTACCGTTTTTACTTAGAAACTCGGGTATATTTCTATAAGAATTAGAACTTGATTCAAATTGCCCTTTATTATTGCGTTTTTGTTCAAGTACCATGTTAAACTGTTTAACACCGTTGCATTTGTTTTTTAGTCATTCTCTTAGAGTTATTTCTAGATAATATCGTTATTCCATTTTACTATATAATAATCTTCAAGAGACATATCAAAATATTCGCTATAACCATAATAAGTTCCACTATAATATGTTTGAATATCATATACACCTCTATTGATCATATTCTTCATTTCTGCTTTTGAAAAAACAACATCCAGTTGCGGTTCTAAAAAGTATAATCCTTTATCACTAGTTTTGAAACATACAATAGCGTGCCCCTCGCAACTGGGTGATTCTAAATGTACAAGTGCTGCTCTAATTTTGTTTTTTTTAGCATTTTCGACAACATCCTCTGAAAAATCTTCGCATACATAACTATCGAAAACATATGTATTGGTATCTGTTTTATCATTTCTTATAAATTTCATCATTTCATCATAAGAGGGATTTTTTATACTTTTATCTGACAATGTTTCATTTATATAACCTGAACTAAGACCAAGTATCATCATAAATGCTATAAGAGAAGGAAAAAAATGTTTAGTAAAAAAGAATAATATTGTGGGTATCACAATTAAAAGAATTAATGAGATTATACCATATATGTAACTATAACCTAAATCTTCATTGGATCCAAAAAAAAGGTTTTCATTTGCATTAAAAACATAAAGTCTTAACACAACAAATATAGTTACTAAAATTGCTGCGTATAGGATCCCTTTCTTTTGTTTCTTTGATAGTTGTTTTTTTCTTCTCATTTTTTTATCTTTCCTTTAAAAAATAAGAATTATTGATAAAATTAAACCTAAGATTCCTGCAAAGACTCCTAAAGAAGCTAAGATTTTATTTCTTCTAGTATACGAACAATAAACACCAAATCCAACTGCTATGCACATCAAACATATAGTAACATAATCTATGTATAGTTCTGATTGAGTTAAAACTATTTTTCTAAAGTTACCTATAAATAGGATACTAATACCCAATAGAATAGATAGAATATCCATTGAAAACCAGAATTTTCCTCTATCCATCTCTAACCCCTTCAATATAAGTTTATATAACATATGTCAATTATAAAAAATTTCCGAGGAATCATCATTAAAAAGCTATCCATAGTATTACTAATCTTGAAGAAATTCCTTATTTCTAATTTGCTCTAATATTTTCTGTTGTATTTTTTCAGGAAGTAAAACATAATGGTAATCATATCTATCTATACATATATTATCTAACTTTTCAAAACTTATATCATGCTTCTTAAGTGTCCTTTTTGTCATCCACATGGCTCCTTTATAATATCCTCTAGAATATGGTAAAACACCTAAACCCCCTGCAATTAAAACACCTTTTAATTTCAAGGTATTTCTTAGACCACTAGGCGGTGACGATTCTGCATATTGGATCTGCTTTTTTTCATTTTTTGTTAAATCAAAATAACAGTCTGTATGAAGAAAAATTTGCGCTCTGTTATTAAGGTAAAAAAAACGATTATAACTTTCTAAAAACCTTATTTTTTGATTACATTTCCAACACTTTTTTCCCATTATCTTTCCATCCTTAAAGCAATAAATCAAGTCAAACAATACTTCCAACTATTACCTTATATCGTCCCTCTTCTCAACTTGTATAATCCGTAACTAACAAAAATGTAACATATAAATCATATAAAAACATTACAAAACCACAAACATCTGCTATGAATTGATTTATATGAAAAGAAAAACCAAATACAGAATAGGATGGATAATACTACTTACATCAATCACAGGAAACGTACTATACTATACAGGAGTAGTACAAAACATGATAACCATACTACTTGCATCCACACCAATACTCCTACTCATGATAATTGGAGGAATCATACTAATCTGGAAAAACGAATTAACACCAGAACAAAAAAAAGAATACAAACAAAAATACAAAAAATAGGTGTAATAATTTGTTTGATTGGTTAAAACGGTTAAAAC
>CAYMOC010000048.1:0-13936 GCA_964391965.1 uncultured Thermoplasmatales archaeon | reverse complement strand
TCCATGATTTAAAAAATGATTTATCTCCTAATTATTTATTTTGGGATGAAGCCATCAGATGCGAAAAAGATATTAATAATAATATAATAGTACAACCAGAATCATGGGGGCAGATAAAGTGAACCGGGATTATAACTCTGAAATTAATCCCGAGACAATATTCGAGAATATGGACGATATTAGATCGATCCAAATTACAGATGATTCTAGATTTGATAGAATTAAAACCAATAAAATCCTAAATCTATCAAATTCTTGAGATTATATTGATACAATATTTGACTATGTCCCCAAGAATTTGATTTCAGACAATAATTTAGTTAAAATAAAAAAACTATCTGATAAACTATCAGATGAAATAACAAGTTTTTTAATATTTGAATCAAGACTAAATTCTTACGAGGCAAAATCAGATTTTTGTTTTGCAGTATCATCTAATAATGGAGAACGTGAAATTCTTTATGATTCTATTAAAAATAAAAGACTACCTCCTACTTTTTTAGAGAAAACTGAATGGAAACAACTTGGAAACTTTACTGAAAAATGGGTTAATCCAAAATCAATGCTATATGATAGCATAATAGGGCTATGGTTTGAATTTGACACAGCAAGCAATATTTCCGATAATCCTGCTCCAAGTATTTTTATACAACCAAAAACGGATCATTTTATTACTGGCGAAATAACGGCTCAGCATAAACTATTAACTAAAACAGCTCTACCATTATTATTAGGTAAACCATTATCTTCAGAAGTTGAAAAAAAAGTTACAGAATGCATTAAAAAATTACCATTAGAGGCTTCACTATTTCAAGTTGGGACAATGTTATCTAGGAAAAATCCTGAAATAAGAATTGTTATAAAAAGAATGAAAGCTGAAGAAATAATCCCCCTACTTACATTCTCTTGGATGGTCCGACGATAAAGAAAATAAATTATCAAATCTTTTAAGAGAAATTAAGGATATAGTTTCAAGGATTGTTCTTCATATAAGTATAGGGAAAGAAGTTAATCAAAAAGTTGGAATTGAATGCTCTTTTAATCCGGATAGATACCATGAGGAAAGAGGATGGAAAAGATTTTTAGATTATCTCTATAAAAAAGGATTATGTAATAAAATAAAATATTCATCTTTATTAAAATACTCAGGCATTCAACCTCAAGATCAGAATGAAGATGTTAATCCCGATAGATTCATCCCCTCTGTAATGTTGTCTCAAGATGAATACTCTAAATCATTAATTAGATATATAAGTCACATAAAACTTGTGTACCAGCCAGGTGAAGAAATACAAGCAAAAGCATATCCTGCAGTCAGACTTTTTGGCGAATCTATAAATTAGCAAATTAAATTGATGTAAAAAACGAGTTATAAATTTATTTCAATTTTAGTAAATATACAAATAATTAAATATGTATAATAATGATTAAACAAATTAGGGAAGTTACATTATGAAATTTGCTACAATAGGACATTTAAATGATTACAATAGTTTAGAAAAAATTCCCGAAGAATACATTAAAAAAAATTTTATTATTTCACCAGAAATCAACTTTAATGGAGTAAAAGGACATATCCTTGGCCTAAAACTTACTGCAAAAGAGATGATGAAACGACCTCTTAAAGATGTCAGAAAAAAAATTTTAGAGGGGGCTTTAATTGCTGAAAAAGAATTGCAAGTTGAATTGGTTCAATTAGGTGCTCTAACAACTTCAGTTACTAGTGCAGGTAAGTGGCTAACTAAACAAAAAAAATATTCTGGTTATGTAACTCATGGAGACAGTTATACTGCAGCAATTACATGTCAAACAGTAGAAAAAATTTTAAATTTATATGGTAAAGAAAAAACCGAATTGTGTCTTTCCATAATAGGAGCATATGGGGTGATTGGAGAAGCAGTTTCAAAAATACTCGTGCCAAAGTTTAGACATACACAATTGATCGGGCGTAGGGAAAACAAACTACAGGAACTCTCATCACAGTTAGAAGGAAGATTTGAGACAGATCTTAAGTTGAATACTAAAAAAGCTGATATTATAGTTACAGCAACAAGTCATCCTAAGGCATTATTAAATTCAAATCATCTTAAGAAAGATGCAATAATTGTAGACGTTTCACAACCCCCTAATCTTTCTTTAAAAGTTTGTCAAGAAAGAAAAGATATAACACGTGTTGACGGAGGATATGTTGATTCCCCAATGGGTAAAAAAATTCCAATCCCCGGGGTACCAAAAGGAAAAATTTTTTCATGCATTGCAGAAGCAATAATGCAGTCAGCTGAAGATCAAAAGCAAAATCATGTAGGATCAATAGATTTAAAATTTCTAAGAAAAACAGTAAAATGGGGAGAGAAATACAATTACAAGATAAAAGAATTAACAAACTTTGGTAGAAAATTATGAAAAAAGAAAAAATCTGTATTATAGGTGGAGGGTTATCGGGATGAATAGCTGCATATGAAATCTGTAAAAAAAGAAATAAAAAAATTGAATTAACAGTTATCGAAAAAGAGAAGCAGATGGGTGGAAGAATATTAACAAAAAAATTCAATGAATGCCCATTAGAATTAGGAGCAATGTTCTACATTGAAAATGGTTACATTTTTAAATTATTAAAAGCTTTTAACTTGGATAAAAGCATATTATTGAACAAAGATAATTTTTTATCAATATATCAGGATCAGAGGGCATATAAAATTGAAGATTATTTTTCTTCAAAATTGAGTGACGGTAAAAAAGTTGAAATTAAGAAAATAAGAGAATATGTAAAAAATTTAGACTTTAACAAAGATTATAGAAAATTAAACTTTGAAGAATGGTATAGACAATACATCGGAATTAATCTAATCTCTTTTTGGAACCGTATGTTAATGTCATTAGGCATTAAGGATATGAAGAGCATAAATGCTCATTTCGGCTTAACTTTAATATTCGTCTTAATATCTGGGAAAAAATTTCTTCAAAAAAAGGGCCTATCACAATTGATAAAAAAATTGTCAAATGAAATTGAATTATATGGCGGAAACATCCTAACTAATTCTGAAGTGAAAAACATTAAAGAAGAAAAAGGGAAATATAAGGTAATATTTTATAAAAATGATAATAAAAAAGAAATAACTTCTAATATACTGATTTCAGCAGTTAAACCAGAGGATCTGAAAAAGATCTATGATATAGATGAATTAAAACCTACTTCTAAAATTAAAGGCCATCCTCTCTCGGTTTATGCCGTTAGATCCAATAGAAAATTATGGAAAGATACATGGGGTCTTGTTATAACGGATGAAGGAAATCCAGCATATATCCTACTAGATTGGACAAATGTCACTGAAAAAAAAGATGAACCCGTACTAATAATAGCCTCAAGTTTGTCTTCAAAAAAAGATATTAAAGAAACATTGAAAAAACTATTTTCAGAAAAAAAACCAGATTTTGAAATAATTTATGAAAAAAAATGGGATGTTGGTCTTCATCAGCAAGATGAAAAATTTTTTAAAACTAGAGGAGAAATATTAGAAAATCTTCCAAATAATTTTTTTCTATCTGGTGACTGGATGATATTACCGGCATTAGAAGGCGCAGTAATATCCGGAAAAAAAACAGCTGAATCTGTTATCAAAAAATTATGATTTACCAAAAACTGCAGTGTTAAATGACATATTAGCATAATTAATATCATCTTTAATTGAGTATGATCCTTCTCCAGCACAATAGAACATCAAAAAGGGAGTGTCATTAAAGCGATAAACCATCTCATTTTGTAGAATATTCATTTTATATCCCAAGGTTTGTAAAATCGTCATACAAGAGGAACATAAAACAAATTCAGATTCGATTTTATTAAAAGTATTCAAATTATTCTTCATTCCTTCAATTATATTTTTTCCACTAACGGTTAGCACTGAAGCTTCTCCACCGTCAACTTTGCATGAAGTCATTATTGAATTCTTTAATATGTACGGCATTACAGTAGGAACTTCTCTGCCTTTCCGTTTTAAAGATAGAGGATAATATAGAATCTTGTTTAACATTGTTTTTTCATCAAAAAAATCATCAGGCCATTCTAACAATCGTTTTAATTCAGGTACTGCAGGTTTATTATTAATTTTGTGAATAATATGACCATTTTTACTAAGTTTTGTAATATTCAAAGTGACATCCGTTTTTTTCATACCATGTGTAGAACCAACATCTAAACTCAAATTGGTGGATATTCCTATACATACCAGTGAATTTTTTAGAATTTTATTATTAAAAAATTGATAATGTGAAATTCCTTTATAATTATCAAAGGTTGTACCAAGAATCATTTGATAAGAAGGGTATTTTTCTACAATATTTTCAAAAATCTCATCTTCACGTGCTACACCTTTTTGGAATAAATATTGAGACATACCAAAGGCTATTTTAATAAATTTACTCATAAAACCGGAATCTATGTATTTTTTATATCCTTGTCCAGGTACAGCCATAAGCTCTGGGCCAGCTACTAAATTTAAAAGAAATTTATTTTTATAAGAACTATTTTCTAAATTTTTTTCTATCATTCCAACGCATTGATTAACTGCTTTTTTTGGATTTCTTTTTGTATTTAATCCATAACCTATTGATATATCCATATTTGGACTTGAAACTGCTAGAGCACTAGCTCCCCTGGTATAACAACCAAAATTGTTAACAAACCCTACTACTGTTCCTCCAACTAGAGGTGTTCCTTTGGGTATTACATCCCATACTCCTTTTAGGAATTCTTCGAATCCTCCATGGTCTTTATAATGTATAGTTGAAAAAAGTATTACAAAACTTGGAGGGGTTTTTAGGTTTTTGATTGTGTTTCTGGCTACATCTCTTCCTGCTTCTCGTGCATCCCATTTTCTTGTCATGCCCACTGAGGCATCAATTTCGTCTTCTATCATTTTTTTAACATTACCATAAAAAAAATTTTATGCTACGGCCAGTCGTTTTTTTTCTTGTTCCTCCATATGTTTCAAAATCTCTCTTCTAGAGTTTTCCATTTCTACCTCTAAAAGACCTTTGTTTGATAAAGCTGGTATGATTGCAACTAGTGCATTATCTGTATCAGGGAAAATATAAAACAATACTTCATATTCTTGAAGGCGGAACTCCATTTCCTGCAGGCCTGTTTGTGAATATTCACGTATTACATGGAATACATCATCCATAGCTCTATGGATTATATCCCATATCTCATTAATCTCTGATTTAAATCCATCAGTCCCCGCTGTTGGCATCACACTTATCATGTTTTGACGTGCTACCATACAAGCATAAATATCATCAAGACGTAGCAAATCATCTAATACATTTGCAATCGGATCATCTTTCATCCCAAACAGTTCCCTCCTATAACATAATTTTTTATTTGTTATACTAATGTTTTAAAGGGTTAAAAAACTTTCCAAAAAAGACAAAATCTTAGTTGATTTTATATATCAAACAAAGATTATACAAAAAAATATAGGATGAATCAAATAGAAAACATTGTAGAAAAAATCAAAAAACTTGGAGGAGATAAAGTAAAATTTATAATACTTTATGGCTCCTTATCAACTAATAAACAAACACCGCTATCAGATGTTGATCTCGCAGTTTTTTATAATGGTTCCAAGGAGGAAAGATTTCGTTTCAGAATGAAAATCCTGGGAAGGGTACCAGATAAATATGATATACAAATATTCCAGGATCTACCTCTCTATATTAGAAATGAAGTAATCAAAGGTAAAGTTTTATACAAATCTGATAATCAACTAATTTATCAGATAGCAAGAGAAACCTATCAGGCTTTTGATGATTTCAAAAAACGTTTTTATGATTATGTTAAAGGTGATGTTATAACATGAGAACAGAACTTATCAAGATAAAAATACAGGAGATACAAGACAACCTTAAAATCGTTGAAGAAAACCTTCCTGATAACTATAATGAATTCAAAAAACTTGGACTTGTTAAAGATGGTATATACAAAAAAATAGAATCATGTTTAGAAAACGTAATCGATATTTGTTCAATTATAAACTCTGATCTAAAACTATCGATACCTGATAGTGATGAAACCATTTTAGATAACCTAAACAAAGAAGGCATACTATCAGATAAGATAACCAGTGTCCTAAAAGAGATGAAAGGTTTTCGAAATATACTCGTCCATAGATACGGAAAAATAAATGATGAAATAGCATTCAAAGTATTAAATGAAAACATCAAAGATTTTTACAAATTTACAGAAATAATAGAAAAATATCTTGAAAAAAAGAAATAAAAAAATATTATTTGTTAATAAGTTTTTTTTGTTGTTTACTCCATTCTTTGTTAGGAGTCTTTTTTAAGCCATTTTACATACTGATCGATAAACTCAAGTCGTTGTTGAAAATTCTTTTTCTTCTGTTTTTCTAACTCTTCAAGATCAACATCTGGAACTTTCATAATATAACTTTTTAAAAAAAAGAAATGAAAAAAAAATTGTTTTTTTATAGGAATTTTATTCCGCCTTCTGTTATACTGATATCCTGAGGTTTCAAAGTATGCCGGGTTGCTCTCATTTTACGTATTGTTAGTTTTCGTCGATCCATAGATGTATCTAAATCCATTCTTAGTATTCCATCTACTAGAAACTCACTGATACTATCTCGACTTAGGCTTCGGCTTCCTTCTGGTATTTCTGAGGTAACAATAGATGTGCAGTTGTCTTTACTTAGTATGTTTATTATCCTTCGGACGTGCATACGTGTTGCTGATGTTGAACCTGCAGGGTATTTCTGAGTATCAGATGGTTGGTTTTCAGCAGGAATTATTTCATGTACTCCTTTAACCCATACTGGCATTTCTGAGACTGGTGTAAGTGAATCAAGTACTACACGCTGGTAGTTTCCATTAGTTATCTCTCGTTCCATTTCTCGGTGGATATTTGGTTCATCAAGATCAATATACATAAATTTTAGAGCATTATTATCCACTGCATTATGAAAATCAAAACCTAATTCATCAGCCTGACGCATAATGTTTTTTATTCGTTCATCAGTAGATAGATACAAACATTTCTCATTGTTTTTAACGCCTTCATCTATGTAATGAAAACACATAATGGTTTTACCTGCACCAGGTGTACCAGAAACCAAAGTTATTGTGTTCTCAGGGAAACCACCATTCATCAAGGCATCCAAACGACCAATCCCTGTTGAAACACGTTTTTTAGAGACATCATTAGCCATTGGTTTATTTCTAAAAGGAGTATTATCAGGTTTTTCAGCGGGTTTAGTATCAGTATTCGGTTTATCTGTCACACGTGTCCAAGGACTATTCTTTTTCTCATTAGATTCATCAGTTGTATTCCATAGATCATCTGTTTCTGTATCATTTTCTTTAAAACTATTTCGTATTTTATTCCAATTATCCATAATACTCTCCTTTCCTCCTAAACAATCCACCAAAACATATAAAAAAATTATATTTTTTGGTTAGTATCCTAATCTAACTAACTGTATTCTAATAGTCAAACATTTTATATATCTTTCCAAACTTTCAAAAAAAAATTGTGTACAAAACAACAATACTTGATGGTTACATAGATGAACCCACATGTCTGGGTGTACCACCCTATATTAGCACATATCCTCGTTATATAGCAGGTGCTATATGGGATACTGATAGTAAAAACCAGATTTTTTATTTAACAATAGATCAACTAAGACAACAACCAGATCTTAAAAAAACCATTGAAAAATCAGATGTACTTATAATAATTGCAGGTATGAGTGTTCCAGGAAGATACCTCAGCGGATACCCGCTAGGGCCCAATGAGACAAAAAAACTAATAACAGAAATCAAAAAACCAATAAAAATACTAACAGGACCTGCAGCAGTTCATGGTTTTGGAACAGGCGGCGGACAACAAACACGAAACATAAACCAATATTTTGATATAAACATAACAGGCGACCCGGAGATTGTTATAAAAAATCTTTATGAAAAACAGTTCAAAACAAAAAATATAATATTTAACAAAAAAAGAAAAAAACCAGAGGATATACAAAATTTTGCAAACAAAGGATCAAAAATAATTACGATGCATCCCTTCTACCCGGATTACTTAATAGCGGAAATAGAAACATACCGTGGATGCCCTAGAAGCATTCATGGAGGATGCTCATTTTGTAGTGAACCATTAAAAGGAATACCCAAGTTTAGACCAATAAATCATATCGCTCAGGAAATAAAAAATCTCTATGATCATGGAATAAAACATATAAGAATAGGGAATCAACCATGTATTTTTTCATATCAAGCTAAAAAAATAGGAATAGAAGAATTCCCTGAACCCAACCCTTCTGCTATTAAGGAATTATTTTATAAAATAAGAAAAAATGCTCCAAATCTACAAACACTTCATATAGATAATGCAAACCCGGGTGTAATTGCAAAACATCCGGAAGAATCTAAAAAAATCATTAAAACCATAGTTAAACATCATACATCTGGTGATGTCGCAGCCTTCGGCGTGGAAAGCGTTGACCCGGTGGTTGTGAAACAAAACAATCTTAAAGCAGATGAAGAAGAAATAATTAAAGCCATAAAAATCCTAAACCAAGTAGGTGGTAAAAAAGGAAAAAATGGTATGCCGGAGCTCCTACCTGGTCTAAATTTTGTGTTTGGTCTTATGGGTGAAACCAAGAAAACATTTGAACTAGATTACAGTTTTTTAGAAAGAATACTTGATGAAAACCTTCTACTTAGACGAATCAACCTAAGACAGATTACACCAATACCGGGTACAAAAATGTATAAAACTGGAAACAAAATCGCTAAAAAAAACAAAAAATATTTTAAAAAATTTAAAACAAAAGTTAAAGAAAACATAGAAAAACCTCTTCTTGAAAAAATGCTACCCAAGGGGTGTATACTAAAAGATGTTTACACTGAGAAACATGATGGAAAAACTACTTTTGGAAGACAGGTAGGATCATATCCATTACTTGTAGGGATAATTGATAAACAAAAAATTGGACAATTTATAAATGTAAAAATAATAGATCATGGATACCGATCAGTTACTGGTTTAAAATATCCGTTGAATATTAATCAGGCTTCTTCAAATAGTCTACAAAATCTACCAGGTGTTGGTAGAAAACGAGCTAACAAAATAATAATAAACCGGCCTTACAGAAATTTAGAAGAACTAAAAAAGATATTTGATAACTCTGATATAATCAAAAAATTTATAGAATACATCTGTTTTTAAAAAAAAATACAGGGTATAAGTTTTAAACTATGAAAATATTCACCAGGATGATTAAAGAAAAAAAAAATTGAAGGGTTATTCTTAAGATGGATAAAAATAAATTAACTGGAATTCAGAAAAACATCGGATATGAATTCAAAGATAAGAATTTACTCATAAATGCGTTAACACATAAAACATATGCATATGAAGCCATGAAACCACTTGAATACAATGAAAGACTTGAATTCCTGGGAGATAGCATCCTTAATTTTGTAGCAGCAGAAGAACTATATCAAACCAACAAATATTTTTCAGAAGGAGAACTTACCCGCAGACGTGCAAGTATTGTAAACAATGTTTTTCTTGCAAAAAAAGCAATAGAGATAGAACTTGGAAATTTTATTCGGCTTGGAAGAGGAGAAAAAAAACAGAAAGGATATGAAAACCCGTCTACTCTTGCAAATACGATGGAAGCATTAATTGGAGCCGTTTACTTGGATAGTGATTATCAGACTGTGAAAAAATTTATTCTTGATAATGTTTTCAATGACAGCATTGTTTTTTAACTAATGGTTTTCTTTTTTTAGATATGGTACACCAGTTTTAGGGTTAACCTTTACTTTGTAATCATCTGGTTTTTTAGATGGTATTCCTTTATCTGATGGTGTTTTACTGAAATAATAAAAAGTTCTTGTTCCACCATCTTTTTTCTTTACCTCTCTTTTAAAGAGTCTGTATCCACCGATTTCAAAGAAACTATTTGGTTTTTTGTATTCAATGATTGCTGTAGAAGTTGTAAAATATTTTTTAACAGAGGACATTAGTAGATACATTAGAAGGATTACCATTATTACAAACATTATGTAATGCATGATTATTTCTTCTCTAGATATAAGCATTAATATATTCCAGAAAAGTGACCATAGTAGGAATATTATTGCAAAATTATATGCATATTTTTTTTGTTTTATAAAACCAAATGGTATGATTATAAATGATAGGATTACTAGTAGTAAATCAGTCCATATTATTAGACTGGGTAGAGTTGTTTTTAATAGTTGTTCAGTTGGTGGGTTGATACTTAGTCTATAAAAGTAATAGAGGTTTAGAAGTATTATTGCGGCTATGAATGCATATAAACCAGCTGGCATCCTGGTTTTTTGGTTCATAATTTTCTCCTCACTATACAATTTATAATATAATCTCTAAATTTATATTTTTCCCTGATTAGAAGTTTTTTGGGTGGTATCTGTAAAGAAAAGTATTTAAACCATCAATATAAAATTATTATATAACAATATTTATAAAAAAATTGTTTTTGGTGAACATATGAAGAAAAAAAACATTGCAACAATTCTTATTCTTACATCAATCCTAATTATATTATCAACTAGTTCACCAGCATTAAAAACAGACACAATAATATCTGAAGAAAATGAAAACATACAATTAGATGATATAAAACAAAGTTATTTCTTATGTAAAATTAATACCACCGGCAATGCAACTGTTACAGGCAGCATGGCAAATTTTCCTGGAGTAGGAGGAGAAATAAAACTATTTAATGCTACTATTTTAATAGACATAGAATACGATGGGATCGAATCAATTGGAAATACAACAATTCAACCATTTTTTGGGTTATCCCAAGATGAAATCCATCTAAATGGTTCACATCAATTGAATATTTGGTGTTTATGGGGTACATACAGTGTTCCACCATTAGGAACTACTGGACCCGCTCAAATAGAAGGCACAGCACTGTTAGTAAAAATATTATAAAAACACTATATTTTTTAAAATATTAATTTTTCATAACTACAGTTACATAAAAAACTTTTTTTACGAAAGATTTAAATCAACACAAAATATACTAATTTTCCACATAAAAAAAAATATTTTTTGGGGAGGTAGAAAAAAAAATGATGAAAAAAAGAAATATTGTATTTTTAACGCTATTGATAACACTACTACTCACATTTTCAACAATAAATCTAACAGCAGACCCAGATACAAAACCCACAAACACAAGCGAAAAACTAGAAGTAGAAAAAATGGTAAGAGAAATAGGTGGAGAATGGCAAAACACAATAACCGTTGAACCCGGAGATCGAATGCAATTCAGAATAAATGTCACATACCACAACATAACAGCAGGTGACCATTGGGCTTTCAACATAAACATAACAGACACACTACCCATAACAGGAGACAACCTATGCATCGAATACATAAAAATGATACAAGGAGACGACCCATTAATATGGGGGGATGATAATGAAAAACTAACATGGCAATATCCAACAGGTTTCCATCTAATGGACGGGCAAACCATAACATTAATCTTTAAAGCCAAAGCCAACAACTGCTGCGAAAACCAACTAGAAAACAGAGCAAAAGTAACAGCTGATGAACAATGCACAGGTCTAACAATAAACGGAGGAGACAGCGCATATGTAAACATAGACTGCCCAGAACCAGACATAAATGTAGAAAAAAAAGTCTGGGATAAATATGACAACATATGGGTAGAAAACGCTTTCGGAAAAGCCGAAGAAGACATGCGTTTTAATATAACAGTACACAACACAGGAGAATGCACACTTACTACAGTAACCGTAAATGACACACTACCAGATGAACTAGAATACAACAACCAAGCAACACCAACCAACCCAACACAAAACGGACAATACCTAATATGGACATTCAACAACGTTCTAGCAGACGAAAAAATCTACATAGAATTCAACGTCACAATAGATGAAAACGCAATCGCAGGAGAACTATTTGAAAACACAGTAAAAGTAACAGGAGAAACAGACCAAAGCTGCCCAGATGATGTAACCGATCAAGACAACGCCTATGTAAAAGTAAGCGGAATGCTACTCGAAAAACAAGTATGGAATGAACAACACAACCAATGGGATGAAGAAACACAAGCAGCAGTAGGAGACACAGTACAATTCAAAATAAAAATAACCTACTACGGAGACTACACACTATACAACATCTACATAGAAGATGAACTACCAGACTGCCTAGAATATGCAAACAATGCAAACCCCGAGGAAACAGAGATAGACGAACAAACTATAATATGGGACCTTGAAGAATCATTAGCAAACGGAGAAACCTACACTATAACATTCTATGCAGACGTAACAGGTTTTGACCCCTGCGAAGACTGCAACTGCCTAAACACAGTAAAAGTATGGGCAAAAGAATGCAGCGGAGACAACATATATGATGAAGACACAGCACTCATACATGTAATATGTGAGATGACCGCAGATGCTGGCGGACCGTACAATGGAATGGTAGACGAAGCAGTATCCATAACAGGTGATGCAACCAACGGAATACCACCATACACATACGAATGGGACCTAGACGATGACGGAGAATACGATGATGCAACAGGAAAAAGTATAACACCAACATGGGACGAACCAGGAACCTACACAATCTGGTTGAAAGTAACAGATGACCTAGATCAAACAGATACAGACTACGCAACAGTCACAATAACCCTTGAAAACGATGCACCCAACAAACCCAGCCTAACAGGACCTGCATCAAACCTAAGACCCGGACAAAAATACAGCTACACAGTAAGCGCTACAGACCCAGATGATGACCAAGTATACTACTACATAGATTGGGGCGATGGAACAAACACAGGATGGCTAGGACCCTATAACTCAAGCGAAAGTATAACACAAAAACACAGCTGGTCACAACAAAACACAGCATACACCATAAGAGCACAAGCCAAAGACACACATGATGCCGCAAGCCCATGGAAAGAACTACCCATAACAACACCTTATGAAAACAACTGGTTCCAACAAATAATACAAAAAATACTAGAACACTTTCCGATACTACAAACAATAATATCCATACTAACCAAATAATAAAAAAAAATCTTTCTTTTTTTTCTTTTTTTTAAAAAATTAGTTTAAAGATATCAAGTTTTTCATCATCAAAACTATAACTAGAAACAACCTTACTTTCAAACTTTTTTTCTTCTAATAAAAACTTTAGTTTACCTTTATCAGAATAAGAACTAAAAACAAAATAAACACAACCACCTACTTTAACAAAATCTTTTATTTTTTCAAGAAAACGAAAAGTATGAAACAAACCACCTCGTCCTCCATCCACAGCTATATCAAACCAACCGCTGCCACCCACTCGTTCATCCAACCTTGTCGGTAGATAAGGAGGATTAAAAACAACTACATCAAAACACTCATCAGGTTTAATAACAGAGAATAGATCACCATATCTGACATCAACAGAACCACTCAAAAAATCCTTATTAGATCTATAATTAACCTCAGACATTATAACAGCATAAGGGTTAACATCAGAACAAACCACATCGCAACCACGTCTAGCACACTCTAAAGCAATAATACCAGATCCGGTACCAATCTCTAAGACCTTATCATTTTTTTTTACATCTAAAGATTCAAGGATTTGAAATGTATCCTCAGAAGGTTCATAAATCTCAGGATGCAAACCAATTGATAGATTATTATAAGTTATCTTTTCCAAAAGAAAAACAACCAACCAAACATTTATTTAAAATTTTACAACCTTTCATCTTATAAAAAACTTTTTTTGAAAAAATGTTTTTGTGATATCCTGAATTAAGTTTCTCCTGGGATTTAACCTTCATAATTTCAC
>CAYMOC010000047.1:0-14107 GCA_964391965.1 uncultured Thermoplasmatales archaeon | reverse complement strand
TTGTAAATGATGAACCAGTGGCTCTTGATACTGTTGCAAAAGTAGATGATTATGCATCCTACCAATGCGCAGAGAAATGGGGTGATTTGAAATTCCCAAGTCCATTTGGTCTTAGTAAAACATCTGAAGAGGAACGAGTGGATGAACTCGATGAAAGAACTGGTGCATCACTAAAGCTCACGGTTTTAAACCCCGATGGTCGTGTTTGGAATCTTGTTGCGGGTGGTGGAGCTAGTGTTATTTATGCGGATACAGTCGCTGATCTTGGTTTTACTGATGAACTAGCTAATTATGGAGAGTACAGTGGAAATCCATCAACTGACCTAACATATGAATACACTAAAACAATTTTAGATTTGATGACTCGTAAAAAAGATCCAAAGGGCCGCCCTAAGTTTTTAATTGTAGGTGGAGGGATTGCAAACTTTACAGATGTAGCTAAAACTTTTACTGGAATCATAAAGGCTGTTGAGGATTATGCCGATAAACTTAAAAAAACAAATGTACAGATTTATGTCCGTCGTGGTGGACCAAACTACAAAGAGGGCCTTGAAAACATGAGAAAAATGGGTAAACGACTTGATCTACCTGTTGAAGTGTATGGTCCTGAGACGCATATGACTCGGATTGTTAGTATGGCTCTTAAAGGAGGTAAATAATTATGGCTGTAGCTAAAAGTAAACTTAAGCAAGAGAAAAAATTACCAGATTACGAACTTTTTAATAAACATACCAAGGGTTTTATCCATGGAACACAAACTAGAGCCGCTCAACGTATGCTTGATTTTGATTACGTTAGTGGTCGAGAGGAACCAAGTGTAGCAGGTTTTATAACACCAACTGGTGGAGGATACTATAAACTCTTCTGGGGTACTAAAGAAATCCGCCTTCCACGTTATACTAGTGTTGAAGACGCTGTAAAAGCTCATCCTGAAGCAGATGTAATGGTTAATTTTGCTTCAGAGCGATCTTGTGCAGATACAACAATGGAAGCTCTTGAAACTGACACCATAAGGACTGTTGTAATGATAGCAGAAGGTGTTCCACAACGTGATGTAAGAAAAATAGCTGATTATGCAAAGAAACACGATAAATGGGTTATTGGACCTGCAACTGTTGGAGGACTTAAACCTGGTTGTTTCAAAATAGGAAACGCAGCTGGAACGATTCAAAATATTAAAGAAACAAAACTTTACAGACCTGGTTCTGTTGGATTTGTATCAGTTTCAGGTGGTCTTTCTAATGAAGGATACAATATTGTAGCTCAAAACACTGATGGAATCTATGCAGGATATGCTGTCGGCGGAGACGTCTATCCAGCTTCAACACTGCTTGATCACCTTCTCCGTTATGAAAAAAACCCTAACATCAAAATGATGGTTTGCCTTGGAGAAGTTGGCGGTAAAGCAGAATATGAAATCGTAGAAGCACTAAAAGATGGTAGACTTACAAAGCCGTTAGTGATGTGGGTTACTGGAACCTGTGCAGAAATGCTACCCGGAGGAGTACAATTTGGTCATGCTGGTGCAAAAGCAGATTCAAAAGCAGATACCGCTCCAGCAAAAAACCAAGCACTTCGTGAAGCTGGCGCAGTTGTACCTGAATCATTTGATGATTATGGACAAAAAATAAAGGAAACATTTGAAAAACTCAAAAAACAAGGAAAAATCGAGGAATTCGAAGAACCTACTACTCCGAATGTTCCAATGGATTACAAACAAGCACTTGCTGAAGGACTTGTACGAAGACCTACTAATTTTATATCAACTATTTGTGATGAAACCGTGGAAGTACACAACTACTGTGGTGTTCCAATAGATGAAGTAATCAAAAAAGACTATGGAATAGGTGGAGTACTAGGTCTACTTTGGTTCAAAAAAGATCTGCCAAAATATGCACGGGAGTTTATCGAACTTGTAATTCAAATCGTAGCTGACCATGGACCTGCTGTATCTGGTGCACATAACACTATTGTTACTGCTCGTGCTGGAAAAAACCTAATTGAATCAATTGTTAGTGGAATGGTAACCATTGGTCCACGTTTCGGTGGGGCGGTAAACGGTGCTGCTAAACATTTCTCACTTGGTTTTGAAAAAGATATGGAACCAAGAGAGTTTGTTGATTACATGAAAAAACAAAATATTCGTATACAGGGAATAGGACACCGTATCCATAGTATAGATAACCCCGATGTTCGAGTGGAAATCATGATCAACTATGCAAAAAAACATTTTCCCAAGCATCCACTACTTGATTTCGCATTGCAGGTTCAAGGTGTTACCACAATGAAGAAAAACACTTTGATTCTAAACGTTGATGGATGTATCGGAGTATTGTTTGTTGACATGCTTACAAACCTTGGATACAGCCGTGATGAAATCAAAGAAATGGTTGACATGGGATTTTTCAACGCGTTTTTCATCATCGGTAGAACCATGGGTTTCATGGGACACTATTTTGATCAGAAACGACTCAAAACTGGTCTTTATCGTCATCCATGGGACGATATTCTGTATGATGTACCAGATAAACCAGAAAAGGTGGAATAAAAACAATGGTTGAAGAAAAAATAATTTATACAAAGGTTGACGAGGCGCCACGTCTCGCAACATATTCTTTTCTACCAATACTTAGGACTTTTTCAAAAGCAGCAGGAGTAAAAATTGAAACAAGAGATATATCACTTGCTGGAAGAACTATTGCAAAATTTCCTGATTATCTTACTGATGAACAAAAACAAAGTGATGATTTAAAAGAACTCGGTAAACTTGTAGATACACCTGAAGCTAATGTTATAAAACTTCCATGTATCAGTGCATCAGTTCCACAGCTTAAAGCCGCTGTTAAAGAACTTCAAGAAAAAGGATATAATATACCTGATTACCCTGAAGAACCAAAAACAGATGAAGAAAAAGAAATCAAAGCAAGGTTTGACAGGGTCAAAGGAAGTGCGGTAAATCCTGTTCTTCGTATGGGAAACTCAGATAGACGTGTACCAGGACCTGTTAAAAATTATGCAAAAAACAACCCGCATTGGATGGGAGAATGGACAAGTGATTCAAAATCTCATGTTGCTCATATGAAAAAAGGGGATCTTCGAAACAGTGAAAAATCAATAACTTTGACAAAAGAACAAGCAGGTATAGGTCAAATTGTTTTTGAAGATGAAAATGGAAATAAAAAAGTTCTCAAGGAAAAACAACCACTTATTGACAAAGAAGTAATAGATGCAGCCGTATTAAGTAAAAAAGAACTTAGAAAATTCTTAAGAACACAAATAGATGATGCTAAAGAAAAAGATATTTTGTTCTCGGTTCACTTGAAAGCTACTATGATGAAAGTCTCTGATCCAATTATCTTTGGTCATGTTGTATCAGTATTTTTTGATGATGTATTTGAGAAACATGCCGAAACCTTTAGAGAACTTGGAATAAGTCCAAATAATGGCCTAGGAGAGCTTTATTCTAAGATAGAGGAACTTCCAGAGGATAAACAAAAAGAAATAAAAGATGACATTAAAGCATGCTATGATAAGAGACCTAAGCTTGCGATGGTAAACTCAGATAAGGGAATAACTAATTTGCATGTTCCAAGTGATATAATTATTGATGCATCAATGCCTGCAGCAATAAGAAACTCAGGTCAGATGTGGGGTCCAGATGGCGAAACATATGATACCAAATTTACAATCCCTGAAAGTAGCTACGCTGGAGTATATCATGAAACAATAGAATTCTGTAAAAAAAATGGAGCTTTTGATCCGGCAAGCATGGGAACAGTTCAAAATGTTGGTCTTATGGCTCAGAAAGCAGAAGAATATGGAAGTCATGATAAAACTTTTGAAATCTCAGGTAAAGGAACAGTAAAAGTAATATCTGAAAAAGGTGAAACACTTCTTGAACAAACAGTAAATGACGGTGACTTGTTTAGAATGTGCCAGGTTAAAGATCTACCAGTTCAAGACTGGGTAAAACTAGCAGTAAACCGTGGAAAAGCAACAGGTTACTCAGTAGTATTCTGGCTTGATGAAAACCGAGCACATGACAAAGAATTAATCAAAAAAGTAAATATGTATCTAAAAGACCATGATACCTCAGATCTTGACATAAAAATAATGAGTCCGGTTGAAGCAACAAAATTCTCATGTGAACAAATAAGCCAGGGAAAAAACACAATCGCTGTAACAGGAAACGTACTAAGAGATTACTTAACAGATTTATTCCCTATACTCGAAGTTGGAACCAGTGCAAAAATGCTATCAATCGTTCCACTTATGAACGGTGGAGGACTCTTTGAAACTGGAGCAGGGGGAAGCGCTCCAAAACACGTGCAACAATTCCAAGAAGAAAACCATCTACGATGGGACAGCCTGGGAGAATTCTTAGCACTTGCACCATCATTAACACATCTTGCAGAACGAACAGATAACAAAAAAGCATTAATTCTAGCTGAAACACTAGACAAGGCAACCGAGAAATATCTGCAAAACAATAAATCACCATCAAGAGTGGTAAACGAACCAGATAACAGAAACAGTCATTTCTACTTAGCTATGTACTGGGCAGAATCACTTGCAGAACAAGAAAAAGATGATGACCTAAAACAAGTTTTTGAAAAACTACACAAGGAACTAAAAGACAAGGAAGAAAAAATCAACCAAGAAATGCTAGAAGTACAAGGAAAAACAATGGAACTTGGTGGATACTATAAACCAAAAGATGAAATGGCTTCTAAAGCAATGCGGCCAAGTGAAACATTCAATAAAGCACTTGAAACAATAGCAGTAGTTGATGCATAAAAAACCATAAAATAAACCAATTTTTTATCTTTTTTTTATTTGTTTTTAATAAAAATTTATTAAAACAAAGAACTAATTACTCTAAAAGAGATAATAAATAATTTAATATTCCTTAAAAAATTGGTGGAGTAAAAATAAGATGGAGTCCATGGAAATAGATAAAAGTATAGATGAAGCAAAAAAACATTTCGGCCAGGTTATAGAAGAACAACTTGAAAGAGTAGAAATGATGAAACAACAAAAAGACTGGATAAACTATGATGAACTAAGACCCATAATAATAGGAGTCGTAGGCGGCGATGGAATAGGACCCACTATTTGTAATCATGCTAAAAACATTTTAGAATTCCTACTAAAAGATGAAATCAATGATTTAAAAATTAAATTTGTAAACATTGAAGGATTAACCATAGAAAACAGAGCTAAAGAAAACAAAGCCATACCAAACGAAATCCTTGAAGAAATAAAAAAATGTCATGTAATTCTTAAAGGACCAACCACTACACCAAAAAAAGGAGATCCATGGCCAAATATAGAAAGTGCCAACGTGACCATGCGACGAGAACTAGATCTTTTTGCAAATGTTCGACCTGTAAAAATACCAGAGAAAAACATAAATTGGACTTTTTTCAGAGAAAACACAGAAGGAGCATACATCCTTGGAAGCAAAGGAACACATGTAACAGATGACCTTAGCATAGATTTCAAGGTAATAACAGAACAAGGAGCAGAAAGAATCATAAAACTTGCTTTTGAACATGCAAAAAAAACTGGGCTAAAAAAGGTAACCGTGGTAACCAAAGCCAATGTGGTAAAAGCAACAGATGGAAGGTTTTTAAGAGTAGCAGAAAAAGTAGCTAAGGACTACCCGGAAGTCGAATGGGATGACTGGTTTGTAGATATAATGACAGCTAAACTAGTAGATCCATCAAGACAATCACAATTCAAAGTAATAGTACTACCCAACCTTTATGGAGATATATGCACAGATGAAGCAGCACAAATACAAGGCGGCGTAGGAACAGCAGGATCAGCAAACATTGGAAAACGTTATGCAATGTTTGAACCAATACATGGAAGCGCACCCCGTATGGTAAAAGAAGGAAGAGCAAAATATGCTGACCCGAGCAGTGCAATAAAAGCAGCAGCAATGCTACTAGACCATATCGGTTTCCCAGAAAAAGCTAAAAAACTCAACATGGCACTTGATATCTGTTCCGAATATGAGAAAAAAATAAAAACCACAGGTCACAAGGACGGAGCAACTGGTGACGAATACGCAGAATACATAATGCATACATTAAAAGATCCAAATCTTGAAGGCACATGGAATAAATATCAAAAATAAATACAAAAAATATATATTTTTTTAAAATCCCTATAAAAGTAAAAATCTATAAATAATATAAATAGCATATAAAGTCTCCAGTAAAAGGTATGCCTGATATAGAAAAAGCAGTCCGGAGTGACGATCAAGGCACCTATATTGAGCTTTCTGTAACTCCTGACTCAAAAAAATCCTTATTTCCTGCCGGCTTTAATAAATGGAGAAAAAAAATAGATATTAACGTAAGTTCTCCTGCTAAAGATAATCAGGCAAACAAAGAAATACTTATGACCTTAGCTACTTTTTTTAACAAAAATATAGAGGACATCTATATAGTAAATGGGAAAAAAAATAAAAACAAAACTGTTTTAATTAAAGATATCTCTTTTGATACTGCTGTAAAAAAATTACAGGAGTCAATAAATGGATTATGAAAAATCCCTTGAAAATATCGAAAAAATTTTTGAAGAAATAAGAGAAGAATGTAAAAATAAACCTATCATCGTTGAAGGAGATAGGGATGTCAAAGCACTTCGTAAACTTGGTATAAATTGTGAAATTATTAAAACTAACAAAGGGGTTTCTTTAACAGATTTTTGTGACATGCTTGCAAGAAAATACAAAGAAATTATTATTCTTACCGATTGGGATAAGAAAGGAGGATATCTTTGTTCAACTATTAGAAAAAATCTTCAGGGAAGAGTTGATTGTAACGTTTATTATCGAAAAATTTTAGCTCAGAATTGTACAACTAAAAAGATTGAGGGTATACCCTCATGGTTGGATACTATTAAGAAACATATTGAAGAAGTTAGTAAAATTTAAAAAAAAATAAAAGAAGTATTGGATGGGTTTTTTTAGAATAAAAAAAATATTTTTTTGAAGAGAGATCCAGTGAGATTTCAAACTCACAAAAAGTATTATTTTTTTTGTCAAGCCCATCCATTTCTTTTTTTTAAAATTATTTAGAAAAAAAACTGTATATAAATTTTGTCTTAGAACTTATAGACAATAAACGAAAAAAATGTTATTATTCAAAAAAATATTTTTTAAAGAAATCTTTAAAAATCATTATAAAGATAAATAATTAGAAAAGTATTTGGAAAAAGTAATCATTACATAATATGCAAAAAAGGTTAATGGTAGGGAAAGATCGAGGAGTGACCGGGCAATAAAATGTTGATTACCAAAAAGGTAGAATGTCCAACCTGCGGACGTAAAGTAAAAAAATCTGATTTAATACTAGTTGAAACTACAATAAAAACTAAGGTTACTTGTTGCCCAGACTGTATAAAATATCTAAATGTTAGAAGAAAAATAAAAGATGACAAGGGTCTTTTATCAAGAAAAGAAAGCGATTATGAATTAGATGACTCTCTATCTGATGGCACTGAAAGCATATATAAAAGCCATCTTAAAGCAAAAAATATAGACATATTGAAACAATCAAAAGAAGAACAAGATACACTTCCTGATGCTCAGGAGATGGAAAGAAGAGCTCTTGAAGAACAAAAAAGAATTGATAGAATTGCCGAAAAAAACAAACAAGAAGAAATAGAAAACAAAAAAACAACAGAGGAAAATAAAGAAGATAAATCACTTATAGAACGTATAAGCTCAAAAGATAATAAAAAAGAAGAAACAAAATCTGAAGAAACCGAAGAAAAACCAGATAACAAAAAACAAGGATCATCTCTATTGGAAACCATAGGAGTTACAAAAAAAGAAACAGATAAGGAAGAAAAATATAAAAAATCTGAACCAGAAAAAAATGATTCTAAAAAAGATGATTATTTTGGAAGTAGCAACAAAAAAGAGAAAACTCCTCTAGAGAAACTAAAAGAGACGGCATCAGAAAGAGATGAAAAAATAAAAAAAGAAAACGAGGAACAAATAGTCGGATCAAATGATAACGCTGATAGAATATCTCAAACTATACAAAAAAAACAAAAAGAAAGAGAATTCAAAGTTACAGCATCCGACTGGATGGTAACATCTGATCCGATGATTGATAAAATTTCTTTAGCTATAGAGCGGAAACAAAAAGAAAGAGCAGAAAAAGGCTATATTAAAATTGATGGTAAAAAAGTTGTTAAACAGAAAAAACAAGAAGAATCTGAACCAACTGTTATTCCGATAGAGGAAGAAGTCAAAGAAAAAAACGAAGAAAAAACTATTGAGGAAAAAGTAGATGAAAAAATCGGTGAACCTGAAGAAAAAAAACCCTATGAGGCACCAGGTACACAGGTTAAAAAAATATTGAAAGTAAGATGCCCGACTTGTAACAAAGAATTTAGTATAGAAAAAAGATCAGGTAAAGTTCATCTTAAATGTCCTAATTGTGGTGAAGAAGGAGAAGTTGAACTATAAAAAAAATTTTTTTATTTTTTGTTTAAATTTTTGATTTGATCTGAAAGTTTATTTAATATTTTTTCAAAGTTTTTTTTAATATCCTCAGATAGATTTTCTCCATAACCTGTGTTTTTTGGTTGAACTCCAAATATATAGAATTGTTTTTTTTCAGGGTTTATTTTTTTGTATATTTCTATTATTTTTAGTACATCGTTTTCATGTATTGAAACGGGGTTTTTGTTATTTTTTTGAGATGTTACATTTTCGGGTTTGAAAAAAAAACTATATCCTGGTTTCTGGTTAAAATTTACTGCATCAATTAAAATTATTTGATCATATGGTTCAATTATGTGTATTAGATTTATACCTGGTATACCTGCTTCTATCATATCAATATGTTCTGGTATTAAACTTTTTTTTTGTTTTAGTTTTTGTAAAAGAAGTATTCCTACTCCATCATCTTGTCGGAGTGTGTTTCCAAGACCGATTATAGCTGTTTTTTTCATAAAAAAAAATTTGTTTTGTTTTTTTATTTTGAATAATGCATAATTGTAATCATAAAATTTGTTTTTTTTATTTGAATTTTACATCTAGGTAATGTGTACTGCAGCTTATGCAGGGGTCATATGCTCTTACTAGCATTTCTAGTGTTAGCTCGATTTCTTTTTTTGGTTTATCTATTATTTCTGGTGCGAGTTTTTCCATGTCTTCTTGTATGTTGGCATGGTTTTGATTTGTTGGAATAACACAGTTTGAGTTTGTGCATCTTCCTTTGTCATCAAGGGTGTAGTCATGTATTAGAAGGCCTCGTGGTACTTCAACTAGTCCTATTCCTCTGCCTTTTTTGGTTTTTATTTTTTCTGGTTTTTCGTCTTTGATTCCTTCTTCAAGGAGTTTATCGATCCAGTTTATTGAGTCTTCTATGTTGTGTACAAATTCTACTATTTGAGCGATATTGTTCATAAATGGGTTGAAACAAATAGGTTTCAGATCAAAACTTTTAGCTACATCAGTTGCTTTGGGATGTAGTTGTTTACTGTTTAGATTGTAACGTGCTAATGCTCCTACCATGTATGATTCACGTGTGTGTTTACTGTATTTTGCGGTTGATTGTGGAACAATATACTCCTGTATATAACTGTCATATTTTTCTTTTGGTATTATCTCTTTTACATCAGTGGAGGCTATTTCTCCATCGAGAAGAGCATATTCATCTTTATGTGTTAAACCGATGTATTCTGTTTCTCTTGTGAAATCTGGGAAGTTATCCGCAAGTTTAAGAATTGTTTCAGCTACTTCTACAGTGGTTTCGAGTTTTTCTTCAAGTCTGGTTTTTAGGTTTTTAAGTTGTTTTTCTTTTGGAACCTGGGTGAATCCTCCAACTGTTAGTGTTATTGGATGAGTAGTACGTCCACAGACTAGATCAGACATTTCATTAGATAGACGATGTAGTTTAACAATTTTTAGTAATGTTTCATTATGTTGAGAACCAGCTAGTGGGAAAACACTTCCTACGTTGAAAAGATCAGGAGCTGCTAAGTATCCTACATGTAAAATATGGCTTTGCATGTTTTCACCGTTTATTGCTAGATGTCTGAGCATATCTGTTTGTTCTGATACTTCGATATCTAATGCATCTTCTGTAGCTTTAAGTGAACATAGTGAATGACCAATAGAGCAGATACCGCAAATTCTAGAGGTTATTGTTCTTAGTTCATCATAACTTCGGCCGCGTAGCATTGCCTCAAAAAAACGTGGTGCTTCTGAAACCTGCCATTCAATTTTTTCAACTTCACCATTTTTAGCATTAAGAACAATATTTCCATGTCCTTCGACACGAGTTACATGATCAACCTGGATTTCTACATCTTTACTCATTCGTAATCCTCCTCCATGTGATTACCATAATTATAAATCGTTGAACGTTTCTTTAATTCTTCATAGGTAAGATCATATCTTTTCAAAATTTCACTAATACATTCTATTTCTGGTTTTTTTAGTAGACCACGACATCCATCACATGCACTTCCATGAGAAGGACAAATTGCGTTACAACCCGCTCGGGTTATCGGACCAAGGCAGAATTTTCCTTGTTCAAACAAACATTCATTTTCATTTTTTTTACATTCAACACAAACAGGGTAATTTGGAATATCTGGTTTTTTTCCAAGAGCAAGAGCAGTTATTACTCTTTTGATTTCTTCTCTTGTTGGTGGGCAACCTCGGATATAATAATCAACTTTGACTACTTCTTCAACTGCTTTAGTTTGACCCACATCAAAAAATTTGTTGTTTTTCATATGTTTTGAATCATCATAAACCATTTTTTTGACTTCTTCTGGGGTCCATTGGTTACGTATTTTGTTAACACCACCAATGCATGCACATGCTCCAAAAGCAACCAGTATTTTTGCGTTACTACGGATTTTTTTAATCCGATCTTCATCCATAGGACGCATAATACTTCCTTCGATTATAGCGATATCGTAATCATCAGAATGTTCTTTCATGACTTCTCTGAAAGACACTACATCAACTATGCTAATTAAATCAAGAATTTCTTCCTCAAGATTTGCAACTTGAAGTTGGCATCCTTCGCAGGATGCAAAATCAAAAAATGCTACACGTGGTTTATTTTTCATTCAAATGCCTCCGGTAGTTCTTTAACATCAGCATAATTAAACACAGGGCCTTCTTTGCAGACATAGACACCATTGATTTGACAGTGACCACATTTTCCAACACCACATTTCATACGACGCTCAAGGGAAACCCAGATGTTTTCATTTGGTATATCAAGTGTTTTAAAACATTTTATGACAAATTTGTAAACAATTGGTGGTCCTACAACAATAGCTATAGTGTTTAATGAATCATATTTGTCAAGATGGATCTTAGGGAATAAATCAGTTATAAGCCCGGTGCAGCCGCCCCAGCATTCGCCTTCTGGACATCTGTCAACAGTAAGTTCGATTCTTACATCATCAATCTTACGCCATTCCTCTATTTCATCCATAAACATAACTTCGCAAGGCCGTTTACAACCATACAATATTGTAATATCTTTGAAATTTTTACGATTCTCAGGTTTTAATACATGTTTTATCAATGAACGTAATGGGAACATACCAATTCCTGCGGCTGTAAACAAAATATGTTTCTTTTCAAGATTTTCAAGATCAAAACCATTACCGAACGGTCCACGGATACCAACTTTATCACCTGGTTCCATGTTAAACAAAGCAGTGGTTACATCTCCTACACGTCTAACCGCTAGTTCAAAAGTTGCATCTTTTTCAGGTGGTGAAGAAACCGAGATTGGTGCCTCTCCTATACCAAAAATAGAGACTTCAACAAACTGACCTGGGTGATGACCAAGTGACTTCCCATCATCAAACTCAAACTCAAACAAGGTTTCATTCTCTGCTAGTTTATGTTTATTTTTTAGTGTTGCACTACGTGGAACATGTATAATTCCTTTATCATGCTCATGTGATTTCTTTTTTATAAAAAATTTGTCTTCAGCAACATCACTTTTTTCTGTATCAGAAAAATTATTCAATACTTTACATGGATCTGCTATATCTGGAAGACATGCACGGCTGCAACGACCGCATCCTACACAGGCAACAAAACCATAACGCATTGGAAGATAATTTCCTTTTCTGAAAAAACGATGACGGTAACGAGCTTCTAATTCATCACGAAATACCTCATCACCAGCAACACGGGTGAAATCACGAATCAAACAACCATCCCATGTTCGAACACGTTTACCATCTTTCAAATCTAATGAGACTTCATCACGAACATCATAACAATAACAGGTAGGGCACACCATGGTGCAACTACTGCATTCTATACATTTTTCAGATTGTTTTTTCCAGAAATCATTTTCATAATTAGAAGCAAGAACTCCGGGCCAATCCTTTTTATCTATAAGAACCGCGCTTTCAAAATCTTCTGTTATCTCTTCATGGATTTTTTCAATCTTTTTTGTATCTGATTCTTTGCCTTTTTTTGTTTTTGCATATTTTTTTAGAAGTTTTAATCCTTTATTAGAACCAATAGTTACAGCATATTTACGACCAATGTTTGTTAGTAGTAAATCAAAACCTGAGTCGGTTACATGAGTCTGCATGCTTGCTGCAAAACACCGTTTGTAGACGTTTTCGATATCAACGCCTATGATTATTGTGTTTTCACGTCTTTTTTTATAAAAATCATCTTGTTGTGAATCAAAATAAACCTTATCCATTTGTTCAACTGCTATGATATCATACGGATGCATACCAATTATGATACGGGATTTGAAATCTTTAGATTCCTCTACATCAAAAGGTTTCTTAAGATCATATTTCATCATATCTTCATATTGAGGTAGAAAATATTTTTTAGGTGGAAGAATAGTAGTATCATAATCCAAACGTAGTTCTTCTGAATTTTCTAAATTGTCGTAAACAAAACTTTTGCCTTTTGATTTTACTCCTACGACATCAAATTCATTGTTTTTTATCAAAGCATCTACAAAAGAATCAAGGTCTTTTTTCGAAATGGTTCTAATATTTTCATCCATAACAACATTACCCCGTTATTTTGAAAACCAAATAACAGTTACTGTTTTCTTGGTTTTGTTTACTCTTAACTTTTTACAGCAGAGGTTTAAGAGTTCGAATTGTGGAACTATAACAATTATTTAAGATTTTGCTTGTGGGTGCTAAAGAGTGTTTTTTGTTAATTCGATTTTTGTAGAAAAATTTGGTGTTTTTTAACATTTGTAACAAAATTACACATTATTTTTATATAGTATTAATTTAAGAGTATATCAATAACTATAGTTCTTATTAGACAATTATAAAAAGGCTGTTGAGGAGAGAAAAACAAAAATTGAAAGCCAACCAGAACGCAAGAGAACAACAAGCCGTAAGCGGCGTATTCGCAACCATGCTAGTACTACCAATACTAATCGGGATAATCTCAGCACTATACATGCTAACAGGAAGCCTCATAGACAAAACACAAATACCACAAAACCAAACCGAACTAATAGTAGAAAAACTCCAAAACAGCGACATTGTAAACATACTAAACCAAGACCACTACTTCTGGAAAGACACATTCGAAGGAAACACAACACAATGGCACAACATAACAGGACCACAAAGCAACACAAAAATCACAAATGAATATTACTGGAAACAAGGAAAAAGCCTAGAAATCACAACCAGCGCAGGAGAAACCTGTGGAATAAAAAAACCATTCCCATGGAGAGCATACAAAAACCTAGAAATAGAACTAAGCTTCACCATACACGAACATGAAAAATACAAAAACCTAAGCATATCCCTAGGAAACTACACCAACAACGCCAACATAACAATAAACACAACAGACGAAAACATAGCATACCAAGACGAAAACGGAGCAAACCAAGTATTTGCAAGAGATATACCACTACACCCAGATCAACACTGCTGGCACAACATAAAACTAACCATAGACTACCAAAAAGCAGAATACAAAACTCTAACTCTAAACGAAAAAACATACAACCTACAAGGAATACTTTTAAACAAACCAAAACCAAAAACAGGACACGAAAGAATAATCGTAGAATATACAAACTATGCA
>CAYMOC010000046.1:0-14180 GCA_964391965.1 uncultured Thermoplasmatales archaeon | reverse complement strand
TGGTTACTACTGAGAGTTTAAAGAATTATAATGGTCAGTATGATTTTCAGGCTTTAGCAGATGCAAAATTAGATTGTAATCTGAGAACTAAGATTATGACTGTAGAAGAAATAAAACAAGAGTATAGTGGTGCTGACACTCAGGCAAAAATAAGGAATTTTATTAAATATGCTTATAACAACTGGGAAACGGACTTTGTTCTTTTAGCGGGAGATGATAATGTAGTACCTGATAAAACAGTTTATGTATCTGACTATGAAAGTACGAGTATGCCCTCAGATCTTTATTACGCCTGTCTAGACTCCCCTGCTCCTGATGGGACTAGTAGTTGTGATCTTACAGCTGAGGTATATGTTGGGCGAGCCTGTGTAGGAAACACTCAGGAAGTCTCTAATTTTGTTAAAAAAACGATAGGTTACATGCAGACAAACGATGATTATACCAAGAAAGCACTTTGGGTAGGTGAATATCTTGGTTTTGGAGGAGATTCTAATTATGGTGCTAAAATGAAAAATCAGAATATTGGTCATTGCACAGCTGATGGTTACACTACCGATGGTTTACCTGAAGGTGGGGATGGATATAACGTTGACCGTTTATATGAAAGAGATACAAGTTGGAGTAAAAGCACACTTATTAACAAACTAAATAATGATGTACATCTAATAAATCATCTTGGACATGGAAGCAAAGATTATGCTATGAAAATGTACAACAGTGATGTAAGCAGTCTAACAAATGATAAATATTTTTTTATTTATTCCCAAACATGTTTAGCAGGACATTTTGACAATTATGATTGCTTTGCAGAAGCAATAACTGTAAAATCAGATAATGGCGCGTTTGCAGTTGTAATGAATGCCAGACAAGGATGGGGGCTTCAATTTAGTACTGATGGCCCTTCACAAAGATATGACCGAGAATTCTGGGATGCATTATATGGGGAAGAAATACCAACTTTAGGACAAGCCAATCATGATTCAAAGGAAGACAATTTTTATAGAATAGATGAACCATGTATGAAATGGTGTTATTATGAAACTAATCTTTTAGGCGACCCTTCAATTGTTGTTCGTGGTGCAGGGCCACAATTATCATATGAACCAAGATCCTATGATTTTGGAAAAATGGAAGAAGGAGAAACTGCTTCCACTATTTTTGAAATATGGAATAGCAATGCAGGAACACTTAGCTATTCAATAACAGAGGACTGTGATTGGGTTGAAGTAACACCTTCATCTGGCACATCAACCGGTGAACGTGATGAAATCGCAATAGATATTGACACCACAGGTCTTTCAAATGGAGTATATGACTGTGATATTTTAATTGATACAAATGCAGGCTCAGGTGTTTTTCCGATCAGTGTTAAAGTTGGGGAGATTCTAGCGTTTGAACCTCATTCATATATAAAAAATTTAAATGAGGGTGAAATAGATACATTTGATTTCGAAATATGGAATGATGGTATTGAAGAATTAGTATATTCTTTATCAACTGAAAATAATTGGATTAGCTTTACACCAACTGAAGGAACTTCAACTGGCGAACACGATACAATAACAGCTACAATTGATACAAATCTTATGGAAAATGGAATGAATGATGGTGAAATTAAAATAAATTCAAATGGCGGAAATGGCGTATTGGATTTACAGATAGGTGTTGGAGCCCTATTATCTTTAACAAGAAATAGCCATCATTTTCTTATGATAAACGCTGGTGAAACCGCAAGTGCTGAATTCGGAATCTGGAATAAATTCAAAGGTACACAACTTGATTATGAGATTTCTACAGAAGAGGATTGGTTATCAGTTTTTCCACCAAGTGGTTCCTCAACTGGTGAACGTGACAGGATAATGATAAGAGTTGATACTCAATATCTATCTGATGCATGTGGATATTATCATTCACCAATAACAATTAGTTCTAATGGAGGCCAAGCAATTTTTAATGTCTCTGTTGACATTGTCTTTAGTAAAGGACCTACCTATGGTGATTCTATGTTCAACACTAAAGGTTCAATTAATGGAGATTATGATGAAGCATGGAACTGTCCTACGGGTATTGTTGATGGAAAAACGAATAGGGGCATACCAGTAGGGCAAGAGATAGATTTTGAATTATATCCAAAAGTAAAGGATTTCAAAATTTATAGAGGATTTTTATTCTTTGATACCTCAGATCTTACAGAGGATATAGAAATAAATGAAGCCATTTTAAGGATAGAAGGCGAAACTTCAAAAATTCAAGATGATTTCGATATAGTCTTACAGAATGGTCAACCCGAATATCCGCATAATCCCTTAGAAGATGGCGATTTTAACAGAGTATATTATTCGGGTAATGGGGGAAGTATTTCAACGGCTGATATTAATCCATTTGGATATTCAAATTTAGTTTTAAATCAAGAGGGTATAAACTGGGTTAACAAAGGCGGTATTACAAAATTCGCTCTTAGAAGCAAAAAAGACATTGATGGAATACCCCCTGGTAAACCTGAATCTAATGCGGGGGTTTCTAATGTTATTTACATATCAGATATTCTTAGTGATTTTACACCAAAATTGGTTTTAAAATATGGCGAAGCTCCTGATATGCCTGAAATAGTAAGCCCTGCAGATGATGAAGAAAATGTTGATGTTGATGTAGAACTTAATGTTAGAGTAAGTGATCCTGATGGTAATTCGATGGACGTTAATTTCTATGATGCATCTGATGACAGTATTATAGGTGCAGTTAGAACTGTTCCAAATAATGGTATTGCATCAGTAGTTTGGCATGATTTGGATTATGAGACTTCATATGAGTGGTATGCTATAGTTTCTGATCATTCATCTAAAACTCAATCTGCAACATGTAGTTTTACAACCCGTATAAAAAATGATCCACCAGTATGTTTTAATGAAAAACCTGAGGATTATACTAATGATGTATCTATTGGAATTGATGAACTTAAAATAGATATTGAAGATATTGATGGAGATGATTTCGACTGGAGTATCATTACTTCGCCCGATGTTGGTCAAGCTCAAGGATCAAATGAACAAAATGGAACAAAAGCTTGTCCAATTTCTGGTCTTTTACATGATACAACATATACTTGGACCATTACTGCAACAGATATAGGAAGCGGATTAACTACAACAAAAGAATATTCTTTCAAAACTTCTTTAAACAACCCGCCACAACCTCCAACAAGCCCCTATCCTTCTCATTCAGAAGTAGATGTTTCACCAGATGCAGATCTTTCATGGTCTGCAAATGACCCAGATGGTGATGAATTAACCTTTGATGTATACTTTGGTTTAGAATCAAATTTAGATAATGATGATCTTGTATCAGAAAATCAAAACAGTAAATCTTATGATCCTGGAGAATTAGAATTAAACACAACCTATTACTGGAAGATAGTTTCCAAAGATGAATATGGTCTTTCAACGGAGAGTAACACCTGGGATTTCACTACAAAAAAATATCCTGTTGAGTTAAAAATAAAAACGAGTTTTTTCAACCGTGGAAGTATAGAAGTTACAATCGAAAACATTGGAGAAGATAGTGTTTCAGATATTGAATGGAATATTACTGTAGATAGTATGATTTTTAATAAAATACATATAAACTCTACAGGCACAATTCAAAATCTTGAAACTAATGATAATGTAATAGTTTCAACCGATGAAATCTCAGGTTTTGGTTTAGTTAAAATAAAAACCAAGGTAAATGTCGCTGAGGATGTTTTCACAAAAAACAGTTTTGGAATGATAATTGGAAAACTAATCATTCTAATATAAAAAACTAAAAAAAATTGAAAGGAAGGTATAAGAAAATGAGAAATAAAAAAATAATATGTATAATTTTTGCAGTTACCTTAATTGTATCTGCAAATGGAATTATAGGGCAGCCAGAAAAAATAGATGATAAAACAAATGGTATTTTTGATAGTGACGATGCTAACGATATAAAAAAGGGAACTGTAAGAGTTTTAGATGGATCGGATGAAGATGTATATATTATAGAAATGGAGAATAATGGAATAAGTATAATGGGTTTTAAATTCCTTACTTTTGAAAGTATAATGCCTGTTAATTGTCAAGATGAATTAGAGGAATATGTAGGGGAAAAGGTAAATTTTACATTAGATTATTCACACTTGTCTTTATTTGAAAAAATTTCTACTATCTTTAATTGTATAGTAGATAAAATTAAGGGAGATATCCCATCTGTAGAAATATCTAATCTTGAACTATCTGAAGAAGATGATATTCCATCTATTGATATGAGTTTAAATATTCTAAAAATTGAAGAAAAAACAGATGGTTTAGTTATAGGCATCTTTTCTCTTGAAAATAATAATGATAATCCAGTTGATGTCCCTCCACTTAAATCAAAATTAAAATTAATAATCAAGAACACAACAGATTCTAGTGAGGAAATTATAAAGAATGTTACTTTCCCTGGTGATTACCCATCAACTATAACAATCCCTGCTCATCGCGAAGAAGTTATTATTGTTGATATAAATCCAGATAGAGATCTAATATTAGGTGGATATACAATCAAAGCAGAGTATTCTTGTGAAGCTTCAGAAGAGTATCCTGATATAGAAATTACATCAGATTCGCTATTCATCTTAGATGGTGATTCTCCATTTGAAGTTGATGAAACAAGTGTTAATGCCATGAATGAATATAGTATGAGATTATATGATCAATTTATATTAGATCAAAGCCAACAAGGTAAAAATATTTTGTTTGCTCCTACAATGTCATATTGGAATCTTGCTATGCTTTATTTAGGAGCTAGAGGGGATACCGCTGATGAGATGGCTACAGTTTTGGGAATTGATGGCATGGATGAACAAATCTTTTTAGAAGCTATGAGAAAACTATGTAGTGAGTCTATTAACAATGAAGATGATGTATATACACTTCTGAATGATAACTCTCTATGGGTGAATGAAAAATTCCAGGCAGACATTTCACAAACTTTTAAAACCGATCTTGAAAATTATTTTAATAGCGATGACTATTATCTTGATGTTTCAAATTCTTCAGCAAGAGAAAATTCTGCTGACATAATGAATGCATATATTTCAGAAAAAACAAAAGGTTTAATTAAAAACATGGTTAAGCCTGAAGATTTTGAACCTGAATATTATCCTGATCGTGAAGTAGAATGGTTCAATATGTTAGTAAGTACTATCTATGCAAATTTAACCTGGGAAAATGAATTTGATGAAAGAGAAAATACAAATGGAATATTTTCACATTTAGATGGATCTCAAAGCTCTGTAACTTACATGAATTTTGAAGGTTTTTATAGAGATATGAACTATGCAGAAACAGATAATTTGCAAGTTCTTGATCTGCCTTATAAAGGTGGAGAAGTATCTATGCTTTTCATCCTGCCTAAAGATGGATATGATATTTACTCTATCTCTGAAAACATAACTGTAGATGATCTTTCAAATTGGAGAGATATGTTTTCACAGATGGACTGGGCTGATGCCGAACTTCATATGAGTATTCCAAAATTTGAAATTGAAACACCTCGTTATGAACTAAAGCAATATCTTTCAAATATGGGTATGCCTACAGCATTTAACTATGAAACAGCGGATCTTTTTGATATGGTTACTCCAGAAGCACAACAGCAGTTTCAGAGCGAAAATAAGAATATTTTTGTTAAAGATGTGTATCATAAGGCCTATATGAAAGTTTATGAAAAGGGAACCATAGCAGGGGGAACGCAAGGTCCAACTCAAACGATAGAATTCGAAGCTGATCATCCATTTGTTTTACTCATGCAACATAAATCTACTGGAAATATATTGTTTATGGGTAACGTTTGTGATCCTTCTCAATAGTAGAAAATAATATATCATTATTAATAGAAAAATTTACGAAAATATGCAAAATATGCTAAAGAAGTGTATAAAAAATAAAAATAATCTAATATATGGGAGGCAATTGAAAACATGAAAAAAACAATAATTTTGATAGCTTTAGTTTTTTTTATGATAAATAACGGCTCCTATGTTACAGGTTCAAATGGATCTGAATTAGATATAACAGATGAGTTATTTTTTTCTGTTAATTTTGATAATCTAACTTTTGATAATGTAACAGTTGAGGGAAAAGAATTTACAAAAATTGATATGTTTGATGATTCGATTTCTTATACTTTGAATCCTGGTGAGCCTAAGGTTCCTGTTAAGGGTTGTAGGATTGTGATTCCTTATGGTCATGAGGTTGATTCTGTTAATGTTTTAAAAAAGGATCGTGTGTCATATTCTACTGATTTAGAGCTTGAACCTGCTCAAAGAGTTTTTCCTTATGGTTATGACGGTGAGGTTGTTTTTGAGGAACCTAATATGGAGGTTTATGGTTCGGATGAGTTTTATCCAAATAGTGATTATGAGGTTGTTAGAACTCAGGTTTTCAGGGGTTATACCATTTTGGTTTTGAGGTTGTATCCTGTTAAGTATAATCCTGTTAGTGGTCAGGTTGATTTGTATACGGATGTAGAGGTTTCTGTTGAGACGTCTTTTGATTCTGGTTCTGTTAGTGATAATTACCGTGGTTTAGAGAAGGATTTGGATGAGGTTAAAAAACGTGTTGATAATCCTTCTTTTGTTGATAGTATTTCTGTTTCTCCTGATGTTTCTTCTTTTGGTTCTTTGGATAGTTATGATTTAGTTGTGGTTACTACTGAGAGTTTAAAGAATTATAATGGTCAGTATGATTTTCAGGCTTTGGTTGATGCAAAGTCACAAATTGGTTTGAATACAAAAATTATGTCTCTTCAGGAAATATATCAAAATCACAATGGTATGAATCCACAAGAAAGAATTAGAAATTTTGTTAAATTTGCTTATAACAATTGGGGAACTGATTACGTTCTTTTAGCTGGAGATGAAGATAAAGTACCAATTAAACAGGTTTATGTTAAAGATGCCACACAACAAGGTGATGTTCCTTGCGATCTTTATTATGCTTGTTTAGACTCTCCAGCTCCTGATGGAACTAGTAGTTGCGATCTCACAGCTGAGGTTTTTGTCGGACGAGCTCCTGTAGATAATACTCAAGAAGTCTCTAATTTTGTTAAAAAAACGATAGGTTACATGCAGACAAACGATGATTATATAAATAATGCTTTATGGTTAGGGGAAGTTCTTCGTTTTGGAGGAGACGCAGAGTATGGCTCTAATCTAATAGAGCAGAGTATCGGACATTGCGCTGATGATGGTTATATCACAAATGGTTTACCTGAAAAGATTTGGGATGATGAGGGATATACTGTTGAAAGATGGTATGATACTGAAAGTAATCATGGTGGTAATGAAAGGGCTTGGACAAGAGATACACTTGTTGATAAAATAAATGAAAATAGTGTTCATTTAATAAATCATATTGGACATGGAAATTGGCCTCGTAGTATGCGTCTTTATTCCTGTCCAAGCGATGAAAATGATGTTGCAAGATTAACAAATACTAACTATTTCTTTTTTTACTCTCAGGGTTGTAGTGCAGGATCTTTTGATAAAAATCATATATTTGATGGAGATCCATACGAGTGCTTTGCAGAAGAAATAATAGTAAATAGGGATAATGGAGCATTTGCAACTATATTAAATAGCCGTTATGGCTTTCAATATAGGCACAGTACTGATGGTCCAAATAATCGTTATTCCCGTCAATTCTGGGATGCATTATATGGAGAAAATAAACCTATTTTAGGACAAGCTTTTCATGATTCCAAACATGATAACTTTTTTAAAATAGATGATACAGGTATGCTATGGGGTTATTACACAGTAGTTTTAATCGGCGACCCTTCAATAATGATAAAGGGAACAAATCAGAAGATGTTGTTTTCCCCTCATTCTTATGATTTTGGAAAAGTAGAGAAAGATAAAGTTGTTTCTACGCATTTCAAAATTTGGAATGCAAATAACCAATATATGAGTTATTCCTTATCAACAAACTGTGATTGGGTTGATATAGATCCCTCAAATGGTTATACTTCAAATGGTGCACGAGAAACTATAAATGTAACTATTGATACCACGGGTCTATCCAATGGATTCTACGAATGCGATATATCTATTGATACTGATTTTGGATCAGATGTTTTTAAGGTCAATGTTAAAGCAGGTCAAGACTTAAAATTTTATCCACAATCATATGAAAAAGGTTGTCTTGAGGGAGAAATTGTTGATTTTGATTTTGAAATATGGAATGAAGGTTCTGATGAATTAATTTATTCATTGTCAACTGAAAATGATTGGATTAGCTTCACCCCCTCTGAAGGAAGCTCAACTGGCGAACATGATACAGTAACAGCAATCGTTAACACAAATGACATGGAAGAAGGTTGGCATAGTGGTGAAATTAAAATAAATTCAAATGGCGGGGATGATGTATTCATGGTTAATGTTGCTGTTGGTTCAGCTTTGGCTTTATCGCATGATGGACACGATTTTGGAATGATGGAATCCGGTAAAACTGCTACAACTGAGTTCGAGATCTGGAGTATGGATTACACTGATATAGATTATGAAATTACTTCAGAAGTAGATTGGCTTACTGTTTCGCCGTCTAGCGGTTCTTGTAATGGCGTGCATGAAAAAATAACAGTAGATATTGATACTCAACATCTATCCGATGGATGTGGATATTATAACTCACCTGTAGTTATTATTACCGACAATGGAAACCGTGTTTTTGATGTTTCTGTTGACATTGTTGTTAAAGAAGAAGCATTCTATGGCGACTCTCTTTACAGTTTTGGATACAATGAACTCCCATGGAGTAGTTCAACAGGTACCATATATAATGGTCTATACTATGGCGATTCAATACCTGTAGGTGACAGGGCTTTCTATAATGATTATGGGTCCTCCCATCATTTATACCGTGGGTTTTTATTTTTTGATACATCAAATATTCCTAAAAACAAGGATATAAACCAAGCATTTTTAATGATCAAAGGCGATAATAGTAAAGTCAAAACTCCTTTTAATATAATTTTACAGAATGGTCAACCCGAATATCCTCATAATCCCTTAGAAGATGGCGATTTTAACAGAGTATATTATTCGGGTAATGGGGGAAGTATTTCAACGGCTGATATTAATCCATTTGGATATTCAAATTTAGTTTTAAATCAAGAGGGTATAAACTGGGTTAATAAAGATGGAGTTACCAAGTTAGCTATAAGAACAAGTAGAGATATTGAAACACCCGCTAATTCAGTAGATTCATTCTCCACTCAAACTATTCATAATGTATTATGTATCTCTGATATTGATAGTGATTTTTCACCAAAATTGGTTTTAAAATATGGCAAAGTTCCGGATATGCCTGAAATAGTAAACCCTACAGATGATGAAGAAAATGTTGACGTTGATGTAGAACTTAATGTTAGAGTAAGTGATCCTGATGGTAATTCGATGACCGTTGGTTTCTATGATGCATCAAACAACAGACTTATAGGTGTAGATAGAACTGTTTCAAATAATGATGTTGCATCAGTAGTTTGGCATGGTTTGGATTATGAGACTTCATATGAGTGGTATGCTGTAGCTGATGATCATTCATCTACAACTCAATCTGCGACATGGAGTTTTACAACCCGTATAAAAAATGATCCACCGGTTTGTATCAATGAAAATCCTTTTGATTCCTGCAATGATGTATCAACGAATCTTAAAGAATTAAAAATTGATATTATAGATAATGATGGAGATGATTTCGACTGGAGTATTACTACATCTCCAGATATAGGTGAAGCTCATGGATCAAATGATTATAGTGGCACAAAAACATGCTCAATTTCAACTCTAGAATATGATACAACATATACTTGGACTGTAACTGTCACAACTATGGCTAATGGAGATATAACTACAAATAAATTCAACTATGAATTTACTACATTAAAACACTCTGTTCAACTTCAATTAAAAATAGAAAATTTCAATCAAAAACAAATTAAACTTCAAGTAAAAAACACAGGGCAAATAGTATCAAATATTAAATGGAATATAACAATAGACAGCATACTCTCAAATAAAATACATATCAGCTCAAATGGAGTTTTAAATACTCTTGAAACAAACACAGCAAAAACAGTTACCAGCAATGAGATTTCAGGTTTAAATTTAATAAAAATAAAAACCAAGGTAAATGTTGCAGAGGAAGTTTTCACAAAAGAAAAAATAGGTATTTTATTTGGTAAACTTATAATAGCACTCTGAAAAAACCCTTATTTTAAACTTTTCTCTCAAAAAAAGTTATAATTTCTTCTAAATCAGGTGGAAGGATAGAAGAGTTGGAGATATAAAAACCAGCGAAACAATTAGCAAACAAAACACGTTCTTTATCATTTAAACCTATAAGTTCCCCAAAAATAGAAGCTGCATTCCATGAATCACCAGAACCTGTGGCTTTAATAATATTTTTTAAATCCAAAGTTGGAACAACAGTTTTCTCTTTGTTTTTTTTAAATGAACATGCAAAATCTGATGTATGAATATCAAGTCGACAAGAAGCTTTCTCATTCAAAGAATCGACGGCATCCAAAAAATCATTTTTATCATTTAAATTATACATACCTGTGTAATGTTTTAATTCATTTTCATTAAGACTAAAAACATCAAGATTTTCACTAAAAACAACCTTTTCTAACAACTCAGAAATATCTTCTTTTCTATGTGCTGGATCACCGCTGTCAAAAAAAGTTTTTACATTGTTTTTTTTAGCAAACCTGAAAACTTTTTCAGCAAGATCTGTACCAACTTTGTTCTGACTCCAATTAACAACACCTAAAAGATCAGATTCTGATATTTTTTCAAGATCTTTATCATCAAGAGTATTAAACCCAAAATCAGTCAAAGAACCCGGGTCATTAAGCATGACATTAACATGATCTCTTCCAAACTCTAAAGCAACAGTTGAGGAAAGTTCCCCGTCTGTTTTAACACCATCCAGATTAACACCATATGTTCCTAAAAACTTGTTAAGAAGAAAACCACCAAGTTTGTTAGTTTTACATATTAAATCAACATTAACACCGAGTCTTGAAAGACCTAAAGCAGTATTGGCAGCATTTCCGCCTTGTTGAATAACATGAGGATATTTAGGTATATTTCCTCCACCCTGATCATAGATTTTTTTAATATTTTCCAAACCGGTTTCATAAGAATCAATAGTTACAAAATGATCAACAAAAAAATCAGGAAGCATAACAACATTAAAACTTTCTATTTCCTTGATTTGTTTTAACTTCTCAAGTAGACTACTTTTAATTTCTAAATCAATCAAACTTATCTTCCTCAATAAAACAGATATAAATAATAGATTATATTAATTTTTGATATTTATTAAGAAAAAAGTTAGTGCTCCCGCCGGGATTCGAACCCGGGTCTAAGCCTCGAGAGGGCTTGATGATTGGCCGGACTACACTACAGGAGCAAAAAAATATTTTTTTTTATCCACTTGATGAAATCTCAATCAAAGTTAAATGCTGACCATCTTTTAGATCTGAATCCACAGGTATCGGTGTGTTATCAATCATTATAATCGCTGAATCGGGTTTAATATCTAACTTTTTAAGTAAATCAGAGGCATTATTACCTTGTTCTAAAGTAACATTTTTTGTTTCATTCGAGCGACTAAGGGTAATTTTTATTTTCACAGGAAATCGATACCCATATAAAAAAGTGTTTCATTAAACTTTTCACAAAAAAATCCTTATCTGTTGCTGGGGTAGCCAAGTCCGGCCTACGGCGGTGGTCTCGAAAACCATTGGTGTTTTTCACCACAGGAGTTCAAATCTCCTCCCCAGCGCTAAAAAAACAATTTTATTGTTTCTCTTTAATTTTCTGATATTTATCCATTAAAACATTGATTTCATCATCGAGTTGATCAATTTTATCAGTTAACTCTTCAATTAGAGGACTTATCTCCTCAGATTCATTGTTTTTTCTCATAAAAGAAGCATCAAAACCAGTATCAGGAATACCACTATAAACAGGTGTTTTCTCCTGTAAAACAGGTTGTTGTACCTGTTGCACTGGTTGTCTTTCATTGTATGAAAACCTGTCATCTTGATGTTCTCTTTCCTCAAGGTCCTTTAGAAAACGTCTAACGCTAGTTCTAATCAACTCACTAGTGTTCATCTCATGGTTTTTAACCTTATGATAAAGCTCATCATCAAATCTAACAGTTATTGTTGAACTAGGCATGATACCATCCCGTAATAATATAAGGTTTTACAGCATAAAAATTTATTGGAATATTGCTTAAAAAAATAAATACAAAAGCTTAACTACATACATATTTGCACATTCAACTGCGAAAAAAGCATTTAAAAAACCCCGTAATACAATGGATTAGAAGGAATCGGGCTGGTAGTATATTTTTTAGAGTGCATCCCATCCCTCCTAAGAACACCAGCCTTCCTTCTTCCCTTTTACAAAAAATTTATCATCTATTGGAATGATTTATATAGGGGGATTCTTTGTGGAATAAATGCATCCTGTTTAATAGGAGTATATTTATTTTATGACACAAATTTCAGAGGCACAAAAAGGAAACATAACAAAAGAAATACAAAAAGTAGCTGATTTTGAAAAAATAGATAAAGAAAAAATACGAAGACGAGTAGCCTCTGGAAAAATAGTAATACCTTTTAACAAAATCCATTCACCTAATGCTCTTGGAATTGGAAAAGGACTGCGTGTTAAAGTAAACGCAAATATTGGGACCTCACGTGAACATTGTGATTTTGATGAAGAAATCAAAAAAGCAAAAGTTTCAGTGGAAGCAGGAGCTCATGCCCTTATGGATCTTTCCACAGGAAAAGATCTTGACAAACTCCGTGAAAAACTACTAAAAACAGTCGATATACCATTTGGAACCGTACCCATATATCAAGCTGGAATCCAGTCAATAAATAAACATGGTGCTATTGTTGATATGACCGAAGATGACATGTTTAACACTTTTGAACATCAAGCCAAACAAGGAGTTGATTTCGCAGTAGTCCATGTAGGTGTAACCCGTGTTAGTGTTGAAAGACTCAAAAACCAAAAAAGACTAATTCCAATGGTATCTCGTGGCGGAGCATTTCATATGGCATGGATTCTACATAACAATCAAGAAAACCCATTATACAAAAATTTTGATTACCTTTTAGAAATCGCTAAAGAATATGATGTCACACTAAGCCTTGGAGATGGAATGCGATCAGGTGCACTCTATGATTCAAATGACCGAGCAAAATTCCAAGAAATGCTAATAATAGGTGAATTAGTGGAAAAAGCCAGGGATTTTGGTGTACAAACCATGGTTGAAGGACCCGGACATATGCCACTAAACGATATACAATCCAACATCGAAGTTATGAAAAAAACAACAAATCAAGCACCCTATTTTGTACTAGGTCCACTAGTAACGGATATAGCACCAGGTTATGACCATTTTGTAGGTGGAATAGGTGGAACACTAGCAGGATACTACGGGGCAGATTTCTTATGTTATCTAACACCCGCAGAACATCTATCACTTCCAAATGTTGACGACGTACGCCAAGGCATTATCGCTACAAGAATAGCAGCTCATGCAGCAGATTTAGCTAAAGGAATAGATGATGATGTGGATCACACATTCAGTCAGGCCCGTGAAAACCTTGACTGGGATACCATGCTAAAACTATGTATAGATCCAAAGAAAGCCAAAAAAATACGTGAACAAAGACCACCCACAGAAGACACCGAAACATGTTCTATGTGCGGCAAATATTGCGCTATTGAACTAGTAAAAAAATATCTAAAAGAACAAAACTAAACATTTATACCTGTTTTTATGGGAGAAAATAAGGAAAGTTTTAAATCTAAAGATATGTATTCTGTTGCTTAAGGAGGTAAGAAGAATTTATGGCATATACACATGATGGATGGACTTTGTATAAAAGAGACGTCCAATTAAAAGGTGGAAAAAACCAGACAATTTATTTCTTTAGTAAAAGAGACCCAAAGAGTGGAGAACCATGCGATAAACCAACTGGTTACTCTGTTGGAGTAAACAAAAGAACTGGCCTTCCATACTTAAAAAAGAAATAAAGGAAATAAAAAAGGATTAAAAAAACCAAATATTTTTTTAATTTTTTTT
>CAYMOC010000045.1:0-14217 GCA_964391965.1 uncultured Thermoplasmatales archaeon | reverse complement strand
TTAAAATTCTTTGAAATATTATTTTCCGGATCGATTATAGGAACTGAAGGAGGTGTCTCTAATTCATTTACTTGTTTTTTTTCTTTCTTTACTGGTTTAACATCAAATAATGGGTATTTTTCCTCAAACTTTTTTATATCCTCAATTAACTGAGTTACTTGTTCATGAGTTGCTATATCTGCTGCATTGAAACCTTTGTCCATCTCATCCTCTTCAGTTTTATCTATCTCTTTCATTTTATGAGTAATTATTCTATCAAATTCTAAATATATAGATATTTTGGAAAAAACCTTATTTTTTATGAAAAAAATTAGATTATTATTTTTTCAGTGTTTCTCTAATTGGTATATATGCTAATAATACAGCCAAAAAAATCCATATTAAAAGCCCAGGCCACCATGGAGCATAATCAAATAATGCTAGGTTTTCTAATCCAAGTACCACAATTGTTGCTATTATTACACCAGTTAATGCTTCTCCAGCTACAAGTCCTGATGAAAATAAAAGTCCTGTTCTAATTGTTTTTTCTTTTGGAGTAATATCTGTTTTTTTAACAGCTAGTTCCCAATCACTTACTTCGTCTTGTTCAGCTGAACCATATTTCTTTTTTAACCTTCTATCTGTCAAATATCGAACTATACCACCAATAAAAATCGGAGGTGATAATGTAAATGGTAAATATATCCCAATTGCAACTGGTAGAACTGGTAAATCTATCAGTATTAGTACTACTGCTAAAAACATTCCTGCTATAACATAAGGCCATAACATTTCTCCACCCATGACTCCTTTGACGATTCCTGCCATTAAAAAAGATTGTGGTGCAGGTAATGCTCTGCTTCCCAGTGTGTATGCTTCATGTAGAACTGCTATTATCAACCCTACAAAAGTAGATATCCCAAGTACTCCAAGAGTCATTGATATTTGTAGGTTTCGTGGTGTTGCACCTATCATATGTCCACTAGCCATAGCCTGAAGTAGATCTCCTGAGATCGATCCTCCGATACAGATTACTGCTGAAATAAAAATAACTATTACAATACCCGCTGCTCCGCTGACACCAAAACCAAACATCATAATCAAAGATACAACTAGAAGTACTGCTACGGTAACACCAGATATTGGCATGTTTGAAGATCCTACGGTTCCTGTCAGGTACCCCGCTAGGGCACTTGCTATGAATGCAAAAAGTATTGTTAAAACAGCCATAACAAAAGATACTGCAAACATTTCAGAAAGCCAAACATACAGTAAAAATACTGGTATTATCATTAATACAAGTGCTACAAATATTATTTTGTAGCTTACATCCCGATCTGTTCTTTTTTTGTTTTTTACATCTCCACCTTTTATACCTATTATTGCTTCCTTTATACTATCTGTGAGATTGTTTTTTATCTGCCATATAGCCCAAAGGCCACCGACTAACATAGCTCCAACGCCAATGTATCTTACTTGGTTCCCCCAAATCTGATAGATCCCCCAGATTAGTTTTCCTTGTTCAAGGTTCCCAAATCCATATTCTTTAGCTAAAGCTATTTGTTCAGAACCTGCTGGTGTTGGAAGCCCTGTTGATAGTGCAATTAACGGAAGGATTATTATCCAACCAAGAATTCCTCCTACAAGAATATATGATGCTATTTTTAGGCCGATTATCCACCCTACACCTAACAATGCAGGCGAAGCTGTTATTCCACTGTAGTTATAAGCCTCTCTATATTCTCCAGATACAAGATATTTTCCTGTATGAATTACATGTTCAACAGGATCTCTAAATATATTTAATGCTAATTGGCAGAATTTGTATAAACCAGCCATTACAGCACCTGTGAGAAGCCATCTTCCGCTTATTCCTTCTTTTTTCTTTTTTGATTTTTCAAGTGTTTCTTCTCCACCAACTATCTCTGTTAAAACAGCTGCTGCGGCTATTCCTTCAGGGAATGGAAGATTAGTTTTGACTACGAGTGCTCTTCTTAATGGAACCATCCATAAAACACCGATGATTCCTCCGAACAAGGCTATAAGTGTTGTTTCAATATAGTGAATTGTGGTCCATCCAGTTGTTACACCTAGATGGCTTTGTAATATTACAAGTGCAGGTACTGTAAAAATTACTCCTGCTGCAACACATTCTCCTGCAGAGGCACCCATAGTTGCTAAATTTACTTCTAATATAGTTCCTTTGAAGGGCCTTAAAAAAATGATTGCCATTACAGCACCAGGGATTACAGCTGAAACAGTCATTCCAGCGTAAAGTCCAAGGTATGCATTTGCTGCACCAAGTACTATTGCTAATAAAACCCCTACAAGTACTGCTTTTATTGTTAATTCAGGTATAGTACGTTCGGTTGGTATAAATGATTTAAAGTGTTCTCGATCAGTCATAACAGATAACATATATATTTTGTACAATATAAAAAGTTAATTATTTCCATATTTTATTTAATTTATCTATTAAATTATTATAATTTATCCTAAAAAAAGTTGTAAAACTTTTAATAATGAAAAAACATCTAGTATATGATTTAAAAAAAAAATTGGTATCGAGGTAGGAAAACAGATAATGGCAGAAGAAATTTACGATGAATCCAAAGAACAAGTGCTTGATAAAGATAAAAAAATTCAAGAATTGGAAAAAAAGCTTGTTGAAACTGAGAAGAAATTCAATGATTTAAATAAGGAACTTGAGGATAGAGTTCTTGAAAGAACTGTTGAAATAAGACGTCTTTTGATTCATAAAAACCGTTTTATCGATAATCTTAGTCATGATCTTGGTACCCCTCTAACACCTTTGATTACTCTTTTACCAGTTATTAAAGATGAAGTTGATGACGAAAATACTCAGAAACTTGTTGATACCTGTGTTAGAAATGCTCAATATATCAAACGTGTTGTTGATAATACCCGTAAACTTGCTGAGCTTTCCACTACAGATCTTTTACTAAAAAAAGAGAATCTTTATGATATAGTACAAGAATTAATTGAAAAATATGATGTTGTTTTTAAAAGTTTCAAGATAGAACCTAAGAATAATATTGGTAAAGATGTTTTTATTAAAACTGAGAAATCTAAGCTTATGGAACTTTTTGATCAGGTGACTTCAAATGCTGTGTATGCTATGCAGGATGGCGGTGAACTATATTTTGATTCTAAAAACGTTAAACATAAGGATGAAACTTTTATTCAAATTTCTGTGACCGATACTGGTGCTGGGCTTACTCGTGAACAAGCTGATCATGTTTTTGATGAATTTTATAAGGTTGATGAATCACGTCATAAATTAGATTCTACTGGTTTAGGACTTCCAATTTGTAAAAGAATTATTGAGAAACATGAGGGTAGAATTTGGGTAGACAGCCATGGTCCAGATACAGGTAGTACTATTCATTTTCTTTTACCATCTACTGACGTTGTTAGAACTAGAAGTTTCTGAAAAACAGAAGATTTTAAATATTGTTCTTTTGTTTTCCGAGTTAAAAATTGGGGAGAGGCAAAAAAATTATGTTTGATACAAAAGAAAGATATAATCCGGTAAGTAAAAATTTTGGAAAATTAGAATTAGTTGATAAAGAGATTTTCTTTATATCGTTTAATACAAGAGATAATTAATAAAGCGGTATCATTGAGAATAAATCTTGTATCATGTCAAATACTTGTAAGGCATCAAGTCCCATAAGGATTAAGAAGATGATTACAAGTATTATGAAAAATTTTATTGCGAATTTTATGATTTTCCAAGCAAGAAAAATAACGATTATTGCTACAAGAAATATCGCCCAAAGTGGTAAAATAAATCCAAAAACTTCCATTTTTTTTTCACCAAAGATTTGTAAATTGTATGATTTTGATATATGATAAAGCTTTTTGTTTTTTTGGAAAAAAGTTCTAAATAGGTTTTGGTGTATTCTTGTTTTTGTGTATATTAAAGAAGATTTTGTTAAGAAAAACACGGTTGAACGTAGAGAATATCAGGTTAATATGGCTGATTCTGCAGCTTCTGGTAATAGTTTAGTTGTTCTTCCTACGGGTATGGGTAAGACTGTTGTTGCTTTAATTTTGATTTCTCGTAAACTTAGTGAGGATAACGGCAAGATTCTTTTTTTGGCTCCTACTAAACCTTTAGTTAATCAGCATGCTGATTTTTTGAAAAAATTTTTTACTGTTGATGAGGAAGATATTTTGGTTTTCACTGGTGAAGTATCTCCTAAGGATCGTAAAGATAAATGGAATGAGTCCCGTATTGTTATTTCAACTCCTCAGGTTGTTAAGAATGATTTGTTATCAGCTAGGTTTAGTTTGTCTGATGTATGTTTTTTGATTTTTGATGAGGCGCATCATGCAGTAGGCGATTATTCTTATGTTTTTGTTTCAGAGATGTATCAGCGTCAACGTAAGGATGGTTTAGTTTTAGGTATTACCGCGTCTCCAGGTGGAGATATTGATAAGATTCGTGAGGTTTGTCATAATCTTGATATTGATAATATTGAAATTAGAACAAAGTATGATCCTGATGTCAGTCCGTATGTTCATGATTTAAAGATTTCTTGGCAGGATATTGTTCTACCTAAGGATTTTGGTGTAGCTGCTCAGCTTTTGAAGAAGGCTTTAGGTAGGCGTCTTGATTTTTTGAAAAAAGTCGGGGTTTTAGATAGTGCTTCTCTTTCAAGGGTTAATAAGAGTAATCTTTTAGAGGCTCAGCGTCGTATTCAAAGGGAGATTAAGAATCGTGTTAATCCTCCTAAGATTTTGTTTAAAGCTGCTTCTGTTCAGAGTGAGGCTATGAAGATTCATTATGCTTTGGATTTATTGCAGACGCAGGGAGTTAATGCACTAAAAAAGTATGTTAGTCGTATTAGTAAAGAATCTTCTTCTAAGGGCGGAAGTCGTGCGTCTCGTTCTGTTATGGCTGATGAGGAGTTTTTGGAGGCTGTTGCTTATGCTAAATCTTTAGATATTGAGCATCCTAAGATTGATAAGATTCAGTCTATAGTTGAAAAACAGTTTAAGAATAATCGTGATTCTAAAATTATTGTTTTTACTCATTATCGTGATACTTCTTCTTTTGTTTTAGAGAAACTTGAAAAGGTTAAGTATGCTAAACCTGTTCGTTTTATTGGTCAGGCTGGTAAAGAAGATGATAAGGGTTTGACTCAGAAGCAGCAGGCTGAAGTAATTAAAAAATTTAAAAAAGGTGTTTTTAATGTTTTGGTTGCTACATCTGTTGCTGAAGAGGGTCTTGATATTCCTTCGACTGATCTTGTGGTTTTTTATGAGCCTATTCCTTCTGAGATTCGTTTTATTCAACGTAAAGGTCGTACTGCTCGTAAGATGCCCGGCAGGGTTGTTATTTTGATTACCAAAGGTACTTCTGATGAGGGATATTATTGGTCTGCTAAACGTAAAGAGAAAACTATGCGTCGTCAGCTTGATCTTCTTAGATCTAAGCTGGATAACGAGTTTAAATCTTCTCGTGAGATTCTTGATGAAGAAAAAAAGGATGATAAGGTTGATCAGAAGACATTGGGTGAGTTTAAAAATCGTGATCGTAAGGATGAATTAAAAATTGTTGTGGATCATCGTGAGTATCGTTCTAATGTTGTTAAAAATCTTGCGTTGAAGAATGTTTTTGTTGAACCTCGTCAGCTAGATGTTGGTGATTATATTCTTTCTAGTCGTATTGGTGTAGAACGTAAAAATGTTGATGATTTTTTGTCTTCTTTAATGGATGGTAAATTGTTTAAACAGATTCGTAGACTTAAAGAAGTATATCCTCGTCCTATTCTTGTTCTTGAGGGTAAAAACTTGTATGAGAAACGTAATATTAATCATAACGCGATTTTTGGAAGCCTAGCTTGTATATCTGTTGATTATGGTGTGTCGATTATGAGTACACATGATGCTATAGAGACAGCTGACTTATTACGTGTTATAGCTCGTAGGGAGCAAAAAAAACATGGAAAAGGTATAGCTGTTCGTGGTGAGAAAAGTATGATGAATATGCGTGAACGTCAACAGTTTCTTATTGAAGGTCTTCCTAATGTTTCAGGTGTTATAGCTCGTCGTCTTCTAGATCATTTTGGTAGTGTTAAAGCAATCGTTAATGCCTCTGAAAAAGATTTACAGGAGGTTCATGGTGTTGGTAAAGGTATAGCATCTGATATTGTTAAAACTCTTGATGCTGAGTATTCTGATGATTAAAATATAATTTTTTTGTTTTTTTATCCCAAATATTTTTATCCTATTCTTTATTACAGGGTTGAAAATAAGAGTAAAAATATTGTTTACTTTGATAACATGGTGATCTACTATGGCAGTTGATGAAAAAATTGAACAGGTTTGTGATGGTTTAGATATGTTACATGAGGATAATAGTATCCCTCGTAACATTCGTGAAGGGGCTTTAAATGTTAAACAGACTCTTTTGAAAGATTCTGATCCTTTAGATGTAAGAGTTTCTAGTGCCACTTCTAGGCTTGATGAATTGGCTAATGATCCTAATATACCTCTTCATGGCCGTACTTTAATTTGGAATATTATGAGTCGTCTTGAGGAGTTGGCTTAGGATAATATTTTTTTTAATTTTTTTTTTATAGTTTTTTGTTTAACAAAAAAATAGAAAGTTTTATTATGTAGAAGTTCACAATTAAAAGGGAAAAAATGGAGTTGATGTTTTTTTATGATTAGAATAGGTCCGGCTGGTATTCCTCTCTCATGTAAAGGTCGAACAAATAAGGATGGTATAGTTTATACAAAGGAAATTCTTGATTTGAATGCCATGGAGGTTCAGTTTGTTCGTGGTCTTTATGTTATGGAGGATGAAGAAGCTGAATTTATAAAAAATTATGCTGATGATTTTGATATTAATCTTACTGTTCATGCACCTTATTATATTAACTTAGCTGGTGATAAGGAAGAAGTGGATCTTAGTAGTGAGAAGATCTTGTTTTCTGCTGAACTAGCTGATAAGATGGGAGCTAAAACAGTTGTTGTTCATCCAGGTTATTATGGCGATGATAATCCTAAAGAAACTATTGATAAGATTAGTAAAAACTGTAGTAAACTTATGGATTCAATTAATGATAAGGGTTATGATGTTAAAATTGGTCTTGAGCCTATGGGTAAACGGAAGGTTTTTGGAAGTTTTGATGAAATAGTTGAGATTAGTAAAAATGTTGCTGGTGTTATACCTTTGATGGGTCTTGGTCATATGCATGCTCGTTCTGATGGCGGTCTTACAACACGGGAGGATTTTGAAGAAGTTTTCAACAAAGTTTTAGATTTTAAACTTGATAATATTTTGATACATATCACCGGTGTTTTATACGAAGATGGTAACGAGTTTTATCATATACCTATTAAAAAGGGTGATATGCCTTTGAATCCTTTGATTAATCTTATTTTGGATAATGATTATGATGTAACTTTTATTTCTGAGTCTCCTCTTGTGGAGCATGATGCTATTTATCTTCGTTTACAGGTTGAAAAGGCTATTATGAAACGAACTGAAAAGGAAGCCGCTGATTATCGTGATCTTTCTGAGATAATTGGTAGAGAAAAAGAGGAAAAAGAAGAAAAAGAAGATGAGGAAGAGAAAAAATAGTTGTTTGTTTACTTTTAACCCTTGGAGTTTTGTTTAATTTATGTGTTTCGATCGATCAATAGGTTTTATCCAAAAAGAAATTAAAAGAATTCTTTCAACGGTTGATCGAGATGATATAAAAAAAGTAGAAGAACTGTTTTTTAAATCTAATCGAGTTTTTGTTTATGGAGCAGGACGTTCTGGTCTTGTAGCTAAAGCTTTTGCTATAAGGCTTGTTCATCTGGGTTTTCAGACTTTTGTGATAGGTGAAACAATTACTAGTCCAGTTCAAAAAGATGATCTTGTAATCATTGTTTCGGGTTCAGGAGAAACAATTCCAGCTGTTATGACAGCTGAAATAGCAGATAATCTTGGTGCACGTGTTGTTTCTATTACAGCAAAAAAAGATTCTGAGATAGCTCATTTTGCAGATGTTACTCTTTATATTTCTCTTGAATGTGATGATGAAGAAAAACGATGTAATCTTGCCCCTCTTGGTACACTTTTTGAGGCTAGTGTCTGGATCCTATTGGATGGTTTTGTAGCTGATCTTTTGGAACGTAAAAATGAAACAGAAGAAGATATGCGTAGTCGACATGCCACACTTCAGTGAATAATATGTTTTTTTTGGATAGTTTTTTGTATTAAAAATTGAATTCAAGATTTAGTTTTTTTGGGCCCTTAGGGTAGCTTGGCATCCTTGTACCTTGGGGTGGTATAGACCTGAGTTCAAATCTCAGGGGGCCCATTAGTTTTGTAACAAAATATTTTGTTTTATTAAAAATTTAAAGTTTTGTGTAATATATTGTAGGCAGATCTAGCAGGTATTTTTTTATTTGGTTTTTTCCGAACGAAATCCTGGTTTATATATACTATTTTTAACAAATATATACTTCTAAGTGGTAGATTATGGAAAGAACTTGGAAAATTATTGCTTCGATATTTTTTTTAACCTTGTTAGTCGGCGGAGTTGCTTTTGCTGCTTTTAATAATGTTTTTGTTAAAGAAAATAATGATGTTAAAGATAGTATTTTACCCCCTATTAATGAGATTAATTTTTCTAAAAAAGATCAGGATTTTTTAGAGGATTTTAGAGTTAATGAATGGGGTGTTTTTTATCAAAAATATAACAGTAATTTTACTTATTTATTAAATCCAGGTGATAATGATAAATCATTTGAACCACCTGATAATGGCATTCGTCCTTTAAAACCTGTAATATATTTTCATAATAAAAATAATCTTTCTTATGTTACTGTTGAAGTTGAAATAAGTGAAGATTTAATAACCATCCCTCAGGCAAAAATAGCTGGTAATAAAATTCGATGGACTTTTTCATTGGTCGATAATAAAATATTTTTAGAAAATGGAAGTATTTTTGATTATCTTTTCTATGAAGGAAAAATTAATTGTTCTCAACCAATAAGCGCATTTGTTTATGTTAATGGTTCTAATATCTCGTATTATATAAAAAATAATGCTGATTATCCTTTGTCAAATATATTCCTTAATTATTGCTACACTACTATAGGAAGTTGGGCTATGAAAAATAGTAATAACACTGATCCGATAGAGTCTCCAGTTATACCTAGGGGTTATATAGAGCCAGCTGAAATTGAGGCTTATATAAGACCTTTTGTTATGAGAAATAATATTTTTATTGAAAAACTTGAACCTGGTGAAAGTGTTTTTATTACCAAAACAAAGATCCTTAATACAGATTGTTTTAATTATTCACTTGTAAGAGATGTTCTTAATAATACAAATTTAACCGAAAAGGAAATTGCTGATCTCATGGATTATTGGGAGGATATTTGGTTTGAACCTGAGATGGTGTTTGATGAAAATGATAAAAAATGGAAACAAAAATCGATTGGTATCAGTGATTCAGCCCAGATCCTTTATATGATCTCTGAAGAGACATATGATTCTTTTTTACCTATCAAAATTTCTCCTAAACCAGAGTTTTTAGAACGAATTGGATTGTTCTATATAACAGATATACCTGTGAAATATAATTTGAAAAATGATACCTATATGTAATATAATTGAAGAGAATGTAGGTATATCTATCTAGTTTAACTCATAATTTTATATCTGATGATTTGATTTTTTTTATTCTATAATTCATGTCCTTCAGAATTTTCTTTACGTAAGTTTGAACTTTTGTTATGTATCCAGCTAATTCCTTTTATAGAAACATGTATTTTATTTGAATGTTCAAGATAAGACAAAATAATTTTTAATGTATTATGATTTACTTTTCTCGGTAGCTTCTTCTTTATATCTGCTATTGTGAAAATACTTTTATCCATATTTTGTAAAGTTTCTTCAACCATTAAGACTGTGTTTAAAGTTGGAGAATGCTCGTGTTTGAAACCTTTTATTTCTGACATTTATATCAATATTAGTAACAAGTTAATAAGTATTTAATATTAATCCATATTAATTAGCTTATTAGTTAATTAGCTAATAACCTAAATGCCTTGGTTTATAAAATGAAATCTTTACCCTTACAAATATGATTTTTTTATAGATTTAACAAAAATGTATGGGTATATAGACATACCTAGCAGGTTTTTAGGGGTAAAATTTTAAAATAATCTTAATATATTATTTTTCTATGAAAATTAAGGATATTCCTTGGTTTAACCGACCTGGATGGCGTTTGAAAAGAAAAGGGGTTTCTAATCTTAGTGATGCTGAACTTTTAGCTGTGGTTCTAGGTAGAGGAAATACTACGGAGAATGCTGTTGATCTTGCTAATAGAATGCTTAAAAAATATAATTTTGATAAATTATCAGATTTATCTTTTCATGAGCTTAAAAAAGAGTCGAAGGATCAGGTTAAAGCAATGAAGATTCAGGCTATGTATGAGATTTTTAGAAGGACGAATAGGTTAAAAAGGAATGGTTTTAAGACTAGGATTAAAACTGCTGAGGATGTCTATAATCATTTTGTTGACGAAGTTTCTAATAAGAAAAAAGAATTTTTTTATGCTTTGCTTCTTGATACAAAAAATCATATAATTGGTAAGAGAGAAATTTCTGTAGGTACTTTGAATTCTTCTTTGGTTCATCCTCGTGAGGTTTTTAACCCTGCTGTTAAAGCTAGTGCTAATTCTATTATTTTGGTACATAATCATCCTAGTGGAAACTCTAATCCGAGTAACGAAGATAAAAATATTACAAAAAAGCTATCAGAATCTGGTAATATATTAGGTATAAAAATTGTTGATCATGTAATAATTGGTAAAAATTCTTATAGCAGTTTAAGAAAGGAAGGGTTTCTGCAAACCATTTAATTTTTTATCTTATGTTTTTAGGAGGATAGTACAATCCAATAATAAACCATGTTGGATATTGTGAATACATACCCATGATTAGATAGAGATCACGATCTTCTTTCATCCATTCAAAAAATCTATAATATAGCTTATCCCAAAGAACTACTGGGTCTTTGTATTTTCTTCCCCAGCTTCTATAAGATTCGAAAAGCTCCCAATCTTCGCACTGCATTTCATGTATTTTGTCTTGACAACATTTACATTTAAATTTATATTTAAAGATATGTGGTATCTTGGTGACATTAGGGATTTTTCTTCCATCTAATGTTTTAGTAAAAGACCATCCTTCCTTTTCAAAAATTTTTAATTTATCTGTTTTTATGAAATCTATTAATTCTGTTGGTTTGATAATTCCAATAGAAGTTTTATCTTCTTCATATGAATCTTTAAGTTCTTGGATAGAATTTGATAAACTTGGTAAAATGATCTGATTTCTTTTTTTCCATTTAGGTTTTGGTTTACTTAGATCTTTGTTTAAAAGTTCGATAGTATTCGATCTTACTTTATAACTTTCTTTCCGGCCTAATTTATCATTATCCTTTTTGCATTCGACTTCTAAAACATCAAATTTTGAAATTTTATTTTTTCCTGTAAAATGCCTCATATCTATCGGATACATACGTATGATTTTGTTATCATCTGTTATTCCTGCGGTACATGCTACAGTTCCATGTTTTCTGCTTTTTTCAGGATAAGCTTTTGTTATAACGGTTACATTCTTTTTTTCCCAGCTAATTTAGCGTCACCTCAGCACCTATGTTTATTAATTTTTCTCCAAGAATTCGTCTATGACATATTTCAGGATCTTTTTCAAAACACATCAATGCTGTTTTATGTTTTTCAGCTAATTTTTTCAAAAAATTTATTTCATTATCTTTATGTATTAAATTTTTAGAGTATTCTTCAAGTAATTTCTTGTAGTCTTTTTTGGTATTAAGGTCCTTTCTTTTTTCACTAATTATCCCTAATTCTGACATGTTTTTGTATTTTATGTTTATTTTATCAGTTAATGATTTTAATTGATATTTTTTATATCCAAATTTCATGCTCCATGGATTTTTTCTTACATCAATGAGATATTCAACCTTGTTTTGGATTAATTCATTCAAAAAGTCATCTATTGATTTTCCTTCATATCCAATGGTATAAATACCTTTTTGATCTCGAATATATTTTTTTCTTTTTTCGATTTTACTAAAAATTGTGTATTCAGGATATCTGTTGTAAACATAGTTTATTAATTCCTTTTCATTCATTTTTGAAAAGTTCTTTATGAAATGATCCACATTTTTTGAAATTTTTTTTGGAATGTTTATTTTATTTTTTTTACCTAAAAATTTTATTTGTTTTTCATCTGTTTTTATGACGTTTTCTTTTTCTAATTTTTCAAGATCATGAAATAATTCGAATGAGTAGGGGCCAAATTTATATGGTAAAAAATTGTAAAATTTGAAATTTTGATTGATGTTGCTTTCTTTTGATATCGTAAAGAATATTTTTGCTAAGTTTAATTTTGAGCATTCGTTTGTATTTTCAAGAAAGTAATATAGACATTTTTGTCTGTTAATTAACATCTCATTTTCAAATCATCAAATGTGTTATAAATATGTTGTCAAGAGAGGTGATTAAAAGTATTAATTTATATTTTTAGAAATATAATTGATTGCCGTTTGTTTTTAGCCATTTTATTCTTTTTTCGTAGTCTGGGAGTATTGTTCCAACTATATTCCAGAAGTTTGTGGTATGTTTTCCTTCTTTTAGATGTGTTAGTTCATGTACTATTATGTAATCTTGAATATTGGTTGGAGCCATTATTATTCGCCAGTTTATTATAATGGTATTTTTTCGGTTTTCTCCCCAGTTATTTTTTGTTTCTTTTATCTTTATATTGTCTATTTTTACGTTTAGTTCATTGGAGTATTTTTTTATTCTTGGTGTTAGATTTTCTTTTGCTTTTTGTATATACCAATTGGTTACTTCATCTCTTATATTCTGTTCATTTGTGTTTTTAGTAGTTTCTAGAACGAATTTTCCTTGTTTTAATTTAAAATTAAGATTTTTTGTATCTTTATTTTTTACTTTGAGTCTGTATCTTCTTCCGTTGTAGAGGAGTTTTTCTCCGCTGAAAAATTCTTTTGTTTTTGGTGTTTTTTGTTGTTCTTTTATTGTTTGTAGTTTTTTTATTATCCAGTTCTTTTTTTTATCTAAAAATTTGTGTATATCTTCCTGATTTTTATTTGGTGGTGTTTTGATTTTTAGTTCTCCAAAGGTGTTTATTTGTAATGCCATTGTTTTTCTTTTGGGAGCAGATGATATTTCATATGGAACATTTATTTTTCCTATCTGTATTTGTTGCATTTTTAGTACCACCTTCGTGCTAATTCAAGAATTTGTGTGACGAGTTGATCCATTTTTTCTTTTGGTATTTTTATATCATATCTGCTGTATAGGTAGAGTTTGATTTGTTTTCTAATTTTTTTCTGTATTTTGATTTTGTTTTTCCAGTCTACTACTAGTTCTTTGTTTATTTTTTGTACTATTTCTTTTGTTATCTTTTTTAGTTCTTCTTTATCTGGTATATCTGAGTCTTCTGATAGGATTCCTCCTTTTATAGCTGGTGTGAATGCTTGGTTTAATGTATGATAAAATGATAGTTGGCTTGTATCTTCAAATCCTAGTTCTTCTGCTTGTTGTTCTCTATTTCTTATTGCATCTATTATCTTCCAGTATTCATGTATCATTTCTTTTTCAGATAATCTTTTGTTTCTATATTTTTGGATTAGTTCCTCTATTTTTTTATGAAGAGAATTGTAAAATGGTGGATCTTCTGTTCTTCTTTCTGATATTTCATGTTTGATTTTGTGTTCCATGATACTCATTTTTCTTTTTGGTGTTTGTGCTGTTTCTACTTCTTGGTCGAATTCTTCTTTGTTTGTTATTGATACTGGTTTTTGGTTTAGAATGTTTATTCCTGATGATGTGATGTGTTTTCTTATGATTTCTTTTACTTTTTCCCCACAGCCAGTTAGATTCATGCTGTCGTCCATATATCTGTTTTTGGCTTTCGCATAGATTTTTCCTAGTTTTTTGAGATCTTCTTTATATGGATTTGCTTTTGGATCTGGTAGTACTATATCCATCATTTTTGAAAATTCTTTGAATGCTCTATTGAATTTTATTCTTGTATCTTCTTCTTCAATTGCATCTACACAGGCATCTAAATCTGTTTTATCTACATTTTGAAAAAAGCTCATTGCTTTTCTGTGTGTTGATTGTAGTCTTGGTAGTTCGT
>CAYMOC010000044.1:0-14694 GCA_964391965.1 uncultured Thermoplasmatales archaeon | reverse complement strand
AAAAAAAAAAATACTATTTTTTAAAAGAAAACAATGTACTTATAAATCTTTGAGCAGCAGTAATATTTCCAATAACAGCAAAATAAATCAAAACCCATTCTAACAAAGAAATACTAAGCGGAAGTTCAAAACTATAATGAAGCAAGATATGCTGAATAACAGGAAAAACTAAAAGTAAAACAATACGATCAGCTCTTCCAAGAAGACCAGAATAATCTCTTCTTGCACCAACCGCCTGTGACTGAGTACCCATGTAACTCGTCATCAACATACCAATAATAGCAAGAAGACCAACACTAGGATGACTATTCCACGCGCTAAGAGCCAAACCACCAACCATAAAAATATCAGCATAACGATCAAGAGCATGATCAAGAAAATCCCCGCGTTTTGATGCTTGACCAGTAAGTTTTGCAACTTTTCCATCAACAGCATCAAGAAAACCATTTAAGAAAACAAACAAAACAGCTCCATACAAGAAAAAATTCTGAAGCTCTTTTTCAGGACTAGAATAATAAAATAATAAACCAGCAACTGCCGCACAAACAACAGAACTCCAAGTTAAAACATCAGGATTGATTTTAAGAAATGGTTTAGATAGTCTTGAAAGCAAAGGATCAATATTATCTCGTTGTTTATCTAAAACCATATTCCACCTTTATACTTCATTATTTATTTCTTTTTAATAATTCTTCAGACCAATCAATATGACCCGGTTCATATATATAATCAATTTTAAAATGATTTTTTATTTTATCAATTATAATCTCAGAAACCTCAGATATATCTTTTTTCGTGGCATCAATCTCAAACACATTTTTTTTATTATGAATATCTAAGGTTTCACATAGTATTATATCAAGTATTTCAGCTTCAAGGTTTTCTTCAACTTTTTCTTTTTTCCATTTTTTTTCCTTTAAACGGTTTTCAAGTTCATCTGGATGACATCTAAGTAAAAAAACTTTGTCGACACTTTTTAACAAATGGGAAACATGTGAGTCAAGTATCCAGATATCATTTTCAGGTTGATTTTCTGAGAAATAATCATCTAATTTTTCAATATTTATTATCCTTGAATCTCTTTTTTGATCAAATCCTTCAAAAAAATTTTTTTCTTTACAAAATTTATTTAGATCAACAACCTTGTAACCCTTTTTTTTGAGTTTCTCTGAAACAGAGGTTTTACCAGTTCCAGGTGTTCCAGTTATAGATATTATCATAAATAAAAGAAAAAAATTAGTATATTTCAAGGTATTCGTATCCCTTGAATCCTTCTTTGAAACAGTAATGTATTTCTTGGAAGTTTTTTCTGAATTCAGCGACATCTTCTGCTACATTTTCAGGGTTTTCATTGTTTTCTAAGATCCGTATGTAGAAATCTGCGATATCCTGCATATCGTTTTCTTTCATACCAATACGTGTTAATTCAGGCGTGCCAAGTCTTAGTCCAGAAGGGTTCATTGGATCTTTATCACCAGGAATAGTGTTCATATTTGTCACAATACCCGCGTTGACTAGTTTAGAAGAAGCCTCTTTTCCTTTACCTTGCCCTACAGCCATAAGTATCTGATGAGATTCTGTAAACCCAAGCGATTCTCCAAATACTTTGAAACCTCGTTCATAAAGTGCTTGAGCTAGACTTTTAGCATTTTTTATCGTCTGCTTCGCATATTCCTCTCCGAATTCTAGATGTTCTGCATAAGCAATTGCTTTACCAGCTACATGATGTAAATGATATGAGGATGTAACACCAGGGAATACTCCAAAGTTAAGTCTCATCAGAAATGATTTATCTTCTTTAGTCTCTCCTTTATGATCAGATATAACCATGCCACCCTGTGGACCTGGTAGAGTTTTATGAGTGCTACCTGTCATAACATCAGCCCCTTCACGAAGTGGATCCTGAAATTGTTTACCCGCAATAAGACCCAATACATGCGCTGCATCATACACAAGATACGCTCCAACATCATGAGCTGCTTCAGCAAGTTCCTTTATAGGACTAGGAAACAAGAAAACAGAACGACCATTCAAGCAAACCTTTGGTTTAGTTTTTTTAATAAGTTTTACTGCTCCATCTATATCAATATTCATAATATCGTTTCTGAAAGGATAAGAAACCAGATTAATACCACGTAAAGCCGCAGCTCCCCATTTACCAAAACTAATATGAGCTCCATTAGCAAGATCAAGAACTGTTGCAGTTTCACCAGGTTTAATAAGGGCTTTTAAAACCGCCATATTAGCAGTAGTACCAGCAGTAGGCCGAACATCTGCATAATTACAGTTAAAAAGTTTTTTAGCAAGTTCTATAGCTTTTTCTTCTACTTTATCGAAATACTGACAGCCTTCATAATAACGGTTACCTGGAGTCCCCTCTGCATAACGACCATGAAAATCTGTAACCAACATTTCTTTAACCATAGGAGATAACACATTTTCACTAGCTATCATAGGAAGCGATCTGCTGTAAAATTCATTGTTTAATATAGCCTGTTTCTTAATAAACTCAGCATCTTCATACCAACTCATAAAAACACCACTCAGAACAAAGTATAAAAAATACTATTAAAAAGGTAATGGAAAAAAAAGCTTGATTAGAATACAAAGTTTTTTCAGATAATCAGCATATCTTTATCAGATTTAGTTAAAAACTCAAACCCATCACTTATAACACGAATATCATCCTCTATTCTAACACCACCGAAACCAGGTAGGTAAACACCAGGTTCAACAGTGAAAACCATGTTTTCCTCAAGAACAATATCACATTCAGAATTAATCGATAAACCAGGATCATGAACATCTAAACCCAGAGAGTGACCTGTTGAATGAATAAAACAATCTTTAAAGGAACTTTTTTGTATAAAATCAAAAACTGCATCATGAATTTCTGAAGCTCTAATACCAGGTTTTATTTTTTCTAAACCAATTTTTTGAGCGCGTCTCACGGTTTCATAAATCTTTTTTTGTTTTTTAGAGATATTTCCAAAAATAAAAGTCCGGGTGATATCTGAATTATATTTCATATAATTTGCACCAAAATCACATAAAACAAAATCACCATCAGAAATCTTTTTTTTACCATGAGTATAATGTGGTTCAGCAGTATTTGATCCGAAAGAAGAAATCGTTTCAAAAGCAGGTCTATCTGATCCATATTTTCCCATCAGATATTCCATTTCACTAGCTAACTCAAACTCATGAATACCCTTGTTTACAATTTCGGGGATTTTTTCTACTACTCGATCAACAATTTCTGCTGCTTTTTTAATAAAAAATATTTCTTTTTCATCTTTTACTATGCGGGTTTTACTAAAGCTTTCGTCTACATCAAAAAATTCTGCATCAGAAAATAATTCTTCAAAATTTTTAAAATCATTATATGATATAGAGCTAAAATTTAAACCAATTTTTTTGTATTTCTTTAAAGAATTTTTTAAATTTTCAATAAACTCATTTCTAGTTGAATAAACACAAATGTTAGATTCTACAGCTTTTTTTGCACTTTCCTCTTCAAGACTTGGAACTATAAGATCTATAGATCCATCTGGTAAAAGTACTGCTACAGAGTTTTCAAACAAACCTTTTTTGAGTCCAGTTGTATAAAAAAAGTTACTATCAATAGATGGTTCTGATGAGTTTTTTATTAAAATTGCTTCAAGGTTTTCATCATGATTTTCAAAAATTTTTTGTACTCTTTTTTTCAAATTTTATATATCCCTCTGCAAATTTTTTTTTGAAATGGGTATTCTATAAATATAAAAATAACTAGAAAAAAAGTAGAAAATTATTTTTATTAAATGAATAATATTTAACTTTCGGACGTTTTAGACTTTGATATATTATACAGAATATTATTTTTTATATTTCTGTATTAAACCATGAAGATCATCCAGGTCATTTTTGATAGTTTCAACCTGTTTCATCTTCTCGTCCTCAAAGCTTTCTAGGATTCTTGGTAAAGGTTTTGTAAGTTTATACAGATGAACTGGACGTCCTTTTCCTTTCTTTTTTAGGTCGCGTTTTTTCGCCCATCCTCTCCTTCGGAGTTCTTGCATTGCTACACTTACTTCTGGTTGTCGGAGATCTGCACCTTGTTCGACATCTGCAGATCTGCACTCTTCAACTTGTGAAATGTACATCAATGTTTTCGCAAGATTTTTAGGCATCCCAAGCTCCGTGAAAAGCTCTACGGCTTTGTCATCTTCTTCATCTAAAACGAGTGAGTTCTTCCTCTTCATGTCTCCTCATCTATGTTTAATCATTCATGAGTATTTATATTTTTCTCATTTTTTCAAACTTCGATTATTTTTGAAATTATTAAAATTTCCTAATTTTAATCCTGCTCTCCTTAAGCATTTTTTTTGCAAGTTCATCCGGATAATCACCAGAAAAAACAATTTCTTGTACACCTGCATTTATTAACATTTTAACACAAACAACACAAGGAGTATTTGTACAATAAAGAGTCGAATCAACAATAGAAACACCAAAAACAGCTGCTTGAATTATCGCATTCTGTTCGGCATGTAAACCACGACAAAGTTCATGTCTCTGACCAGAAGGAACATTCAACTTTGTTCTAATACAACCTACTTCTTCACAATGTTTTAAACCTTTAGGAGCACCATTATATCCTGTGCTAAGAATATGTTTGTTTTTAACAAGAATAGCACCTACTTTTCTTCTAAGGCAGGTACTTCTTTTCGATACAACATGCGCCATTTCCATGAAATATTCATCATAAGATGGTCTATCCGACATTAAAAAACCCCAAGTTTAGAAAAAAGAAACAAAGTTATATTTAATAAAATTATGATTTTTTACGAAAAAAAGAATTTTTAGTTAATATGTTTTATCAGTTATTATTAAAAAGTATAAACACATAATAATTTTTAAGAAGATTAGTTTAGAATGGAGGGTATAATTATTTATGGCTAATAAATATGGAATATATCAATCAAGCTCAAAAAGCTGTGTTTTCTATAAACAGGATCAAGATGGAAAACAATCAACTTTTAATATTTTTGTAACTGATGAAGGCGCTAAAAGATTCAAAGCATTTATAGATAATGAAGAATTAGATCAAGATAGCTGGTCTACAAAGGATCAGGCATCAGTTGAAGATCTTGTTGAAGCATTTGGAAAATGGGCAGATGATGCACCTATGGTTTTTGGACTTGAAGCTCAACAAAGCATGAGCAAATGCTTACAATCCACTATGAAAAAAGAAGAATAAAAACTTAATAAATATCATAATTTTTTAATTTTTTAAAAAAATGAAGAATAAATATTTTTTTGAATTATCTAAAGATAATAGTATTCTTTCATCAGAAGAGATAAAACAGGTTCTTTGTTCAGAGGAAATCGAGTATGATGTTTTAGAATACTCTAAAGATTTTTTGTTAATAGAAACAAATGATAAAATCAAAAATAAGTTAAAAAAAATTTCAAGTAGGCTTACTCAGAGTTTTGTGATAAACAGATATCTTTTTTCAAGTAGTGTTGAATTAAAGGATTTAGAAGAAAAAGCAAGAAATAACAATGATATCCCTAAAGGTTCTGTTGCAGTTAAATACAGGAATCGCTCAGAAAATATTAATTCCCAAGAAGTTGTCAGAATTCTTGCGGATGTTTTCACAAAAAACCATGGTGTTGATTTATCACATCCGGATATTGAAATTCGTGCTCTTATAACAGATGAAAAAATTTATGTGGGCATCAAAAAAACTGTTGTGGATAGATCTGTTTTTGAAAAAAGAAAAGTTCAGGATAGACCTTTTTTTTCACCGATAACATTACATCCTCGTCTAGCAAGAGCTCTGGTAAATATTTCAGGATTAAAAAAAGATGAAGTATTGTTTGATCCTTTTTGTGGAACTGGTGGTTTTCTAATAGAGGCAGGTCTAATGGGTTTTAAAATAAAGGGAAGTGATATCGAAGAAAAAATGATTAAAGGATGCAGGGAAACCCTTGATTTTTTTAAAATAAAAGATTATCAGTTGTTTGTTTCCGATATTGGAGAAATTGATAATTTTGTAGAAAACGTTGAACGTGTTGTTACTGATATGCCTTATGGTAAAGCTGCTACTACTAAAGGAGAGGATCGTTTAATTCTGTATGACAGAGCTTTTAAAAAAATTTCAAAAATTCTAAAAGTAAATGGTGTTGCTGTTGTTGGTGTTCCTGATAAAAAAATAGTAGAAGTTGGAAAAAAATATTTAAATTTTGAGAAAATGTTTAGTTTTAGAGTTCATCGTAGTCTGACACGTTATTTTTTAGTTTTTAGAAAAAAAGATTGACCATAACACTTTTAGATTAACTTTGTTTTTCCCTTATTTGGAATAATTGTAAAAAATGACACAGCTTAGTATTATATTTCTTGGAACTGGTGGTAGTTGGCCTACTGTTAAACGTAATGTTACATCTATTGCTATTAAAAGAGAAAGTGAGATAACATTGTTTGATTGCGGAGAAGGGACTCAGCGTCAGTTTCAGAAATCAAATCTTAGTTATATGCAGATTGATAAGATTTTTATTTCTCATTTTCATGGAGACCACTTTCTAGGTCTACCAGGTCTAATTCAAACTATGCAGCTTAATGACCGGGAGAAACCTCTTCATATCTATGGTCCGGCTGGTATGATAGAACTGGGTACCAGGTTACTTACTCTTGGTTATTTTAAACCAAATTATCAGATTATCATTCATGAATTTGAAAACCAGGAGGAAATTGATTTCAAAGATTATAAGATAAAACCTTTTCAGGTTGATCATAATATTCCAGCTTTTGGTTTTGTTTACGAGGAAAACAAAAGACCTGGCAGGTTTGATAAACCAGAGGCTTTAAAACTTGGTGTACCTGAAGGACCCATGTTTAGTAGATTACAGAAAGGTAATACTGTAACTCTTGAAAATGGGGAAAAAATTACACCAGATATGGTACTAGGTCCACCACGACAGGGTAGAAAAATAGTTATTTCAGGTGATACAAAACCCTGCGATAATACGCTTAAACATGCGAAAAACGCTGATGTTTTAATCCATGAAGCTACTTTTAACTCAGATATAAAAGATGCTAACAAATATGGTCATTCGACAGCGTTGCAAGCAGCTAAAATTGCAAAAAACGCTGATGTTAAAAAACTTTTTTTAACTCATATCAGCCCTCGTTATAATAATCATAATGAGATTCTTGATGAAGCAAAAAAAGTTTTTAAAAAATCTTTTGTTCCAAATGATTTCTATAAAACAGATGTTAAACTTAAAAATTAACAAAAAAGATTAGTCTTCTTCATCTTTTTTTCGTTTTTTCTTATCTTTTTTTACTTTTTCATCGATTTTTTCTTTAAGGTTATCATAGCCTTCGAACCATTTATCTATTTGTTCTTCATCAACCTCGCCAGTTATTTTTCCGATTTCATATTTAGCATCTTCGTTTCCTTGGAACCAGTCATCATCTCGTTTTTTCATTTTTGCATCCTGAACAACTTTTTCAGCTACATCTTTTTCTTTTTCAACTGATACCACTTCTCGTTCTTTGTGAGGACGTCGGATACGTATTTCTTCTACTTTTGAATCATTTTCATGTGTTGAACGTATTGGTTTAGGATGATAAGGATTTTGATAAATATCTTTTTTATTTTCATTAAAATTTGACTGATTTTTTGTCTGTGTTGGTTGTTCTTTATTAGTTGTATTGTTTTGTGATGTTGCATATTTTTGTAAAATATTGTCTTTTGATATTTGTGTTGCTCTGTTATAAATTGATCTTTTTTCTCTAAAGTAGACAAATATTATTGCACCGATTAAACATATTCCGCCTAATATGATTGGAAATGTGGTTGTCTCCCAAAATGGAGGGCCAGCATCTACTCTGATTTCGCCTTTAAATGGAGAATAACCGTTTTTTGTTGCAACTATTTGATATCTTCCTTCTTTTGATGGAGCTATAAGATATGCGACTCCATTTGAGTTTGTTTCGATTTCTTTCATGCCGTTATCTATTGTAACTTCGGCGTCTTGTATTTTTGTACCATTTTGATCTGTAACAGTTACTGAGAATTGTTCATTTGGTTCTACGATCCAATCGTCTCTATTGATTTCCAATGTTGGTTTTTCTGCAGCTTGTACACATATTGTTGATAAAGTCAAGATTAACAGGAAAGATAATAGTATAATTGTTAAATAATTAAGTATCCCTCTTTTGTTTGTTTTTTGCCTCATTGACCACCTTCAAAAAAATCTAATAAGATCTTTTTTTGCTATTCGTAAGATGGTTTTAGGTGTATTTATTTTTTATCAAAAAATGCTTATATCTGTCTATTTTACTAAATTTTCATGTTATTATTAATATAAAAGGTATTTATAGGCAAAATATTTATTAAATATTAAATATATTATTAACTATAGGGGCCATATAAAAAAATGACGGAAAAGCAGGTAAAAAATAAAATGGTAACTCTTGTAAACAAAGATTTATATATTAATGACCCGAAATTATCTTATGTAGGTGAAGAAACCACATGATACACAATAGGAAATTCAGAGCATACTTCATCACTTTAATCTTTATTCTAAGTTTACTCTCAGTAGTTTTTGTAAACAGTGAAAAAGTAAAAGCACAAGATTCATTCTTAAATAGTTCAGGAACAAAGCTATATTTTGTAAATGATACAATTGTTAAAACTGATTTGTTATCTGATTTAATTGATATATTTAGCGATTTAAATATATCTGCAGAGAGTACAGATATTGAGACATTTTTTAGTTTTGTAGAAGTTTTCGAAGAATTGATAGAAACTGGTTTCAGATATAAACCAGAGATGTCTTTGGATTCACCTACTGGAGATGATGAACTTTCGTTTCCTCCAAGAATACTTGGTCATGGAGAATTTAAAGATACTCTGCATTGGGTTTTCTTATGGTTTATTAACGAAATTCCAAATATTGTTTTGGAATATGGAGATATTGATTTAACAGAGTTTGGTTTGGAATCTGAAGAAGATCTTGATTTAGACGCAATGATTGATATTATATCTGAACTTATAGATCAAGATATCAGCCAAGACCTAAATCTACCAAATCCACTTAAAATTACTGAAAAATATAAAATAACAGAAACAGAAGTTCTAAATGGAGAATTTGATTTTAATATTTATCATTCTAACTATGTTTTTTCACGTTTAGCATCAAAGGTAGATGAAATGATACCAATGATGCCAGAAGGTTTTGATGATAAAATTAAGGTAAGTGTCTCAAGAGATGGTGAAGAACTTGCCTCAAAAAAAGACATTATAACTTATGATCCTTTAAATGAGGTAAATAGTCAAAACATTCTAGCGATGCCAAATGAATCATTTGTAGTGGAAGAAGGAGATATTTTAGAGTTCACAATTGAATTGATTCCTGGAGAATCTAAACCAATAGATTTTTTACTGGAACAATTAGATATGAATACAACAATTTTCTCTGATTTAGTTGAAATAATCATACAATTAGCAGATTCAATCGCAGATGCTTTAATGAGCGTGCCAAGCTTAGAATCTATTGGTTCATCAATTAAAAATTTTACAGAAAGTCTTTCTTTGGAAGGAGGAAATTCAGACTTTTTTTATGATTTATTACATGATTTATCTGTAGCATCATTTATTTATGGTTCTAGTGAATATCCTTCACACGTTACTTTACCTTCAGATGTCAGCGGTACTGACACAGTTGAATATTTTTTACATGAAGGTAACAAGTTGCAGACGTCTAATAATTTTAATGGAGAACAAGAAAAAATAGATTTATCAGAAGGCGATGGTTCTTGGACAACTGTAAAAGATTTGGAAAGAAGTAAAATTATTAAGAAGGCTCAAGCAAATGTTTACATCAATTATTATGATATTCAATTACTTAAAAGAGAAAAAATAAACCTATTTGCAGAATTATATGATGTAAGAGGCAATAATGAAGAGCTTATTAGAACCTCTGAAGAATATGAGTTAGGCTTTGGTTCAACTATTTTAAAATCAAACAGAATAGTTTTTGATTTCGGAGAAATAAATGAAGAAATAGAGTATGATCATAATTTAAGATTAAAAATCAAAGCTGAAATAAACGAAGGAATGCTTGGATTCACCCGTGATTTGAAATTATTGTATAATAGTGAAAAATCACCTTCTTCTTTAACTCTAGAATATGCAAATACAGATAATATTAAAATAAATAGAATACAGATAGGTGACGGTAAAAATTATCGTGCAGAAGATTTCCCAAATATTTATCCAATGGCAGCTGGAGAAAATGAGTTTTTCATTTTAAATGTATCCAGTGATTTTGCAGAAGAATTAGAGATTACCACCTCAAAGGAAAGTAGTAACTGGGAAATTGAATTAATCGATGATTCTTACGATATTGCTAAAGATGGATATGTCTTAATTCCTTTTTATGTAAACCACACCTTTGAAAACTTGGAAGCATATGAAAACGATGATTCTATCTATGTAGAATTAGAAGTAGGTGGCAAAACTGGTTTAGATAAACTTGGTTTTCTAGCTGAAGTTTCATATGAGGGTGTTGATTATGATGTTTTAATCAGTGATCTATCTACTAGATTTGTTGAAACTGGGAAAACAAATAGTTTATCTTTTAGTTTAGAGAACAACAACAATGGTTTAAAAATTGATGACTATGAGTTATCGGTTAAGTTTGCAAAAGGCGATTGGAAAGCTAGTTTATCTGATGAAACTTTCAAAGGAATTGAAGCAAAAGAAGAACGTGATTTTAATATAAAAGTAAATGTCCCTGATGATACCAACTTAGAAAAAAATGTTTTGATGATTACGGTTACATCTAAAGAAAGCGGGGAATCATTTGTTTTTAATGTTACAACTAAGGTTAAAAACCCTAGTATTTTTGAAATGATTTACAATGTATTTCAGGATGCTGCTGAAAGTATGGGACTAGATTCAATTCTTGGTGATTTCGCTGGTGGCTTCTTACTATTTATAGTTATATTTATAGTATTGATATTTGTAATAGCTGCTTTAGTAATAATAAAAAGAGAGTATATGGAAGTTATTTGTGTTGACCGTGTTCGTGAGATTTCAACGGATGAAGCCGCCGAATACACAATTACTGTTCATAATCCATCTAATAGAACAATGAATTATCAGATAAATGTCGAAAGAAAAACTGATTCAGAGGGCTGGATGATTGCTCTTGACAAAGATAGTGTTATGGTTGAACCTAAAGGTTTCAAATCTGTTAATTTAACTGTAGAACCATCTGATTTAGTAGAAGCAGATGATTGGGTTGAAGTCAAGGTCACAGTTAGAGCTATTGAAAAACAAAAAATTGAGGAATTATCTATTATCACAACTATTTCTGATCAGAAACCAGAGCTTCGTATTTCTGGTATGTTTCATTGGCCTCGTGCTTTTAGAGAAGGAGATAAGGTCACTACTTCTTTTAAACTTGAAAACAAAGGCGGAGTTGCTGCTAAGAATGTTAACGTTGTTTTGAAGGTAAACGGTAAAGTTAAAAACAAAGTGGAAAACATTGATATCCCTCGTGGTGGCTTTGCTGAAATTGAGATACCTTGGATAGCCGAAAAAGGTAAAAACGAGGTTGATATTGAGGTTAATCAATAAAAGACCTTAAAATTTACAACAAAAGCTTTATAAAAAGTATTTATTCCATTTTTTTTAAAAAAAAGGCTTCAGCAGGTTTTTCTTATGGTTGATAAAAACAAGAAAAAGGAAGAAATCAAGGATCTTCGTGGTGCCGAAAAAAAATTTCAATCCTATATAGAAAAAAGAAATGAACTTAATGATATGGCCAAGGGTCTTCGTGAAGAACGCGATATGCTTAATGATGAAAAGAAAGAAGTTCGCGAGAAGATGAAGAAGACCAAGAAAGAACGTGATGATTTTGTTTCGAAGATGAAACAGCATAAAAAAATTAGGAATCAGCTTCAGGAAGAAGCTAAAAAACTTATTGAGGCTAAACGTAAGAAACGAGGTGCTCTTTTCAGGAATCTTCCTATGCGTGTTGAGGAACTTAAAGCAGATGTTCAGATGCTTAAATATAAACAGGAAACTACTCCTTTAAGTGCAGGTGCTGAAAGGGATCTTATTGATAAAATCCGTGAGAAAGAAAAGGAATACAAAAAAACTGAAGCTGAGCTTTCTAAGCAGGAAAAAATTGAGATTGATATTGAAGATAAGGATAACGCTATTGATGAGCTTTTTAAGAAAGCTGATGAGGAACATGAAAAAGTTATGAAGTTTCATCGTGAGAATCAGAAGAAACATGATGAATATATGAAATTTGTTAATGAGCTTTCGGTTTCTATTGCTGAAGCTGATAAGAAACATGAAGAGTACATCAAGATTCGTAATGAGGCTCAGAAGTATCATGAAAAGGCTTATGAGATGAAATCGAAGATTATGGCTATTAAAGGGGAGCGACGTGAACGTTATCGTAAGGCTAAGCAGGCTATAAAGGATCAGAATGTTAAAGCTCGAAAAGCTGTATCTGATAAAGAAAAACTTAGAGAGTTTGAGGAGAAATCTGTGGAAGCACTCAAAAAAGGAAAAAAAATATCTTTAAAATAAAAAAAGGTTAGTTATATCCTGCTATATTTCTATCGTAGAGTTGTCTGCTTTCACTTAGAAGCGTTGTGAAGGTTTCTTTTGTTTTTTTGTAGTTTTCACCTTTAAATAAACCATATAGTGTTGTATAGTATGGTTTAATGTCTCCGCTGTGATCATATTCCAGAGTTATTATTGTAAACATTGGGAAACCATCGATGTTATCTTTGTCATATATTTTATAGGATTCTTCACGAACTTTGTTTTTGTTATCATCAACAAATATGTAGATATAGTAGAAGCTTAGATTTCTGTTTTCTATTTTTGTTTCAAATGATTTAGGTTTTTTTTCGGGAAATGTTAGATTAAAATAGGGTTCCATTACATTTTCTATCATTAGATCACAGCCTTTACATGCACTTTCACCATATTGTATTAAGATTGGTCCTTCTGTTTTTAGGATTTCTTTTACAAATTCTGGATGATCTTTATTGTTAGCTGTTTGAAAAGTGAAATCTGCTGAAGTTTTAGGCTGTAGTTTTATGCAACTAAGACATAATACATCTACAATTCCATTTTTTACATCATCATAAACATTTGTTTTTACAACAACTCCGGTTAATCCTGCTGTAAAGAATAGTAGTATGACGATTTGTATCAAAAAAAAATTTTTTATCATTTCATACCGCTCATTTTAAAGCTAATCGCATTTTCAGGGCAAATGTTTACACATTTCCCGCACATTATGCATTCAGGATCTCTATTCATATTTGGTACATCTATACCCATAGGACATATTTCTGAACATTTGTTACAATGAATACATTTCTCAGCATCTACGTTCACATAAAGTAAACTTATTTTGTTAAAGGGTGCTAGAATAGCACCTACAGGACAGAAATAACGACACCATCCTCTTTCTACAAGAAGTATCAAAAGAATAAAAAGTACTAAAACAATTAATGCAGGTAAAAAATATCCTGAAGGAACAAACTGACCCGGGTTTAAAATTATTATAGGGATAGTCCCCGTGAGAACACCCACCGGGCAGATATCAGTAAACATAAAACCTATAAAATATGTAGTAAGTATAACTAAACCTATAAAAACGAAGTATTTAGAATACCTAAGATACTGATCTATTTTATTTGGAAAAACAATTTTTCCTAAACGTGTTTTTTTTATTTTTCTTGCAAACTTACCTGTTGCTCTTTGAAGTAAACCAATCGGACACGCCCATCCACATACTGCTCGTCCGGATAAAGTTCCCACGAAACCTATTATTAGTAAAGGAAAAAATAAAAGCTTCCATTTGAAACTATTATCATAAACTCCTTTCTCTATAGCTCTTAGAGGACATGCTCCACTAGCAGAGGGGCAGGAGTGACAATAAAAAAAAGGGAAACAGAAACCTGTTTTAAAACCAAATACACCTAAGTTTACTGATATAAATACTGAAATCTGTGTTATTAGTCTTTTAATTTGGAATATTATCATTTTTTTCTTACCTTTTTAATATAAAAAGCTATTGATAGCAAAGTAAGAAATATTATAGCAAATTTTATGCCCGGTGATTCTTTTTTGTTATCTGAATCAGACATGTTTTCAATATTAACCGGTTGAAGCGTTATTTTTGTCCAGTTTTTTTTAGATTCTGCTGAGCCATTAATTGTTACTTCTAAAAGATACTCCATATATATAGCAGTTTTATCACTTAAATCAATCTCTCCAGTGTATTTATTCGAACCACTAAGGTTTAATGTTACATATTTGTTTTTACTACAAACAAAGTCTTTACTACACTCATGATATTGTAATCGTACCTTTTCTATAAAGGAACTATTATTGAATGACACATTAAAAGAAATTGATGATCCTGAAGTAGGTAAATCTGGAGAAGTATTTATTTGATAATCCGGGATTTCAGCTGAGACATTTAAAAAAGGTAAAATTAGAAAGATTAATGTAAAAATCATTATGAATGTTTTTTTTGGTTTTCTAACTTTTTTTAAAAAAACTACCACCTCATTTTTTTTATTTTTTTGTTTTTTGATGAGATCATTAGTAATAACTTTTTTTATTTTTTTGTTTATAAAAGTTTATCTATTTC